>DAIRVP010000029.1:0-39745 GCA_036802765.1 Candidatus Rokuibacteriota bacterium
ATCATGGTCTTGCCGCAGCCGGGAGGCCCGTAGAGCAGCACGCCCTTGGGCGGCGTGAGCTTGTGCTCTTTGTAGTAATCGGCGTAGAGGTACGGCAGCTCAACGGCGTCCTTGATCGCCTCGATCTGCGTGCCGAGTCCGCCGATCTGCTCGTAGCCGATGTCGGGAACTTCTTCGAGCGAGAGGTCCTCGACCTCGCTCTTCGGCAGCTTCTCGAGCAGATATCCCGACTTCGCATCCATCAACAGGTGATCACCGGTCTTCAGGCGCAGCGCGCGCAGCGGATCGGCGATGATGCCGACCTTCTCTTCGTCGGCGCGCAGGGTCACCACCGCGCGCTCCGGATCGAGCTGCTCCTTGAGAATGACGACATCGCCCTGCACCTCGTACCCCGCGGTCTCGACGACGTTGAGACCTTCGTTGAGGACGAGTTCCTGACCGGGCTTGATCGTCTCGGCCTTGATCGAGGGATGCAGGTTGACTTTGACCTTGCGACCCTGCGCGAGGATGTTGACGGTGCCGTCGTCGTTCACGGAGAGATACACACCGTACGTCGAGGGCGGCGCGCAGAGCTTATCGACTTCCTCCTTGAGCGCGGTGATTTGCTCGCGCGCTTCGTAGAGGGCGTTGACGAGCTTTTCGTTCTGATTGAACGCCTGCACGAGCTGACGATTCGCCTCGCGCAGCTTGTTCTCGATCACCATGAAATCCTTCGGCGTATCCTCGAGCTTTTTGCGAAGATGCACGGTTTCCGCTTCGAGCGAGCGCACGTATGCCTGGAGGTCCTGAACCTGGATCTCGTACTCGGTCAATCGACGGCGCGTGCTCGAGTCGGACATAGAGGCGGGAAGGAACTTTGAGAAGCCCTCTCGGCCGGGGCTACTCTTTTTGTCGAACTCCTTCATAGCCCATCCCTTCTCTCTTGACCCCTCGTGTGCCTCTCTCGCTCAAGCGCTCCAAACGCTGATCGAGTATAGGCGGCTGTAAAAAAGAAAGTCAAGGTTGTCAGGTCCTTCGGCGGCGTTTCCGCGCGCGGACTTACGCGCCTTTCGCCCATCCGCAACGGCTCGTCTCCGCCGTACCGCGCCGTCGCGCGTTGCCCACCGATAGAGCAAGTTTCATACCGCACCATCAAGCATCTCGTTTGCCTCGAAACGGTTGGCGTCCACCAGCGGTTCCACGTATAAGAAGAGGGCGATGTCGTTGTCGAAGATGCTGCGCGCCTGTTTCTTCATCACGATTCTGCTCGCGTGCCCGATTTTTTCGCGGCTGTGGATAATTCCCGTTTCGGCGCAGACACGGAAGGAATTACGTGTCGGAGTGGCCGGAGTGCCGTCGACGCTCGAGCCGTCCAGCGCTGTCGACGGCGCCGTGCCGCTCATCTCACGGCAGGTCTTCGACACACTCGTGGCGTACCGCGAAGGCTCGACCGACGTCGAGCCGTCGCTCGCGACGCGCTGGGCTGTCTCGAAGGACGGGCTGACGTGGACTTTCTGGCTCCGGGACGGCGTAAAGTTTGCCGACGGTGCGTCGTTCACCGCGGCCGATGTCGTCGCCAGTTTTGGTCGCGGGCTCAGGGCTGATCCGTCGAATCCGGCCGCTGGGTGGGTGGCGCTGTTGCGCGGCGTTCCCGGCGTCATCAAAGAAGTCCGCGCGGCTGACGCGCGCACCGTCCACATCGTGCTCATGCAGCCGTACGCGCCACTACTGACCGTCCTCGCGCATCCTGCGCTCGCCATTTCGCGCGCCGCGAGCTCGACCGAAGGCACCGTCCGTCTCGTCGGAACGGGGCCCTACCGCGTCGTCGACGCCTCACCCGGACGCATGGCGCTCGAAGCCGTGCCCGGCGCTTGGGGCGGCGCGCCGCGCGCCGAACGCATCGTCTTCCTCGAGGTCGGCAGTGACGATCACGCGGAGGCGGAGATGGACGCGCGCGCGCTCGACATCTGGTTCCCTGCCGGGGCACCGCGCCGAGCGGAGCGCGCGCTCTCCATCCCCGGTCTGCGCATTGGCTATCTCGCGTTTCAGACGGAGAAGGAGCCGTTCGCGCGCAAGCCGCTGCGACAGGCCGTCGCGGCGGCGCTCGACCCCGCCGGACTCGCCGCGGTCCTCGATCGCGCCGCCGTGCCGCTGCAGTCGTTCGTCCCACCCGGCGTCTGGGCGCGCCGCGAAGGCGGACCGGTGCTCGGCGGCACGCGGGTCCAGGTTCGCGCGCTGCTCGCGCAGGGCGCCTGGCCCAAAGGCGCCACCGCTGCGCTGCTCGCGTCCTCCGAGATCGCGGACGGCGTGAACGTCCCGAAGCTCGCCGAAGCCATCGGCACCATGCTCGGGGCTTCCGACATCCCGGTGCGAGTGCAATTGCAGCCGAAGGAAGCCGTGCGCGCGGCCCACCAGGCGGGCGCTCACGAGATCGCGCTGACGGAGGCGGCGGTGACCGGCGGCGATCCGCACTTGCTGCTCTTTCCGCTGTCGACGAGCGAAGGGGCGCGACCGGGCACGCTCGCGCGGAATTTCTCCTTCTATCGCAACCCGCGTCTGGATGACGTGCTCATTCGCGCCAGCCAGCTGTCCTCGCGTGTCGAGCGCGCGCGGCTCTATCAACGCGCACAGGCGCTGCTCGCCGAGGACATGCCGTGGATTCCGATTTACGTCCGGCTCGTGTGGGGCGTGACTCGGCCCGAGGTCCGAAATCTGCGCCTGCATCCCACCGGGCTGCACCGGCTCAGCACGGTCGCACTCGAGCCCAGCTCGTGACCCGCGCGGCGCTCGCCGCCGCGCTGTTGTTTGCCCTCTTCGCCGCCGTGCTGGTGGGCGATGCCGGCGCCGCGAAATCAGGCGGCACGCTGCGCATGGTCTTCGTTTCCGATCCGCCGACGCTCGATCCCGCCCACGCGACCGATCTGACGTCCTCCGCGGTCATTCGTCAGGTCTTCGACGCCCTGCTCGAGCTGGACGACAAGCTCATGCCTACATCCGCGCTCGCCGAGCGCTGGACCGTGTCGGCCGATCAGCGGACGTATACGTTCGCCCTGCGCCGGGACGTGAAGTTCCACAACGGGCGTGAGCTGCGCGCCGCAGACGTGAAGTACTCCTTCGAGCGCGCCGCCCGTGGCAAGCGCCCATGGGTCTTCGAGAAGCTCGTCGGCGCTAAGGAATTCATCAAGGGTGCTGCGCCCGACATCGCCGGGGTGAGGGTCGTCGACGACACGACCGTCGAGCTGCGACTCGACCGGCCGTTCGCGCCGTTCCTGCACCTGATCGCCTACGACGCGGCCTCGATCGTGCCGCGCGAGGAGACGGAAAAGCGAGGTGCAGGCTTCGCGAGTCACCCCGTCGGCACGGGCGCGTTTCGGTTCGTGTCGTGGCGCCGCGACGATCAGGTCGTGCTCGAGCGATTCCCGGACCACTTCCGCGGCGCAGCGTCGCTCGAGCGCGTCGTGTTCCGCGTCATTCCCGCCGAGGCCACGCGCTTCAATGAATATGTCGCGGGGCAGCTCGACGTGAGCGACATCCCGACGGGCCGGTGTCAGGCCGTGCAGGCCGATCCCAAGCTCAAAGCCGATGTGGCGATCTGGCCGACGCTCGGCACGAGCGCGCTGCGCTTCAACGTCGAGCGCGCGCCGTTCACCGACGTGCGCATACGCCGCGCGATCGCGCACGCGATCGATCCATCGATCATCGTGGAGCGTCTGCTCGAGGGATGCGTCAGGCCCGCTCAGGGCATCGTGCCCCCGGTGCTCGCGGGCTGGACGGCGACCGCGCGCCGGCTGCCCCTTGATCGCGAGCGCGCGAAGGCGCTGCTGGCGGAGGCCGGCTTTCCGGGAGGACGCGGATTGGGCGCGGTCGCCTACAACTTCAACACGAGCGACGCCAACCAGCGCATCGCCGAGGTGCTGCAGGCCCAGCTCAAGGAGATCGGCGTCCCGCTCGAGCTGCGACGCCTCGATTGGGCCGCACACATCAGGGTGGTCGACGACGGCGGCGCCGGCTTCTTTCGTCAGGGTTGGATCGCGGACTACCCCGATCCCGAGAACTTCCTGACGGTGCTGTTTCACAGCCGGAACGTCGGTGCTCCGGGCAACACCTCGCGCTATCGCAACCCCGCCGTCGATCGACTGCTCGACGAGGCCGACGCGATGGCGCCCGGCGCGCCGAGGATGAAGCGCTACCAGGAGGCCGAGCAGATCATTCTCGACGACGCGGTCTGGGTCTCGCTCTACTTCTACGCCAGCCGCGCGCTGATCAAGCCATACGTGAAAGGCCTCGAGCGTAGCCCGCAGTCCACGGCGCCGGAATTCCTCGCGCCGCTGCGTAAGGTCTGGTTGGAACGTTAGCCGCGCGGCGACACGCGTCGCCGCCGAGGCCGCTCCCAGTCTTCGATCGCGCCGGGGACGACCCGGAATAGTGGATGCGGTTGGGGACGCCGCACGTGTATCAGCGCCATCCATCGCGCACAATCGCGACGCCGCAGCTTACCGAGCAGGTGCCGCCACTCGTAGAGGAGCTGCCCACGTGTGACGCCGATGAAGCGGCGATCAAATCGCCGGCCGATACGGGCCGCGTCGAAGCGATAGCCGCGTTTCTCGGATTCGATGTGAATGTCGCGCAGGTATTCGGCGACCGCGCACGCCGGCCTCGGACATCGACGAAATCGGATGAGCTGCGGATGCCGCGCGTATCCGCGCCCTCTGCGACGCAGCACCGCCTGCGCCAACAACGCTTCACGCCAGAGCGCGACGAGGCCGGGAGCGTCGAGATACTTGGGATGGACGGTCCAGAGGCGCATCCTGCTCGGCGTCGCTTGCTACACTCAGCTCGTCAATGGGCACGGGACTGCTTCGCTCCGTTGCGGCGCGGCTCGCCGCGCTGTTGCCCGTCGTCCTCGGCATCACGGTCCTCGTCTTCGCCTTGAATGCGGTCGCCCTCGGCGATCCCGCGCGCGCGGCGATGGGCCAGCGCGCGGATCCCGAAACGCTCGAGCGGCTGCGACGTGACTACGCCCTCGATCGGCCGCTGCCGCTTCAATACGCCGTGTGGCTCGGACGTGTGGCCCGCGGCGACCTTGGCGAGTCGTTCCGCGAGCAGCGTCCGGTGCGCGAGGTGATCATCGAGCGCCTGCCCGCGACCGTCCGGCTTGCGCTCGCCGCCACACTCATTTCCGTGGTGCTCGGCGTCGTCGTCGGCGCGCTGGCCGCGATTCGCGCGGGATCCATCATCGACCACCTGTTGATGGGGGTCGCCGTCCTCGGAATTTCCACGCCGGTTTTCTGGCTCGGGCTGATGCTGGCGCTCGTCTTCGCCGTGACGCTGGGCTGGCTTCCCGTCTCAGGCTATGGCGACGGCTCCGTCAGTCACTTGATCCTGCCCGCATTCACTCTCGGCGCTCTACACACCGGAACCGTCGCGCGTATGACGCGCTCGAGCCTGCTCGAGGTCGTTCGGCAGGACTTCATGGCGACGGCGCGCGCCAAGGGATTGTCCGAATGGACCGTGCTCGGCAAGCATGCGCTGCGGAATGCGCTCGTTCCGGTCATCACCGTGATCGGCATCGGTCTGGCCGATCTACTCGTCGGCGCCCCGCTCACCGAAACCGTCTTCGCCTGGCCGGGCGTGGGTCGACTTCTCGTCGCTGCCATGGGACAGCGTGACCTGCCGGTCGTGATGGGAGCGGTCCTGGTCTTCGCGCTCGTGTACGTCCTCGGCAACCTCCTTGTAGATCTTGCGTACCTGGTGATCGATCCGCGCATGCGGGATGCCGTCCGGGCCTAGGCCGCTGCGGCACCGCGGATTCGTCGCCGGCGCGGTGCTCGTGGCGCTCTTTGCCGCGGCGTCGCTCCTGGCCCCCATGCTGGCGCCCGAAGATCCGCACGCGGTCGCCGCCGGCGGCGGCGCGACCCTCGAGCCGCCGACGCGGAGCCATCCGCTCGGCACCGATGCGCTTGGCCGTGACGTCCTTTCTCGAATCCTCTGGGGCGGACGCGTGTCGCTCGCGGTGGGGGTAGGTGTCGAAGCGCTGGTCGTCGTCCTCGGCTGCGGGATCGGCCTGCTCGCCGGGTATTTCGGCGGCGCGGTTGATTCGGCGCTGATGCGTGTGACCGACGTCGTCATGGCGTTTCCGTCGCTCGTGCTCGCGATCGGGCTCATCGCCGTGTTCGAGCGTCCGGGCCTCGACAAGGTCTTTCTGGTCCTGGTCGCGCTCGGGTGGACGACGATCGCACGCGTCGTGCGTGGCGAAGTGCTGTCGCTGAAGGCGCGTGATTTCGTTCAGGCGGCGAAGGCGCTCGGCGGAGGCCATCGCGCGATCATGCTGCGCCATCTCCTTCCGAATGCGCTCGCCCCGCTGCTCGTGGCCGCGACCATCGGCGTCGGCGGCAACATGGTGGCCGAGGCCGGGCTGTCGTTCCTCGGTCTCGGGGCGCAGTCGCCGACGATCTCGTGGGGCGCAATGCTGGCGGACGGCCAAACGTTCCTCGCTACCGCTCCCTGGGTGGCCGTCTTCCCCGGCGGGGCCCTCCTGCTGGCGGTGCTCGGGGTCAACCTCCTCGGTGATGGCTTGCGGGATCTCCTCGACCCGCGGTTGCGTGCCTGATCCCGCGGCGTGACGCCCGGCCCGTGCGCGCGGGTCGGGCAAAGCACCCGCCCGCGTCGTCCGCGGCTGCATGAAAACCCTTGTGAATTCGCGGGCCAGCCGGTGTCCTCGGGTTTGGCATTCGCATTGCCATCGCGAAGGGTGGGCCGATCCATTCCGAGGGAGGTTGTCATGCGGAAGTCAGCGAGAGCGGTCATCGTCCTCGCGCTGGTGTTTGCGGGCCTCGCCGCGCTCGAAACCATAGCAGCCGCCCGTACGCGCGCCGCCGACGCGCGCGGCACGGAGCCGCTGGCGGAGGTGGCCGCTATGGATGACGCGCTGGCCCGGCACGATCTCCCGGGCGCCGTACAGGCGTGGCGCGAAGCTCGTCAGTTGGCCCTTCGCTCACGTGGCTGGCGCGCTCCGGTCGAGACCGCCGAAGCGTCGCTGCGATTGGCGGCAGCGACGGATCGAGTGCGTGAGTCCAAGCCAACCGCCCGTGAGCTGTTGCTCGTCGGGCTTTTCCGCGCCCGCGCCGAGCACGCGACGGACGGGGCGCTGCGCGTCGCAGAAGGCTTCGCGCGTCTCGGTGACCGCGATGCTGCGCAGCTCGCGCTTCGTCTGGCCGAGAATGTAGCGGCGCGTACCGGCGACAGCGCCGCTGGTGCTCGCGTCCGTCTCACGAGCGACCGCATCCAGCGCCACGGCACGGACCAGCCCGCGGCTGCTGCCGCCACCGCCTCCGGCTCCTGAAAACCTCCGCTCGCTGACCTGCCGGCGCGTTTGCGCGCCGGCACGCGGCCGTGCTAGAAACAAGCCGGCGCCCCCGACGAACGCTCCCGGGGGCGCTCGTGTTCATGCCGTCGATTGCCGATACCGTCACCGAGACGATCCAGTGGGTGTTCCCGGAGCATGCGGGCGCGCCGGGGCAGATCCACGGCGGCCGCATGATGCAGTGGATCACGCAGGCGGGGACCATGGCGGCCGCGCGCATCGCAAGGGGAACCGTCGTCCTCGGCGCGATGGACGACATCGATTTCCTGCATCCGGTGAAGGTGGGCGAGATCGCCATCCTCCGCGCGCGCGTCGAGTACATCGGGACGTCGTCACTCGAGGTGAGCGTGCGGGTCTGGGCGGAAAGCGTTGCAACCGGCCAGCGCGCAGTCACGCTGAACTCGCATCTGGTTTTCGTCGCACTCGACGCACATGAGCGCCCACGCCCCGTCGGCGTCAAGATCGAGCCACGCGACACTACCGAACGCGCGTTGGTCGAGGCCGCGCAGGCCCGCCGTGAACACCGGATCGCGCGCTTCGCCGAAAAGGCCGCGCGCGTGAAAGACGTAGACACCGCCGCCAACGAGGAGTTCCAGTGGCGCTTCGAGTCGGCGCGGGCGGTGTTGCCCGAGGACGCGCTCTTCGGCAACATGATGTTTCCGGGCAAGATGCTGATGGAGTTGGATGAGGCCGGAGGCATCCTCTCGATGCGCTATTGCAGAGGGCTGGTGATGACGGCGTGTCTGGACGCGATGGACTTCTACACACCTATCTACACGCACGAGGTCGTGACCTTCAAGGCAGGCCTCAATTACGTCGGCACGTCGTCGCTCGAGGTGGGCGTGAAGGTCCTGGCCGAGCAGCCGTGGAGCGGCGACGTTCGCCACGCCTGTACGGCGTACCTGACGTACGTACATCTGGGTGGTGATCTCCGGCCAGAGCCGTGTCGGCCGTTCACGCCCCGCACCGAGGGTGAACGGCGGCGTTGGCAGGCGGCGGTGGCCCGCCGTGATCGTCGGCTGGAGCGTGTGAAGCGGCTCAAGTCCGCACTCTCGAACGAAAGAGGTTAACGGCGATGTCAGGGCACTCTCGGTGGTCGCAGATCAAGCGCAAGAAGGGCAAGGCGGACGTCCAGCGCGGCAAACTCTTTTCGAAGATTCTTCGCGAGATCACGGTCGCCGCCAAGAACGGCGGTGGCGACCCGAAGGGCAACATGCGGCTGAAGGCCGCCATCGAGTCCGCGAAGGAAGTCAACATGCCGCAGGACAACATCAAGCGCGCCGTCCAGAAGGGCACCGGCGAGCTCCCTGGTGAATCGTACGAAGAGGTGACCTACGAAGGCTACGCGCCCGGCGGCGTCGCCGTCATGGTCAGCGTCTTGACGGACAATCGAAACCGCACCGGACCGGAGATCCGACATACGTTCGAGAAGTTCGGCGGCAACATGGGCGCCTCCGGCGCCGTCGCGTGGATGTTCGAGCGGAAGGGCATCATTTCCGTGGACGCCGACAAGATCTCCGAGGACGATCTCCTCGAGAAGGCGCTCGACGCCGGGGCCGCCGACGTGCGTCGCGCCGAAAAAGCTTTCGAGATCACGACGGCGCCTGCTCAAATGGACGCCGTGCGCGACGCGCTGGCGCGGGCGGGCGTGCCGATCATCGAAGGACAGGTCACCTACGTGCCTCAGTCGACCGTCCGGGTCGAGACGAAGGACGCCACCTCTGTCGTCAAGCTGATCGAGGCGCTGGAGGAGCTGGACGACGTACAGTCGGTCTACGCCAACTACGACATTCCCGACGAGGTCCTCGAGGCTATCTCGGCTGCCTAGCCAGCGACTCCTCGGCATCGATCCGGGCCTCGTGGCCACCGGGTACGGGCTCATCGAGCCCGGCCCAGCGGCCGCTGCTGTCGTCGTCAGTGGTGTCATCGCCACCGAGAGCGAGCAACCCCTCGCTTCACGCCTGCAGCAGATCTACGACGGTGTGGATCGCCTGCTCGCCGACCACACGCCGTCGACCGTCGTCATCGAGGATCTGTACGCGGAATACAGCTTTCCTCGCACCGCGCTCCTGATGGCGCACGCGCGGGGGGTGATCTGTCTCGCGGCGGAGCAGCACAAGATCCCGGTGCTGGCGTTGGCGCCCGCCGAGGTCAAGCGCGCCATCGCCGCGCACGGCACGGCGTCCAAAGCGCAAATCCAGGAGGCCGTGCGCCGCCTTTTGCGATTGTCCGTGGCGCCGCGACCGAGCCACGTGGCGGACGCGCTTGCGCTGGCGCTCACGGGCTTCTCGCGCGCAGGAGGACGGCTGGCATGATTGCCACCCTGAGCGGACGGCTGCGCCGCAGACTCGGGGATCGGATCATTCTGGAAGTTGGCGGCGTCGGCTACGAGGTGTTCTTGCCGCCAATCGCCCTGCGCGCGCTCGAGGGAGCCCACGCAGAGACCGGTGACAAGGCCAGCGAGCTGGGCCTGGTCATTTACTATCACGCCACGCGCGACCAGCCCCGCCCCGTGTTGATCGGCTTCACGTCCGATCTCGACAAGGAGTTCTTCGAGAGGCTGATCACGGTGAAGGATATCGGGCCGATGATCGCCGCGCGGGCACTGGCCGCGCCCGTCGCCGAGCTGGCGGCGGCGATCGCGCGTCAGGACGAGAAATATCTCCGCGCGCTGCCCGGCATCGGCCCTCAGAAAGCCAAGAACATCGTGGCGCAGCTGTCGTCGAAGGTCGCGAAGTTCGCCTTGGCACGCGAAGACGCGCCGGCAGAGGCGCCCGCACCGAGCACAGTGGCGCCCGATGCCGAGGGCCTGCGCGAGCTCGTGTGGGAAGTCCTCACCAAACAGCTTGGCCATCGGCCCTCGGAGGCTTCGCAGCTGATCACGGACGCGCTGCGCCGGCGGCCGACCATCACCACGCCGGAAGAGCTGTTCGATGAGATCTATCGCAGCCAGGCGGCGGCGAAGAGGACGTGAGCGTGGCGGCCGAGGACAGCCGGATGCTCAGCCGCACCGCGGCGCCGGAAGACGCGCCATTCGAGCGCGCGCTCCGCCCGCGGACCTTCGAGGAGTACGTCGGTCAGCACCAGGCGGTGGGCAGCCTGCGCGTCTCCGTAGAGGCGGCCCGGCAGCGGGGCGAGTGCGTCGATCACGTGCTCCTCTATGGTCCGCCCGGGCTCGGCAAGACGACGCTCGCGGGCATCATCGCCAACGAGATGGGAACCACTCTCGTGACGACGGCCGGGCCCGCTATCGAGCGCGGCGGCGATCTCGTCGGTCTCATAAGTAACCTCGCTGAAAAGGACGTGTTCTTCATCGACGAGATCCATCGCCTGCCGCGCGTCGTCGAGGAGCTGCTCTATCCCGCGATGGAAGACTTCGCTGTCAACTTCGTGATGGAAAAGGGCATGCATGCCCGATCGATCAAGCATCGGCTGGCGCCGTTCACGCTGGTTGGCGCCACCACGCGGCCGGGGATGCTCTCGGCGCCGCTCCGCGAGCGGTTCGGCATCTTTCATCATCTCGACTTCTACTCGGATGACGAGCTCGCGCGTATCGTCACGCGCTCGGCAACGATCCTCGAAGCCAAGATCGAGCCGGCGGGCGCGAGCGAGATCTCGCGCCGCTCGCGCGGCACGCCGCGCATCGCCAACCGCCTGCTGCGACGCGTGCGCGACTACGCCCAGGTGAAGGCCGACGGCGTCATCACGCACGCCGTCGCCCGCGATGCGCTCCAGCGCGAAGGCGTCGACGCGCGCGGCCTCGACAAGCTCGACCGCCGATTTCTGGAGGCGATCGTGGACGTCTACGGAGGCGGGCCCGTGGGGCTCGAGGCGGTGGCGGCGACGATCAACGACGACGCCGAGACGCTCTCCGAGATCGTCGAGCCGTACTTGCTGAAAATCGGATTCATCGCGCGCGAGCCGCGCGGGCGTCGCGTCACCCGCGAGGCATACGTCCACCTCGGCAAGCAGCCGCCCGCGGCCTCGGCGCCGGGTCAGAGCACGCTGTTTTGAGTGAGGCCGCCGGCGTGCATGACATCGGCAAGACGCTCGTCATCATCGGACTCGTCATCGCGGTTGCGGGCGTCGTGCTCATGCTCGTCGGCCGCGTACCGTGGCTCGGGCGGCTGCCGGGCGATATCTACGTGCAGCGTAGTAACTGGTCGTTCTACTTTCCGATCGCCACGTCGATCGTGCTGTCGGTGCTGCTCACCCTGCTGTTCTGGCTCTTCGGCCGCCGATGAGAGTTCTGCGGGCTGCGCTCCTGACTGCGGCCGCGATGCTGCTGTCGACCGTGGCGCCCGCCGCAGCCCAGGAGACGATCCGCGTCGCCCTGCTTGATGGCGCGCGCGTCGCGGAGCTGCGCGGCGCTGAGATCGAAATCGCCGAAGTCGGTGCCGGTGCAGCGACGCGGCGCGCCGATGTCGTGCGCGCGATCCCGGTCGTCGGCGCCATCGACGTCGACGGGCGCCGCGCGCCGGCGTTCCGCCTGCGCAGCGAGCGTCCGATCCGGCTCAACGGCCGGGACTATCCTGGCGTGCTCGAGATCATCCGCAGCGGCGATGGCCTCGCTGTCGTCAACGAGCTGCCGTTCGAAGACTATGTGGCCGGCGTCGTCCGCGCCGAGGCGAGCGAGAAGTGGCCGCTCGAGACGCTCCGCGCGCAGGCCGTGGTCGCCCGCACGTATGCGGCTCATCAGCGCAACCTCTCGGCCGGAAAGCCGTACAACATCCTCGCGTCGACGCTGCACCAGCTGTATTTCGGCTACGTGCCGCCGACGTCGCCGATCTGGGGCGCGGTGCGGGACACAGCGGGCCAGGTGCTGCTCTGGGAGGGCGAGGTTTTCCCGGCTTTCTACCACACGGAGAGCGGCGGGTATACCGAGGATCCACGGATGATCTTCGCCGCGCGGAACATGCCGGCGCTCAAGCCCGTGCGCTGCGACTTTTCCACCGGATCGCCGCACTTCTACTGGAGTCTCGACCTGCGATTGGCCGACCTCAGCGACATGCTTCGCAAGGGCGACGTCAACGTCGGGCCCGTCACCGCAATCGACGTGACCGAGCGGACACCGTCGCTGCGCGCGTCGGTGGTGACCGTGCACGGCGCCCGCGGCAGCGCGCGCCTGCGCGGCAACGACTTCCGCCGGATGATCGGCTACGACACGCTGAAATCCACACTCTTCGCGGTGGCCGTGGACGGCGAGTGGGCGCGTTTCTCCGGCCGCGGCTACGGGCACGGCGCCGGCATGTGCCAGTGGGGCGCCAAGGGAATGGCCGAGCAGGGGTACAACGCGTACAAGATCCTCGAGTTCTTCTATCCCGGCACCACGCTCGGCTCGCTGAACACGAACACCACGCGATGACCGCGGACCGCAGCCCCGACGCACCTCGCTCAGGCCACCTGCGCCCAGATCCGGGCTCGCGCACCCCGCTCCAATGGACGGACTTCGAAAGAGTCGACATGCGTGTCGGTGTCGTGACCGATGTGCAGCCGTTTCCCGAAGCACGTCGGCCGGCGCTCAAGCTCTGGATCGACTTCGGCCCCGAGCTCGGAACCAAACGCTCGAGCGCTCAGATCACCGCACACTACGCGGCCGCCGATCTCATCGGCCGCCGCGTGATCGCCGTCGTGAACTTTGCGCCCAAGCAGATCGGCCCGTTCGTCTCCGAGGTGCTCGTCATGGGCGCCTACAACGCACGCGGCGAAGTCATCCTGCTGAACGTCGATCAGGCGGTCGAGCCGGGCAGCAAGATCGGCTAGGGCGCGCCGGCGACGGCCACCGCTCGGACGCGCGCGTAGCGTACGCCCCAGAGAAGATTCGACAGCCACCGCGCGATCCGCGACGTCAGTCGCGAAACCTCGGCTTCGTGCGCGTCGCAGAAGTGGATCGTCGTCGACCAGATCGGGATCAGCAGGAGCAAGTAGAAGCGGACGGTCAGGCCGTTCGGGGCGAGCCTTGCGCAGTAACGGCAACGCGCGATGCTCGCCTCGCGCGTGGTCAAGACCTCGCTCCGGCGCCGCGCGCGATACGCCGTCAGCGTGGGCTCGTCGACCGCGATGCCGCGGCGTGCGAGCTCGGCTGCGAGGACGTTCTGAGCCTCGAGCTCGAATTCGTCTCGGAAGAATGCCCACGTGTCGAGGAGATCGCCGGTCGTCTGCTCCGCGGCCATCGCGGCGACGTGCCGGCGATCGATTCCCGCGTCCGATGACGCCATTTAGGCCGTCGCCGTCTTCCCCCGACCGGTGAGCCATCTCCAGAAGCCGCCGATCGCCGCGAAGCCTCCGAGCACGAAGACCTTCCAGAAGCGTGCGAAGAGTCCCATCTGCGCCGCCTTCACCACCGCGACGCCCGCTCCGCCCGCCACGAGCGCGGCCAGTCCGTACTCCGCGACCTTGTCCGTGCCCTTGACGAACTCTTCGTACCGCTTGCCCGGCTTGAAGCTGATACCGCCGATGAGATCGGGCACGAATGCGCGATCACGCTCGAAGCTCTCGCGGTCGGTTACCAGCACGACGGAGATGAGCCCGTGGCGCCCGAGCACACGCGTGTTGAAGTTGACGACTTCATGGTCAGCGTTGTCGGCTTTCCCCGAGAGCGCCCAGACCAGCCGCTTGTTCAAAGAGTCGTAGTGCGGCGGCTCCACCCAGCCGACCACGTGCATGGCGGAATGTCCCGACGCCTTGCGCTGCGCGTTGGATCGCTCGGTTCCCTTGCGGATGGAATCGAGCAACGCGCCAGCATCGAGCGACGCGCCCTGCTCGTCCTTCACATAGCCCGTCTCCTCGTACTCGACGACGACGAACCAGTGCGCGCTGCCCTTCGGAATGATCGTTCCGAGCTCGCCACCCGAGGGCGGGTTGCCGAGCGCCTGCATCAGCTTCTTGGTGTTGGCGGCATCGATGAAGTAGTAGTCGGCGCCGACGTTGAGCGTAGCGAGATCGCGCCCCAGATCGACGGTCGTCGGCCCGGCCACCGGTTGGAAGTCGGCGAGATTCGTCGCCGAGGCGGTGCTGCTCAACATCATCACAACCGCGATCGTGAGCGTCGGGACCCAACGCCTCATGGCGCTCCCTCGTTTGCCGCCGCGTGGGCGGTCACGTCGCCGGCCTCGGGCGCCGCGCGGTGTGCGCGCGCCATCAGCCACTCCGGAGAGCTGAGGACGAGGAACAGCAGCCCGTTGCCGAGCAGGCTCGGCCAGAAGCCGTAGGCGTACCATCCGGCGACGAACCAGACGGGCAACAAGCCGAGGAACATCCAGATCCATAGGTATCCGAGCAGCGTATAGATGACGCCACGTGCGATTTCGCCCTGGATCATCAGACTCGCGCCGACGGCGAGCGGAAAGAGGCTGATCGCGGCGGCGACGAGCGACGCGGCCACCGACCACACGACGCCGCGGCTGCCCCGCGCCTGCCGCCACATCGTCGACGTGGTGGTGAACAGTCGCATCGTCCCCGAGGGGCTCATCAGCGGCACGCCGACTGCGGCGGTCACGCCAGCAGAGCCAAAGCGGCTCCAGCGCGCCGCGACGACCACCGTGAGGACCAATGCAACGATGAAGACGATCGCGACGTCGTGACCGAGTGGACTTCCGTAGAGGCGGGTGAGGCCTGCAGCGATGGGATCGAGGAGCCAGGCAAGCATGCGCGGCCTCTGAATCGACTCTAGGTGGGCGCGCCGCGCACAGTCAACAGTCCCGAGCATGTACACTAACAGGCCGTGAACATTGGCGAGTTCGACTATGACCTGCCGCCCGATTTGATAGCCCAGGCGCCGGCGGAGTCGCGCGATGGCTCGCGTTTGCTCGTCTTGGAGCGCGCGAACGGTCAGGTCGAGGACCGCACGTTCGCTGACCTTCCCCGGCTGCTGCGCGCCGGCGACTGTGTGGTCGTGAACGACTCGCGGGTGATTCCCGCTCGCGTGCTCGCCGAGGACGACGCCGGGCGGCCAGTGGAGCTGCTCTTCGTCCAGCCGCTGAACGACAGCGCCTGGCGCGCACTCGTTCGACCCGGCCGGCGGTGCCGTCCGGGCGCGCACCTGCGCGCGAGCGGCGTGCGCCTGCGGGTGATGGCCGCCGACCCCGACGGAACACGTGTGATCGCTCGAGAGAACGGAACGATCTCGGCGCTGCTGGAGACACACGGCCTTCCGCCGCTTCCGCCGTACATCGCCCGCCACGCCAAGCCGACGCCGGAAGATTGGGAGCGGTACCAGACCGTGTACGCAGCAACACCGGGCTCGGTGGCCGCACCGACGGCCGGATTGCACTTCACGACCGCAATGCTCGAGGCGTTGCGCGCAGCCGGCATCGAAATCCACACGGTCACGCTGCACGTCGGCCCCGCGACGTTTCGGCCGGTCACCGCGTCAACCGTGGAAGCGCACCGTATTCCGGGCGAACGCGCGACTCTCAGCGAAGCCACCGCGCAGGCCGTCGACCGCGCGCGGGGCATGGGCCGCCGCGTAGTGGCGGTGGGCACCACGACGGTGCGCGTGCTCGAGAGCGCGGCCGCCGCTACCGGTCGGGTGCGGCCGCTCGACGGCACGGCGGAGCTGACGATCCGGCCCGGCCATCGCTTCCGCGTGGTCGACACGCTGCTCACGAACTTCCATCTGCCGCGCTCGTCGCTGCTGTTGTTGGTCGCCGCGTTTGCCGGCCGCGAGCGGATCCTCGACGCTTACCGCCACGCCGTCGCCGAGCGCTATCGCTTCTATTCCTACGGCGACGCGATGCTTATCGTGTAACGGAGCCGGTGACCGTCTATGTCAGGCCACCCACGGTTCACGGCGACCTCGCGGACCCCGCTACAGTAAATGCGCTTCGAATTGCTCGCCACCAACGGCGCGGCCCGGCGCGGCCGGCTCACCACCGCGCATGGCATCGTCGACACGCCTGTCTTCATGCCGGTCGGAACGCAGGCCACGGTCAAGACGCTCACGCCCGACGATCTCGAGGGCGCCGGCGCCCAGATCGTGCTCGGCAACACCTATCATCTGTTGTTACGTCCGGGGCCCGACGTCGTCCGCGAGCTGGGCGGGCTGCATCGGTTCATGGGGTGGCGCGGCGCGATTCTGACGGACTCCGGGGGGTTCCAGGTGTTCAGCCTCGCGAAGATCCGCAAGATCACCGATGACGGCGTAGAGTTCCGAGCCCCACTCGATGGCAGCACGCGATTTCTGTCCCCCGAGTCGGTCGTCGACATCCAGCGCGCGCTCGGCGCCGACATCACGATGCCGCTGGACGAGTGTCTCGCGTATCCCGCGACGCACCACGCCACGGCGCGCTCGCTGGCCCTGACGGTGCGCTGGGCCGAGCGCGCGCGTGCCGCACATGCCGCCGGTTCTGACGGCCAGGCGCTGTTCGGCATCGTGCAGGGCGGCGCATACCAGGACTTGCGGGATGAGGCCGTCGACCTTACGGTGGCGCTCGGCTTCGACGGCTATGCCATCGGCGGCATGGCCACCGGCGAGCCCAAGCCGACGATGCTCGAGCTCACGGCGCGCGTCGCCGGCGCGCTGCCGTCGGATCGGCCGCGTTATCTCATGGGCATCGGCAAGCCGGAGGATCTCGTCGAGTCGGTGGCGTGTGGTGTCGACATGTTCGACTGCGTGCTGCCGACGCGCAACGCGCGTAACGGCCAGGCGTTCACGTCGGCGGGACCGGTGACGATCAAGCAGGCGCGCTGGACCCGCGACGCGACGCCGCTCGACGCCGCCTGCGACTGTTACACGTGCCGCACGTTCTCACGGGCGTATCTCAGACATCTGTTCGTCACGGAGGAGCTGCTCGCGTACCGGCTGCTCACCCTGCACAACGTGCGCTTCTACCTCTCGCTCATGGCGGCGATGCGAGAGGCCATCGCCGCGCGCGCGTTCGAGGCGTTCCGTGCTCGGTTTTTACAGGACTATCGGGTATCCTGACGTGCCTATGAGCCTTTTCTTCCCCGATGTTGCGTGGGCGATGGCGCCCACGCCGGGCGGTGGTGCCGGCGGCGCGTCGCAGCTGATGCCCACGCTCGTGATGTTCGGCGCGATGTTCGCCATCTTCTACTTCCTCATGATCCGGCCTCAGCAGAAGCAGAAGCAGGAGCGCGAGCGGATGCTGTCGGCGATCAAGCGCGGCGACAAGGTCGTCACGACGAGTGGCATGTTCGGCACCGTCACCAATTTGAGCGAAAAGACCGTCACGCTGCGCGTCGCCGATCAGGTCAAGCTCGAGTTCGAGCGAGCGGCGATCGGGCGTGTCGTGGAGGTGCAAGGCGACAAGGATGCCTAGGAATCTTCGCGCGCGTGCGCTCGTGGTCCTCGTGGTCCTGTTGGGCTCGCTCTGGTACCTGTATCCGCCGAAGAAGGCGATCAACCTCGGCCTCGACCTGCAGGGCGGCATCCATCTCGTGCTCGGCGTCGAGACCGACAAGCACGTCGCCAGCCAGACCGACCGCGCGGCGGAGGATTTCAAGGCCGGGCTGGAGCGTCGCGGTATCGGCGTCAAGCGCGTGGCCCGCGAGGGTTTGGCCTCGTTCGTCGTCGAGCTCGCGTCGCCGCAATCGTGGAACGACGCGCTCAGCGTCGCCAGCGAGTTCCAGACGTTCGATCGTGGCAACGAGGATCAGGCCGCCGGTCGCTTCACGATGACGATGCAGTCGCGCGTTGTCGCGCGGCTGCGCGACGATGCCGTGCGCCAGGGCGTGGAAACCATTCGCAACCGGGTCGACCAGTTCGGCGTGGCCGAGCCGACCATCACGCGACAAGGTGACGACCGCATCCTGATCCAGCTGCCGGGCGTGCAGGATCCGGAGCGTGCCAAGGCGCTCATCGGGAAGACCGCGCTGCTGGAGTTCAAGCTCGTAGACGAGCGGGCGGACGCAGAAGCGGCGGTGCAGGGGCGTGTGCCCGAGGGCGACGAGGTCCTCTATCAGCGTCGCGTGGACAAGCAGACGAAGGCCGAGCGCAAGATCCCGTACGTTGTGAACAAGCGCACGCTGCTCACTGGCGGCGAGCTCACCCGTGCCGAGGTCAACGCCGATCCCAACTCACCCGGCAACTGGCAGGTGGCCATCGAGTTCACGGCCACCGGCGCGCGGATCTTCGGCGACATCACCGAGCAGAACGTGGGCCGGCACCTTGCGATCGTCCTCGACGGCGTTCTACAGTCCGCCCCCCGCATCAACGAGCGCATCCCCGGCGGCCGCGCAGTCATCACCGGCCAGTTTTCGGTCGACGAAGCCCGCGATCTCGCGATCGTGCTGCGCGCCGGAGCCCTGCCGGCTCCGGTCACAGTGCTCGAGGAGCGGACGGTAGGGCCCTCGCTCGGCGCCGACTCGATCCGTAAGGGAATGATCGCGATCATCGCCTCCGCGATCGCGGTCGTGGTCTTCATGCTCATCTACTATCGGCTGTCAGGCCTCATCGCCGACGTGGCGCTCGTGCTGAACCTGATCATTTTGCTCGCCTGCATGGCGGCCTTCGGCGCGACGCTGACGCTGCCCGGCATTGCGGGGATCGCGCTGACGATCGGCATGGCGGTGGATACGAACATCTTGATCTTCGAGCGGATTCGCGAGGAGATGCGTGTGGGCAAGACGGCGCGCGCCTCGATCGATGCGGGCTTTTCGCGCGCGCTGCGAACGATCATCGACACACACCTCACGGTCATGGTGACGGCCGCGATCCTCTACAACTTCGGAACGGGCGCGGTGAAGGGCTTCGCCGTCTCGCTGTTCGTCGGGCTCGCGGCCAGCCTGTTCACCGCGTACTTCTTCACGCGTCTGCTGTTCGACGTCGTCTACATGGGCCGCCGAAAGGTGGAGGCGATCTCGATATGATCGAGATCTTTCGCAACCCGAACTACAACTTCATCGGCAACCGGCGGTGGGCATATCTGTTATCGGGGCTCATCACGCTTATCGGTATCGTCTCGCTCGCCACCCAGGGCCTGCGCTACGACATCGACTTCACGGGCGGCACGCTCGTCCAGGTGCGCTTCGAGAAGATCCCGACCGTCGCCGACATCCGGCGGGCGCTGAGCCGCATCGGGATGGGCGAAGCGATCATCCAGGAATTCGGCAGCACGAACGAGTTCATCCTGCGCGCCCCGCTCACCGCCGCCTCATCGGAGGAGCTGACGAAGAAGGTGGAGAAGGCGCTGGCGGACGAGCCCGGGCTCGGTAAAGCCGAGATCCGTCGTGTCGAGTTCGTGGGCCCCCAGGTCGGCAAAGAGCTGCAGTGGCAGGCGATCTATGCGGTCTTTTTCGGGCTGATCGGCATCCTGCTCTACATCGCCCTTCGCTTCGATCTGAAGGGCGGCGTGGCCGCTGTCGTGGCGGTCTTCCATGACGTCATCGTCTGTCTGGGCGCCCTCTCCATCATGCACCGGGAGTTCTCGCTGCCGGTGCTGGCGGCGCTGCTGACGATCATCGGCTACTCGGTCAACGACACGATCGTGGCCTACGACCGCCTGCGCGAGAACCGGGGAAAGACCAGCGCGCGCGGACGGCCGTTCGCCGACCAGATGAACGACGCCGTCAATCAGACGCTGTCTCGGACGGTGCTGACAGCCCTCACCGTCTTCTTTTCCACGGCCATCCTCCTGTTCTTCGGCGGCAAGACGCTCGAAGATTTCGCATTCGTGCTCTTCGTGGGCGTCATCACCGGAACGTATTCGACCACCTATGTCGCGGCCGCGCTCGTCGTCGACTGGACTCTCTATGTCGAGGGCCGCACGGGCGTTCGGAAAAAAACCGTGGCAAAGGCCGGAGAAGCGCGTAAAATCACATGATTACACAGAGGTGCCGGCCGTTTGACTCAGCTACAGACGCTGATCGACGAGATTCCGAAGTACCAGCCGGGCGCGGACCTGGCGGTGCTGGAGCGCGCCTACCAGTTCTCTGAGCGTTCCCACCGCGGTCAGCAACGCGCCTCCGGCGAGCCGTACCTCTCCCACCCCCTCCAGGTCGCCAGCCTCCTCGTCGACTTCAAGATGGACGTCACCACGGTCACCGCCGGGCTCCTGCACGACGTTCTCGAGGACACGGGTGCCACCAAGGCGGACCTCGAGCGCGAATTCGGCAAGGAGATCGCCGAGCTGGTCGACGGGGTCACGAAGCTCGGCAAGCTGGCGTTTTCGTCGCGCGAAGAGCGCCAGGCCGAGAACTTCCGCAAGATGCTGGTCGCGATGGCGCGCGATCTGCGCGTGCTCATGATCAAGCTCGCCGATCGGCTGCACAACATGCGCACCCTCGACTACCTCGCGTCGGACAAGGCGCGCAAGATCTCGCAAGAGACGCTCGACATCTACGCGCCGCTCGCCCACCGGCTCGGCATGGCCAAGGTCAAGGCCGAGCTCGAGGATTTGGCACTGCGCACGCTGTCGCCCGACGCGTACGTGGATCTTCAAAAGCGCGTGGCCAAGCGCCGCCTCGAGCGCGAGGCGGACATCAACCACGTCATCACGATCATCGAAAAGAAGCTGCTGGAAGTCGGCATCGAGTCGCAGATCCGCGGCCGGCCCAAGCACTTCTACTCGATCTTCAAGAAGATGCACGACCAGGGGCGGGAGTTCGACGAGATCTACGATCTGACCGCGGTTCGCGTGATCACCAATTCGGTCCGCGACTGCTACGGCGCGCTCGGCGTCATCCACTCCCTCTGGAAGCCCGTGCCGGGACGGTTCAAAGACTTCATCGCGATGCCGAAGGTCAACATGTACCAGTCGCTCCACACGACGGTGATCGGGCCCAAGGGCGATCCCGTCGAGATCCAGATCCGGACCTGGGAGATGCACCGCATCGCCGAAGAAGGCATCGCCGCCCACTGGCTGTACAAGGAAAAAAAGACCGGCAAGGACAAGCTCGACGAGTCGCTGCTGTGGCTACGCCAGCTCATCGAGACGCAGAACGACACGAAAGACCCGCGAGAGTTCCTCGACAGCGTCCGGGTCGACCTGTTTCCCGACGAGGTCTACGTCTTTACCCCCAAGGGGGACGTGAAGGCGCTGCCGGACGGCGCCACCCCGATCGATTTCGCGTTCGCCGTCCACACCAAGGTCGGCGAACACTGTGTGGGCGCGAAGGTCAACGGCAAGCTCGTTCCGCTGCGCACGGCGCTCCGTCAGGGCGACATCGTCGAGATCGTCACGTCGCCAAACCAGCACCCGAGTCGCGACTGGCTGAAATTCGTCAAATCCACCCGCGCGCGCACGAAGATCAACCAGTGGCTCAAGATCGAGGAGCGCGCGCGGTCGATCGAGCTTGGCCGTGAGCTGTTCGACCGCGAGGCGAAGAAGTACCGGCTCAATCCGGCGACGCTGCTCACGGGCGAAGAGATGCACCGGGCGGCCTCGGACCTCGGCTATCCCACGGCGGACGACGTGCTGGCCGCCATCGGCTATGGCAAGGCCTCCGTTCACCAGCTGTTGAACAAGCTGGCGCCCGGCGCGACGCTGACCACCGTCGAACGCCCCCGCGCGCCGTCGACGGGCACGCAACCGAAGACCGACCAGGGCGTGCGGATTCGCGGGGTCGAGGACTTGCTCGTACGTTTTGCGAAGTGCTGCAACCCGCTGCCTGGCGATCAGATCGTCGGCTTCATCACGCGCGGCCGCGGCCTCACCGTTCACGCGCGCGACTGCCTGACCGTGGCCAAGAGCGTGCTGGATCGCGAGCGCCTCATCAACGTCGAGTGGGACGAGGAGACGCCGCCGCCCGAGTCGGCCAAGCGGCCCGTTCGCATCGCGGTGTACATCGGCAACGATCGCCCCGGCCTGCTGTCGGAAATCACCGGCGCGATCGGCAGCAAGAACGGCAACATCACGAAGGCCGAGGTGACCGTGACCGACGATCGTCGCGGCATCAACAACTTCGTGGTCGAGGTCGCCGACCTCAGTCAGCTGCAAGACATCATGACCGCGATTCGCGATGTGCCGGATGTGATCAATGTCGAACGCGTCCGCGGACTATGACCATCGGGGGCCCCGAAATGGCCCCCGATAGTTCGGCCGAGGGGGGCGATGCCCCCCTCGGACTCCCCCGGCCCCCGCGCTCGGCAGCGCCCCGGCAAAGCCGTGGCGCTCCTCGACAGTCGCGTCTTCCCTCGTCGCCGTGCATCTGCACCGATCTCGACGCTCCGGTTCGCCAGTTCAACCGACTCGACGCATGACTCGGGCGCAGTTTGAGGCCCTCGTGGCGCGCGCGATGCGCAGCCTGCCGCGAACGTTTAGAGACAAGATCAAGAACATCGCGGTTGTGGTCGAGGACTGGGCCGACGACGCGACCTTGGCGGAGATGGGCATCGAGCCGCCGGACACGCTGTACGGTCTGTATCGCGGCGTCGACCTCACACGGCGCGACGCATCCTACGGCAACGTACTGCCGGACGTCGTGACGATTTACCAGGGCCCCATCGAAGAAGACGCGGCCGACGAAGAGGAGATGGCCCACATCGTACGGGAGACGGTGGTGCACGAGCTCGGTCACTACTTCGGTCTCGACGACGAGACCATGCACCGGATCGAGGAAGGCGAGGAGTAGCTCTCAGGAATCGCCCGCAGCACCAACCTGCCAGCTGTTCTACTCGTGCGGCGTAACTTTTGTGTTGACAGGCACTTTCAATTGTTCTACTTGTTTCAGCAGATGCTGAAAGCCCGGGAGCAAGAGAAACATGGTGAAAACCGGGGATATTCGGCGACAAGTGGCTCAGCGCCTGCGGGAGCTCTTTCCGAAGGCGAAGGGGTGGGAGGAGCTCGCCGATCTCCGGGCCGCCGGCAAACCCGTCGATGTTGCGGTGAAATTTCGCCTGGGCGACGCGGAGAGGGTCGTGGTCGTTGAGGTCAGCTCGCTCGGTCAACCAAGGCAGATTCGCGGCGCCGTGACACGGCTGGCTGAGGTACGTCGCGACCTGCCGACGGCGTACCCCATCGCCGCGGCCGTGTATATCGGGCCACAGAGCGCCCGCATCCTGAAGGACAACAACTTCGGCTACGTGGATCTGTCGGGCAACTGCTATCTGGCCTTCGATCACGTGCTGATCGAAAAAGAAGGCAAGCGCAACGTCCGCCCGTCCACGCGTCCGCTGCGCTCGTTGTTCGCGCCGCGCGCGACACGGGTCGTACGCGTCCTGCTGGCCGAGCCGCAGCGTGCGTGGCGTCTCGAGGAACTCGCCAAGGCGGCCGAGGTCAGCCTGGGTCACTCGCACAACGTCATCAGCCGGCTCGAAGACCTGCGCTGGGTGGAGCGCGATCAGGCCCAGCGGATCCATCTCGGCAAGCCGGCCGATCTGCTCGAGACGTGGCGCGAGTCCTACACGTATCGCGCAAACGACATCGCCTCGTACTTCGTCCCGGAGCGCGTGAACCGACGGTTGATGGCCGACGTCGCTCGAGCCGCCACTGCCGAGGGCCGCCGCTACGCATTCACGCTCAGCGCTGGCCTGTCGCTGGTCGCGCCGATGCCCCGGCTCAACGCGCTGCACTGCTACGTCGAGGGCGATCCAGCACCCGTGGCAGCGGCGCTCGGACTACGGCCTGCCGGGGAGCCCGACGGCGCGCTGCATCTGCTGTCGCCGTACGACCCGGGTGTGTTCTACGGCGTGCTCGAGAAGGCGGGTCTCAAGGTCGTCAGTTTGCCGCAGCTCTACGTCGATCTCGTCGGCTACCAGCCACGAGGCGCCGAGCAGGCGGAACATCTGCGTCGCGAGGCGATGGGGTACTGAGCAGCGCTTCGCTGCGAACTCTGCGACAGGGAGGGAGGTGAAACCTCAATGGCGAAGAAGAAGAAGGCGACCAAGAAGAAGAAGAAGTAAGGACCTTGTCAACACCGGTGGGGGGTGGCGGCCCTCCACCAGTCACCATTCGGGAGGGGGCACCGCCCCCTCCCGTTTGAGCTTCCGTGCTTAAATGACCTTCGTGACTTTGCCGGCCTTCAGGCAGCGCGTGCACACGCGCATGCGCTTCGCACGGCCTCCCACCAGGGCCCGCATCGAGACGAGGTTGGGTAACCAGCGTCGCCGTGTCAGCTTGTGAGCGTGACTGATCGAGTTGCCGACGGCAGGACCCTTCCCACAGACATCACACCGCTGAGCCATGACTTCTCCTCGAATCGGATTGCGGACCACGTGAGCCGGATCGCGCGCCGCACAGCCCGCGCCGCGAACGGCCGGGACCAACGACGCTTTATACCACGATGACTTCGGACCGGCAAACCCGCGCCCCCGCCGGGCTGATGACGCCGCTGCAGTTCGTCAAAGGCGTCGGCCCGCACCGCGCCCGGCTGCTCGAGCGCAAGGGTCTGGTGACCGTCGCCGATGCGCTCTTTCATCTGCCGATACGTCACGAGGACCGCACCCGGTTCACCCCCCTGCGTTCGATTCGTCCGGGAGAGACCGCGACGTGCTCCGGGACGGTGCTCGCCATCAGCGCACCGCCCCCTGGACGCTCGCGCCATCCGCTGCAAATCGTGTTGCGCGACGAGAGCGGTTACGCAACCGCGACAATTTGGGGTCGCCCATGGATCGCGCGCGCCGTGCAGCGCGGGCAGCGCATGATCGTGCACGGCCGCGGGAAGCGCTACAAGGACAAGATCACGTTGCAGGTGCAGGAATGGGAGACCGTCGAGGCGGCCGACGAGGAGCCCATCCACGCGGGCGCCCTCGTGCCGGTGTACTCGAGCACCGAAGGGTTGCCGCAGCAGGCCTTGCGCTCGCTGATCTGGCGGCTCGTCGAGGCGCACGCGCACGAAGTCGAGGAGACGCTGCCCGACGCCGCGCGCGCGCGGCGTCGGCTGATCCCGCTGGCCGACGCCGTGCGTGGCGCGCATTTCCCCGGGAGCGAGGCCGAGCGCGCCGCGGCCGTGCGTCGGCTGGCGTTTGACGATTTCCTGCTGCTGCAGCTCGGACTGGCGATCTTGAGAGCGCGCACGACCCGCGAGAAGGGCATCTCCATGCGACCACGTGGCGAGCTCGTCGGCCGACTTCGCGCCAGCCTGCCGTTCTCGCTGACCGCGGCGCAGGAGCGCGTCTGGGACGACGTCCGCCGTGACATGGCGGCGCCGTATCCGATGCACCGGCTGCTGCAGGGCGACGTGGGCTCGGGCAAAACAGTGGTGGCGGCGCTCGCCGTCTGCGCCGCCGTCGATGCCGGGTACCAGGCGGCGGTCATGGCGCCGACCGAGATCCTGGCCGAGCAGCACCTCGCCACGTTCCGCCGTTTGCTCGAGCCGCTCGGCATCGGCGTCACGCTGCTCACGTCGGGACTCAAGCCGCGCGAGCGGGCGGCGCGGCGCGCGGCGATCGCGGCCGGGCAGGTGGGCTGCGTCATCGGGACCCACGCGCTCGTGCAAGAGCCGGTCGAATTCAAGCGCCTCGGCCTCGCCGTGATCGATGAGCAGCACCGCTTCGGCGTCCACCAGCGCGCCCGACTCAAAGGCAAGGGCGAGCGGCCCGATGTGCTCGTGATGACGGCGACGCCGATCCCGCGAACGCTCGCGCTGACGCTCTACGGCGATCTCGACGTGAGCGTGATCGACGAGCTGCCGCCGGGGCGGAAGCCCGTGAAGACCGTCGCGCGCACGGAGAGCAAGCGCGCGGCGATCTACGCGTTCCTGCGTGAGCAGATCGCGGACGGTCGCCAGGTGTACGTGGTGTACCCGCTCGTCGAGGAGTCCGAGCAAATCGACCTCAAGGCGGCCACCGACATGGCGCGCCACCTTCAGCGCGACGTGTTCGGGGAGCTCACCGTCGGCCTGCTGCACGGCCGGCTCTCGAACGAGGACAAGGACGCGATCATGCGGTCGTTCAAGGCCGGCGCCATTCACGTGCTGGTGGCCACGACCGTCATCGAAGTCGGCATCGATGTGCCGAATGCGTCGGTCATGCTGATCGAGCACGCGGAGCGCTTCGGCCTCTCACAGCTGCATCAGCTCCGAGGGCGTGTGGGCCGCGGCGAGTGGAAATCGTATTGCATCCTCCTCACGAGCGGGCGGCTCAGCGAGGACGCGCAGCGCCGCGTGGACGCGATGGTCGAGACCAACGACGGGTTCAAGATCGCCGAAGTCGATCTGCAGCTGCGCGGCCCGGGCGAATTCTTCGGCACCCGTCAGTCGGGCCTGCCGGAGTTTCGTGTCGCTGATCTGCTGCGCGACACCGCCATCCTCGAGGAGGCGCGCCGCGAAGCGCAGACGATCATCGCCGAAGATCCCGAGCTCCGGCAGTCGGCGCACCGCGGCCTGCGCCAGGCGCTGCTCACGCGTTGGCGCGGCAAGCTCGACCTCGCCAGCGTGGGCTGAGCGTGCGGATCATCGCCGGCGCGTACAAGGGCCGCCGGCTCGCCACGCCGCGCGGCGAGACGACGCGTCCCACGGCTGACCAGGTGCGCATTGCGCTGCTCGACACGCTCATGCCCTGGCTGCCCGAGGCGCGCGTGCTGGACCTCTTCGCGGGCGCGGGCGGCGTCGGCCTCGAGGCGCTCTCGCGTGGCGCCGCGCAGGCGACGTTCGTCGAGCGCGACGCGCGCGCCGTGCACGCGCTGCGCGCGAACGTGACGACGCTGGGGGTGGAGCGCGCCGCCCGCATCGTCCGCGACGATGTGCGCCGCGCACTGCAGACGCTCTGGCGAGAGGGTGCTCGGTTCGACGTCGTGTTCCTCGATCCGCCGTACGACACGGACGACGTCGTCGGCACACTCGAAGCCCTCGGTGGAATCGACCTGCTCGCCGAGGGCGCGGTCGTGGTCGCGCAGCACCTCACCAAGCGCGCGCCGGCGGCATCGCAGGGCGGGCTGACGGCGTTTCGCGCACGCAGGTTCGGCGAGACGACGCTGACGTTCTTTCGTCGCGAGGCGCCCGGCGCGGGCGACCCGACGTCGACGAGCGGCGCGGACGCGAGGTGAGCGCGGGTCGCCAGCGCGGCGCCGAGTCCCGCGTGCTCGTCGACGCCCTTGCGGCGTGTGCGTCGCGCTTCGGCGCCGCGGCGCGCGGCGAGAAGCTCCGGCTCCTGGCCCGCCTGACCGGCACACCGATCAACACTGCCGCGACGCTGATCCGCCTGCACGAGCTGCTGTGCTTCGTGCGGGCCTATCCGGACGACGCCGCCGTTCAAGACGCGGCGGAGCAAGCGCTCCAGGACTTCGCGTCGCGCGTGAGCCGGCTGACATCGGGCGCACTCGCGCGCCTGCACGACTCCGGCATCGCAGGCACGGATCTGGACTATCCGTTCGGCCTGCCGATGACGCGCTGGTTGGCGACACGATTCCCGGGGGACGTGACGATCGCATGGCCGAAGTTCGAGGGCGGCGAGCGGCTCGAAGAGGCGCTGTCGCTCCTCGTCACGCCGACGGAGAGCGAGGCCTTCACCGAGGGAGGGCTCGGCTGGCGCCGCTGGCTGCGTCTGGCGGGCGCCGAGCGGCGCAGCGATCTCCAGGTGCTGCTCCGCCTGTTCGGCGCGGCGTCGATCTCCCAGGACGCTCGCGAGTGGCTGTTCGAATCGCTCGAGGTGCCGATCCTCTGGCGCCTGCGCGGCGCCGCGCCCTCTCGCACGCTGCTTCGCCTGCGCGACGTGCCGACGTCGTGGCATCGCACCGAGCTGCGCCGCAGCGGCATCGAGCTGCCGCGCGAAATCCGGCGCGCGCTTGCCACACCACGCCATGCCGACCGCGCGCTCGCGGGCGAGCTCGTCGAAGCGGCCCGCGCGTCGATGGCGACGCGAGCGCGTGAGCTTCACGCGTTCGCCAGCGCGAACGTCGATGACGTTCTGGTGGCGGACCCCGGTGATGGATTGCGCGTCGCTCTCGTGGGCCTCATGCCGGACGACCGGCTGCCGCTCGACGCGTATTACGCGTATCTCGCATTCAAGAACGGCATGCCGATCAGCTACGGCGGAGGCTGGGGATGCTTCGGCATGCTTGAGTTCGCGCTCAACATCTTCGAGTCGTTCCGTCAGGGCGAGTCCGCGCACCTCATCGGTCACATTCTCCGCGTCTACTACCAGATCTTTCGCATGCGGCACGTCGTCGTCGATCGCTCGCAGATCGACGAGTCGAACCCGGAAGCACTCGAGTCCGGCGCCTTCTACTTCTACGCGAAACTCGGCTTCCGTCCGATCGATCCGGAAGTCCGGCGACTCGCCGACGCCGAGCGCGCTCGCATCGCGCGTGATCCGGGCTATCGGTCATCGACGATCATGCTGAAGCGACTCGGACAGTCGAATCTCGTGCTCACGCTTGACGGTGACGCTCCGAGCGCCACGGTGACGGGCAGTCGATTGGCCGCGCTGGTGACCGATCACATCGCGCGCGCATTCGACGGCGATCGGCGCGCCGCCACCGCCGACGCGGCGGCGCGCGTCGCGCGCGCGCTGGGTGTCCGCGACTGGCGGCGCTGGCCCGGGCCCGAGCGGCGCGCGTTCGAGCGACTCTCGATCGTCATCGCATTGATTCCAGACCTCGCGCGCTGGCCCGCCGCGGACCGCCGAAAACTTTGCCGCGTGATGCGCGCCAAGGGCGGCGTGAGCGAGGCCGCGTACGTGGCCCGGCTCGACGCGCACCGTCGCGTGCGCGAGAGCCTCGAGGCACTCGTGCGTGAGGCCCGCGCGCCTTGACTTTCTTTCGAGCGCGCGGCTAGGATGCGCAGGTCGAAATCCGCGACCGAGCGAGGGTGATCGAGTGGCCAAGCGCGCCGTCTATCCTGGAATGTTCGATCCGCTGCACAACGGCCATGTCGATGTCATCCAGCGCAGCCTCGCCATCTTCGACGAGCTGATCGTCGCGGTCGTCGCCAATCCGTCGAAGCAGCCGCTGTTCACCGTGCAGGAGCGGCTCGAGATGATCGACGAGGCGACGGCGAATCTCGGCGTCGGCCCGCACCTGCGCATCGTCTCGTTCGACGGCCTCCTCATCGATCTCGTTGCGCGCGAGCGCGCCGACTGCATCGTGCGCGGCATCCGCGCCGTGTCGGACTTCGAGTACGAGTTCCAGATGGCGCTCATGAACCGCAAGCTGCGCTCCAACGTCGAGACGGTGTTCCTCATGCCGCACGAGAAGTACACGTACATCGCCTCCCGGCTCATCAAAGAGGTGGCGAGCTTCGGCACGTCGGTGGCGGGCATGGTCCCGCCCGTGGTAGAGAAGCGGCTGACCGACAAGTTTCCCCTCAAGTGATGTTGGCCGATCGCCTCAAGACGCTGGCGCCGTCGTCCACGCTTGCCGTGCAGGCCAAGGCGCGCGAGCTACGGGCGCGCGGCATCGACGTCATCTCCTTCGGCGCGGGCGAGCCGGATTTCGACACGCCGGAGCGCATCAAGAACGCGGCGCTGCAGGCGATGCGGCGCGGCCAGACGAAATACACCGAGGTCGGCGGCGTTCCTGAGCTGCGCGCGGCCGTCTGCGCCAAGCTCAAGCGCGACAACGGCCTCGACTACGCGTCGGACGAGATCCTCGTGTCGTGCGGCGCCAAGCACACGCTCTACAACCTGGCCACCGCGCTGCTGAATCCCGGCGACGAGCTGCTCGTGCCGAGCCCGTTCTGGGTCTCGTACCCGGAGCAGGCGCGGCTGCTCGGCGCCGTACCCGTGGCGGTCGAGACGCGCGAGGCGACCGGCTTCGATCTCGATCCCGATCGTCTGCGCGCGGCGGTCACGCCGCGCACCAAGCTCATCGTGCTCAACAGTCCCAACAATCCGACGGGCGCCGTCTTCTCGCGCGACGCGCTCGAGGCGGTGGCCGGCCTGGCCGTCGAGCGCGGGCTGTGGATCGTCTCCGACGAATGCTACGAGTCGCTGACGTTCGAAGGGCGCCACGTCTCGATCGCATCGCTCGGCCCCGAGATCAAGGCGCGCACGGTCGTCGTCAACACGTGCTCGAAGGCGTACGCGATGACGGGCTGGCGCATCGGCTACGCGGCCGGTCCCCGCGCGCTGATTCGCGCGATGACGGACGTGCAGAGCCAGGTCACCTCGAATCCCGCGTCGGTGGCTCAGTGGGCGGCTGTCGAAGCGCTCTCCGGGCCGCAGGATGAGGTCGCGAAGATGGCCGGCGAGTTCGATCGTCGACGGCGGCTCATCATCGGCGGCCTCAACGCGTTGCCCGGCGTGTCGTGCGTGATGCCGAAAGGCGCCTTTTACGCCTTTGCGAACGTCTCCGGCCTCTTCGGACGCACGTGGACCCGCGGCGACGCGTACACGACGCTGAAGAGCTCGCTCGACGTGACGAGCTTCCTGCTCGAGGCGGCGCGCGTCGCGGTCGTGCCGGGCCTGGATTTCGGCTCCGACGCTCACGTCCGGTTCTCGTACGCGACGAGCGACGCGCTCATCAGCGAAGGACTGTCGCGGATGAAGGCGGCGATCGCCACGCTCGGGTGAGCGATGCCGGAGCCGGCGCTGTCGCCCTCGAGGCGGCGGCGCAGGCCCCTGTCACGCTCGTCTTGGGAACCAGCGACACTGGCAAGACGTCGCTCATCGCGCATCTGGCCAGCGCCTTGGCGGCTCGCGGCGAACGAGTCGCCGTCGTGGACGCCGACGTCGGCCAGTCTGAGATCGGGCCGCCCACCACGGTTGGTCTCGGACGTGTGACTGGGCCGCTCGGCCGCCTCGCCGACGCGGAAGTTCTCGCGCTCGAGTTCGTCGGCGATACCTCACCCGTGCGGTACATCCGCGAGACGGCGGAGGCGACGGGACGGCTGGTCCGCCGCGCGCTGGACGCAGGCTTCGACCGCGTGCTGGTCGACACCGGGGGACTCGTCGAAGGACCACTGGGTGTGGCGCTCAAGCGCGCGAAGATCCGCGCGGCGGATCCGGATCTCGTGCTGGTCTTGCAGCGGCGCGACGAGAGCGAGCCGATCGCGCGTGCGCTCGAAGCCGCCACTCGACCGCGCGTCGTCCGCCTGGTGCCATCGCCCGCCGTCGTGCGCCGGACGGCGACGCGACGCCGGGAACATCGCGAGAAGATGCTGCGCGACTACTTCGCGCGTGGCGCCACGACCGCGCTGCCGACCTCGCGCGTGCCGATCCACGACCGCCGAGGTCACGCGCTGGTCGACGTCGCCGTGGGGTTGCTGGTCGGCGTGCTCGGCGCCGATGGCGAGACGCTTGGCATCGCGCGCGTGAAAGCGTGGGAGCCGGATCGTGGCCGGATCGTCATCGACACTCCAGTCGCTGCTGATCGCATCGCGAGTCTCGCGGCGGGACGAGCCAGCTCGCGGGAATAACCGCCGACGCGCTCGGCCGAGCCGGAGGCGTGTGTGTTGAGGCCCGTGGCGGTAGGCTGCAACGCCCATGCCCGTGGTACGATTCGAGCCCGCGTTTGTCACCGCGCGCAAAGGAGATTCGCGGCATGAAGCTCGAAGGCGCGTATCAGGTTCCCGCGGCCCGCCAGCAGGTGTGGGACGCATTTCTCGATCCGGATCGCCTCCGACAAGCCATTCCCGGGTGCGAAAAGCTCGAGGCTATAGGTCCCGACGAGTACAAGGCGACGATGAAGGTGGGCGTGGGCGGCGTGAAGGGCACGTTCGAGGGCAAAGTAAAGCTCGCGGACAAGAAGCCGCCGGAGTCCTACAAGATGGCGGTAGAAGGCAGCGGCGGACCGGGCTTCATTCGCGGCGATACGCTCATCACGCTCAGCGACGCCGAAGGCGGCGGCACGCGGGTTGCGTACAGCGCCGACGTGCAGGTCGGCGGACTGATCGCTTCCGTGGGCCAGCGAATGCTCGGCGGTGTGTCGAAGATGATGGCCGACAAATTCTTCGGCAAGATGGCCGACCTGCTCAAGGGCAAGTAGTCCGTGGCTTCCCGCTACCTCGAGCCTCGGCTCGAGCGCGCGTCGCGCGCCGACATGCGACGGCTCCAGGCGCGGAAGCTTCGCGAGCAAGTCGCGCACGCACGAGCGCACAGCCCGTTCTATCGGCGCAAGCTCGCCGGGGCGAAGCCGATCAAGACGCTCGACGATCTTCGCCGCCTGCCGTTCACGACCAAGGACGAGCTCAAGGAAAACCAGGCAGCGAAACCGCCGTGGGGCGATGTCCTCGCGGTGCCGTTCGCCGAGGTGCTGCGCATCCACATGACGTCGGCGACGACCGGACGACCGCTGGCGTTTCTGGACACCGCGGACGATTGGTACGGCTTCTATCACTCGTACGCGCGCGCGCTCCACGCGTTCGGCGTTCGACGCGCCGACATGGTCATGGCGGCGTTCTCGTACGGGCCGTGGATCGGCTACTGGTCCGGCTTCTACGCCGCCCAGGATCTCGGCTGCCTCGTGTTCCCGGCCGGCGGCTTGTCGACCGATCAGCGCATCGACGCGCTCTTGACGTGGCCGATCACGGTGCTGGGCTGCACGCCATCGTACGCGCTGTTCCTGGCTGAGCAGGCGGCGAAGAAGGGCATCGACCTCGCGAAGGACACGAAGGTGCGGATCACCTGGCACACGGGGGAGCCTGGCGCGTCCATCCCGGCCACCAAGGCCAGGATCGAGCAGGCGTTCGGCGCGAGGGCGTACGACCTGCCTGGACTGACAGAGGTCGCCGCCTGGGGCTTCGAGTGCGACGCGCGCGCGGGGCTGGTGCACGTCAACGAGGACTATTGCCTGGCCGAGGTCCTCGACGAGGCCGGTGAGCCGGTGAAGCCGGGCGAACGGGGTGAGCTCGTGTTCACGAGCCTCTACCGCAAGGCGATGCCGGTGATCCGATATCGCACGCGCGACGTCGTGCAGGTGGCGGACCGCCGGTGTCCGTGCGGCCGCACGCTGCTCGCACTCGAAGGCGGCGTGCTGGGGCGCCTGGACGATATGAAAAAGGTGCGCGGGATCATTGTGTACCCGCGCCGCGTGGAAGAGCTGGTGCGGCCGTTCGCCGGGGTCGACGAGTTTCAGATCGTGTTCCAACGCCGCGAAGGCCTGGATGAGATCGTCGTGCGCATCGATCCATCACCGTCGCTCTCGCGACGCGAGTGCGACGGGCTCTGCAGCCAGCTCGGCGACGCGCTGCGGGTCGGGCTCGGCATTCGCGTCGCGGTCGAAGCCACCGAGCCCGGAGCATTGCCGCGCTGGGACCACAAGGCGCGGCGCGTGAAGGACGAGCGCACCGAGGTGCCGTTCTAGATGAAGGCGGCGTATTTCAAGGAGCACGGCGCCAGCGACAAGATTCTCTACGGCGACTACAAGGATCCCGTGGCTGATGCCACGCACGCCGTCGTGCGCGTGCGCGCGTGCGCGTTGAATCACGTGGACATGCTGCTGCTCGACGGCCGCTTTCCGCCGCCCGGAGGTCTGCCCCACATCAACGGGTGCGAGGTAACCGGCACGATCGAGGCCGTCGACGGCGGCGGGCTGCGCCCTGGCCAGCGCGTGATCGTCTTCCCAGGCTTTTCGTGTGGGACATGCGAGTTCTGCGTGCGCGGTGAGCGCACGGTGTGCCTGCGCTACGGCTACCTTGGCGCGCACAAGGACGGCGGCTATGCCGAGCTGGTGCGCGTGCCGGCGGCGAATTGCCTGCCGCTGCCAGAATCCATCTCGTTCGAGCACGGTGCCGCGGTGCCGCTCGCGATGCTCACGTCGTGGCACGCGCTCGTCGCACAGGCGGCGCTCAAGCCGGGCCAGACGGTGCTGGTGCAGGCCGCGGGCAGCGGCGTGGGTAGTGCGGCCATCCAGATCGCGCGCCTGATCGGGGCGCGCGTGATGACCACCGTCGGCAGCGACGACAAGATCGACTTCGCGCGGGGGCTCGGCGCCGAGCACGTCGTCAACTACCGCACGCAGGATTTCGTCGAAGAGGCCAAGCGCTGGACCGGCAAGCGCGGGGTGGACGTCGTCGTAGAGCACATCGGCGGCGAGACGTTCGAGCGCTCTTCGTATGCACTGGCCCGGCTCGGCACCCTGGTGTCGATCGGCTCGCACGACACGCACTGGGGCCGGCTCGACCTGCGCCACGTGTATAGCAAGAATCTCAGGATCGTCGGCACCAATCTCGGCTCCATCGTCGAGCTTCGCACCGTCCTCGAATACGTCGCCGCCGGCCGCCTGAAGCCAGTGATCGATCGTGCGTTTCCCCTGAAGGACGCGCGGGCGGCCGTCCAGCATGTGCTCGATCGAAAGAACAAGGGCAAGGTCCTGCTCACCCCTTGACGCTGGCCGCCCTTCTCGAGCGCGCCGCGCTGCGGCGCCCACACGCCGACGCGGTCGTCGATGGTGATCGGCGGCTGACGTACGCCGAGCTCGCGGCGAAGGCGCGCGGCCTGGCCGAGGGATTCCGGCGACTCGGCGTCGCCCGCGGCGATCGTGTCCTGATCGTGCTCCGCAACCGGCTGGAGCACGTGCTCGCGTACTGGGCGCTGCAGCTCGCGGGCGGCGTACCGACCCCGGTGAACTTCCGCCTCGCTCCGGGCGAGCTGCGCTATGTGCTGCGGGACTGCGGCGCGCGTGTGGCGCTCTGCGAGGCGTCCACATCGGCCGCGCTGGCGGAAGCCGCTGACGGTGCGCCCGTGCGCATCGTGGCCGTCGGCCGCGACGGTCCGCCCGGGGCGCTGGCGTTCGAGGAGCTCGCGATCCGGCCGGGGTTGCTGCCGACCGTGGCGGCGAGTGACCTGTCACTGATCCTCTACACGTCCGGCACCACCGGCCGGCCCAAGGGCGTGCCGCGGACGCATCGCAATCACTGGGCCGGCGCCGTCGCGCACGTCGTGCAGTGCGGCTACACCTGGCAGGAGCGCACGCTCGGCGTGATGCCGCTCTATCACACGATGGGCATTCACGCGCTCACGAGCATGGCGGCGATCGACGGCTGCTTCGTCTGCCAGCCCGACTGGAGCGCGGCGACGGCGCTGGCGCTCATCGCGGGCGAGCGTCTGACGGCGCTCTACCTCATTCCGACGTTGTTCTACGATCTCGTCCATGCGCCCGGGTTCGCCACGGCGAACGTGTCGAGCGTCCGGAAGCTGGCGTACGCGGGCGCGCCGATGCTGGCGCGGCTGACCGAGGACTGTGTCCGCGCATTCCGACCGGACGTTTTCGTGAACCACTACGGCTCGACGGAGATCTACACCTTCACCGTGCGTTCGGACGTCGCCGCGAAACCCGGCTGCGCCGGTCGCGCCGGCCTGCACAGCACGATGCGCGTGGTGACAGCCTCCCCCGAGCGGCGAGTCGGGCCCGACGAGGTCGTCGCACCGGGCGAGAAAGGTGAGATCATCGCCAGCCTCGGGTCCGAGGAGGCGTTTGCGGGCTATTGGAACCGGCCCGACGCCAAGGCCCTGCGCGACGGCTGGTATTTCACGGGCGACATGGGTTGGCTCGACGCCGAGGGCGAGCTGTACGTCGCCGGGCGCGTGGACGACATGATCATCAGCGGCGGCGAGAACATCCATCCCGTGGAGGTCGAAGACGTGCTGGCGCGCCATCCCGGGGTGCGCGACGTGGCCGTGGTGGGCGAGCCCGACGAGCGGCTCGGCGAGCGGGTCGTCGCGTTCGTCGTGTCGAAGAGCGCGGGCCTGACGTTTGAGACGCTCGACGCGTTCTGTCTGGCCGCGTCCGATCTCGCGGCGTTCAAGCGCCCGCGGCGTCTGGTGTTCGTGCGCGAGATTCCCAAGACCGCATCGGGCAAGATCCTGCGCCGTCTGCTGCGGGACGGCCAGTACGCCGAAGTCACACCATGATTGCGGGCACGCCACCCCAAGGAGGGCGAGGCACGTGAGCGAGTTTCTCCGAGTGGAGCATCGAGGGCCGGTGGCGACGCTGTGGATCGACCGCCAGCCGAAGATGAACACCATGACGGTCGCGATGCGCAACGAGTTCCCGGGTATCTTTGCCTCGCTCGAGGCGGACAGTGCCGTGCGGGTCGTCGTCGTGCGCGGCGCTGGCGGCAAGGCCTTCAGCGCCGGCGGCGACGTCGCCGAATTTCTCACGCTCGCGCCGGCCGATCTCGAGATGTGGGGCGATACGCTCACCTCGGCCGAGCGGTTCCGCAAGCCGGTGATCGCGGCGATCGACGGCTACACGATGGGCGCGGGCCTCGAGCTGGCCGTCGCCTGCGACTTCCGCATTGCGACGCTCCGCTCGGAGTTCGCGTTCCCCGAGGTCCGTCTCGGCATGATCCCGGGCTCGGGCGGCACGCAGCGCGCGTTGCGGCTGATCGGCATGACGCGCGCGAAGCTGTTCATGATGACGGGCCAGCGCATCGGCGCGGAGCGCGCGGAGGCGTGGGGGCTGATCACTCAGGCCGTCGCGAATGACAAGCTCGACGAGGCGGTGGGTGCGCTCGCCGGCGAGCTCGCCGAGCGCGCGCCACTGGCCTTGCGCACGCTCAAGATGGTGCTCAACCGCGGCGCCGATGCGCCGCTCGACACGGCGCTCGAGCTCGAGCGCAAGGCCTACGCGTGGCTGCGCAGCACGCACGACTATGAGGAAGGCGTGAAATCGTTCGTCGAGAAGCGGCCACCACAGTATCGGGGGCGATAGCCATGGCACAGACGCTCGGTCTCATTCTCGCCAATCGGGCCGTGGTGCTGGGCGCCATCAAGGCGCGCGATCTGCTCGAGCAGACGGCGGCCGCCGAGGCGTCCGGCGTGTTCGACGCGGTGTGGGTGGGCGACAGCCTGCTCGCGAAGCCGCGGCTGGAGTCGGTCGCGCTGCTGTCGGCGCTGGCGGGCATCACGCAGCGCGTCCGTCTCGGCGTCGGATGTCTCGCGACGTTCGTGCACCGGCATCCGGTGCTCTTCGCCCAGCAGTGGGCGAGCCTCGACGTGCTCAGCGAAGGTCGCGCCTGGCTCGCGGTCTGTCTCGGCGGCCCCGACAGCGCCAACGCCGCGCAGGCAGCGGAGCACGCCGTCATGGGCATCGCCTCCGCCGACCGCGTGGCACGCCTGGAAGACGGCATCGTCATCCTCAGAAAGCTGTTCGGCGAGGCCAAGGCGTCTCACGCGAGCCGCTTTTATCAGTTCGAGGGCGTCGCGTTGCAGCCCAAGCCCGTTCAACAGCCACTGCCCATCTGGATCGCCTCGAATCCGACGGGGCTCACGTGGAAGCAGGGCGCCAGCGCCGCCGCGCCCGTGGTCGAGCGCGGATTCCGGCGCGTCGCGAAATTCGCCGATGGCTGGATGACGAACAAGCTGAGCCCATCGGAGTTCGCCGAGCAGTTCGGTCGCATCCGCGCGATGGCCAAGGAGGAAGGCCGTGACCCGGCGGCGATCGGCAGCGCGCTCTATCACAACATCAACGTCAACGAGGACCGTCAGGCCGGGCTCGAGGAGTCGAAGAAGTTTCTCGACGCCTACTATTCGACGAACTTCACCGCGAAGTTCGTCGAGCAGTGGACGATCTCCGGCGATCCCAAGTCGTGTGCCGCGCAGCTGCGCGACTACGCTGCGGCCGGCCTCGGTCACATGGCGCTTCGCCTGACCTCTTGGGACCAGCGCGGCCAGCTGCGGCGCTTCCTGGACGAGGTGATGCCCGCCTACGGAGAACGACGATGAGCCAGGGGTTCATGGATCTCCGGGCGTGGGTCGCGCTGCTGGAGAAGGAAAACGAGCTCCGCCGCATCCGCGCGGAGGTCGACTGGGACCGCGAGATCGGCGCCGTCTCGCGCCGCGCGCTGGAAAGGAAAGGCCCCGCGCTGCTGTTCGAGAACATCAAGGGCTATCGCGGCGGCCGCTGCACGCGCGTGCTGACCAATGCGCTCGGCGACCGTCGCCGCCTCGCGTTGGCGCTCGGCTTTCCCCGAGACGTCGGCAACGCCGAGCTCGTGCAATACGTGATGAAAAAGAATCGCGAGACGATCACGCCGCGCGTGGTCTCGACCGGACCGGTGAAAGAGGTCGTGGTTCGCGGCGACGCCGTGGACCAGACGGAGTTTCCGGTCCCGAAGTGGAACTTCCGCGAGGGCGGCCGCTACATCCACACGTTCTCCGGCATCGTGACCCGCGATCCCGACACCCGCGTGATGAACGTCGGCATCTACCGCGGCATGATCGGCCAGAAGAACACCACGCCGTTCCTGTTGATCAAAGGCGGCCAGCACTGGGGCGCCCATTTCGTGAAATATGCGGGGCGGGGTCAGGCGATGCCGGTGGCGTGCGTCATCGGCTGGGATCCGATCATGCCGTTCCTGGCGGGCTCACCGATCCCCACCGGCGTCTGCGAATGGGACGTGATGGGCGGCTACCGCGGCGAGCCCGCCGAGCTGGTGCGGTGCGAGACCGTCGATCTCGAGGTGCCGGCCTCCGCGGAGATCGTGATCGAAGGCGTCATCTCCGACGACCCGAGCACGTACGAGCTGGAGGGACCGTTCGGCGAGTTCACCGGCTACGTGTCGGACGTGCCGACGCTCCGGCCGACGATGAAGATCACGTGCATCACGCACCGCCGCGATCCGATCTTCCAGGGCTGTCTCGAGGGCACGCTGCCGGGCTCGTACAGCGAGAACAGCGTGATGTCCTCCGTGCAGCGGGCCGCCATCGCGTGGAACATTCTTACCGGCGCCGGTATCCCGGGGATCCGCGACGTCTACGTTCACCCGATCACCAACGGCGTGAACGTCTGCGTGAAGATCACCAAGCACTATCAGGGGCAACCCAAGCAGATCGCCGCAGCGCTGTGGGGCAACGCCGCGGCTCAGTACCGGTACAAGCACGTGTGGGTGGTCGAAGACGACATCGACATCGCGTCGTACGAGCAGATCGACTGGGCGGTCGCGCATCGCGTGAATGCGGGCGAGGGCGGCATCGTGATCTTTCCCGGCTCGTTCGGCTCGCCGATCGATCCCTCCACACCGCTCGAAGACCGCAACGTCGCGCAGCTCGGTACCGGCCTCTGGAATCGCGTGCTCATCGACGCGACCCGCAACTGGAAGTTCGAGCGGCGCGCCGAATGGAGCGGTGAGCGCTTTCCGCCGACGGTGCGGCCGGCGCCGGAGGACGAGGTGCGTGTGCGGGAGCGCTGGGAGGAGTACGGGCTCGGCGACGTGTAACCGCGCCGGTTGACAAGGGGGCACCCGCCGTCACGTCGCTGACACCGGCAGGCGATGGCCTCTGGCGCAACTCCGCGATTTCTAGGCTCACCGCGTCTGGCGCGGACGTTGCCTTGAGCATTGATCGTGAGGTCGAAGATCGCCGCCGGCGTGCTCTACGCGGCACTGCTTGCCGTCGCCGCCTTCGCGTACGCGGAAGAGCCGAAGGGCTTCGGTGACGTTCCATGGGGCGCCTCCGAAGACACGCTGCGGTTCCGGATTCCGACGCAGTCGTGCGACGTCATCGATCCCACCGTCGACTACGGCTCGCGGCGCTGTCGCGCCGCCGCCGGTGTGACCTACGGCAAGATCCCACCGAATGCCGTCTTCTTCTACTTCCGCAACAACATGCTGGTCGCGTGGCGCGTCAATGCCCACACGCGCTATCGCGAGACGCTCGCCAGGATGCTGCTGAAGCAGTACGGCCAC
>DAIRVP010000030.1:0-37702 GCA_036802765.1 Candidatus Rokuibacteriota bacterium
GGATTACGAAGCCCTGCACAAGGATTTCTCGCAGCACACGTTCGCGACGCTCTACGCGGTGGTGCAGGTGACACAGGGCCTGGCGTTCCTCGGGACGGCCGCCGCGCGCACGCTGATCGAGCTGTTCCTCTGTCGCGCCGTGCTCGGTGTGACGGGCGCGGCGTCGACCTTCGCGTTCGTCAGCGCCGGGCGCTCCGACGATCCGCGCGATGTCCGTCGTCAGGTCGCCGCGATCCAATCGGGCATGACGATCGGGCAGGTCATCGGCCCGCTCGTCGGCGCCATCGCCGCCGCACGGCTCGGATTCCGCGCCTCGTTCGTCGTCGGAGCGGCCATCCTGTTCGGCTGCGGCGCTCTGGTGCGGTGGGGTGTTCCCGATTCCGCGGAGGGACCCGCGGCGGGGCCGGGGGCCGCGCGGCCCGACTGGCGTGCCGTGCTCGCCGTGGCGGGCATCGTGCTCGGCGGCTCGACGCAGATCTTCTTTCTCACGTCGATCCTCCCGCGGGTGCTGCACGATCTCGGCATCGCCGACGATCGCACGCTCGAGGTTGGTGGTCTCGTGATCTTCGCCTCCGCCGTCGCGGCCGCGTTGGGGTCGGTCCTGGCTTCGCGACTCGCGGATCTGGTGCCCGAGCGCCGGCTGCTCCCCGGGCTGCTCGTGCTCTCGTCGCTGTTCGTCGCCGCGCTGGCGCCTGCGCGTAACGTCTGGGTCTATGGCACGTTGCGCTTCCTTCAGGTGCTGTGCGTCGCACCGGTGTTTCCGCTTGCCGTCGCCCGCATCGCGCAGGCGGGGGGAGGCGTCGCCATCGGCGTCGTGAACTCCGCGCGCATCGGCGCCGCGTTCATCGGCCCCGTGCTCGCCACCACGCTGCTGGCGTGGTCGGCGCCCACCGCACTCTACGCCGCCCTCGGCCTGGTCGGGGTGGCGTGTGTGCCGCTCGCACGCGCCGCCGGTCAGCGGCCGATATCAACGCGGCGGGCGCACCGGTGAGTCGCCCGCTCGTCGATATCCGACTCGAGACGCTGGCCACACGCGGTGGCGTGCCGCCAGGACTCACGGGCATCAGCGTCCACGTCCGCTACGGAGAGTTCTTCACGTTCCTCGGGCCGCCGCACTCCGGCAAAACGGATGTGCTGCGCGCCGTCGCCGGCTTCATGACACCGACGGGCGGCCGTGTGCTGGTCGACGGGCACGACGTCGCGGCCCTCGCGCCCGGAGCGCGCTCGATCGGCTACGTGTTTCAGGAAGGCGCGCTCTGGCGGCACATGAGCGTGCGCGAGCACGTGGCTTTCGGCCTCGAACAGCAGAACATGAGCAGGGACGACATCAGGCGCCGCGTCGAGATCGTTCTCGGGCGACTCGGCTTGGCCGGCGTGCCGGATCGACGGCCGCCCGACCTGACGCTGGAGCAGCGACGCCGGCTGGCGCTCGCCCGCGCGCTCGCGCCCGAGCCACGCGTGTTGCTGCTGGACGAGCCGCTTGCGCACCTCGATCCGCTGACGCGCAAGACCCTGCGCCTGGAGCTGGCCAAGCTGCACCGCGATCTCGCGGTCACCACCATTCACGTGACGCGCGACGCCGCCGATGCGCTCGCGCTGTCCGATCGGCTCGCCGTGTTGCACGACGGGGAGATCGCGCAGCTCGGTGAGCCCGCCGACGTCTACCAGCACCCCCGCACCCGCGTGGTGGCCGAGGCGTTGGGTCCGGCGAACTTCCTGCCGGTGCGCGTGGTAGAAGTGCGCGACCTCGGCGTCGTCGTCGAGACGGAGGGCGGGCACCGCGTGCCGGTCGCCGGCATCGGCGAGTACCGCGACGGTGGGCGCGGGCTGTTGGTGTTGCGGCCTGAGCTCTTGTCCATGACCGACGCGGCAATGGGCCGCGGCCCCGGGCTGCCCGGCGTCGTCAGCTTGCGTGTGTTCGAGGGCGCGCGGCAGCTCTATGAGGTCGACATCGGCGCCGCCATCCCCGTGCGCGTCGAGCTGCCGCCGCAACATGAAGGGCGTGTCTTTCGGATCGGCGAGCGCGTGCGTGTGGAGCTCTCGAGCGAGACCGTGGTGCTGGTGCCGGACACGGAGACAACGAAACGATGACCGCGGGCAATGAGCCGCTGCGGGCGTGAAATTTACAGTGTGTAGGTCTTGTCCTGCTCGACGATGGTGATGCGGCCGGGTTCGACGTGAGAGAGCTCCTCGGCGATCTCGTCGTAGAACTGGGGCTTGACGTGATAGATCCAGACCGGAATGTCCGCCGGTAGCTTGTCCAGCTCGCGGCGGATGAGCTCCGGCGTGAGGTGTCCTGCCACCTTCGCCAGCTTCGCCATCCGGTTCGGAAACGCGCACTCGACGAATGCGCCGCGCAGACCACGCAGGCCGCGCGCCGCCTTCCACAGCGCGTCAGTGGGACCGGTGTCGCCGGAGAAGATGAAGCCGGTGCTGCCATCGTGGACGATGAAGCCCGTCGTCGGCACGGCATGATTGACGGGCACCGGCGTCACCCACGTGTCGCCGACGCGCTGCTCAGCGTCTTCCACCAGCGTCCGATACTTCATCACGGGAGCTTCGGCGGGGATCTGGGCGAAATCCGGCCACGCGATGTTGTTGAAGACACCCGTCCGAAGCCCGTTCACGACCGGTTCCAGGCTGGCGACCGTCAGGGGCGTGCGCGTCTCGGAGAAGGCGAGGGTCTCCGTCAGGAAGGCAAGACCGACCACGTGATCGAGGTGCGAATGGCTGATGAGCGCATGCTCGATGTGCGCGTGTTCGGGCAGGCTCAGCGCGCCTCCCACCGTGCCGGCGTCGATGAGAATGCGGTCGTTGAGCAAGAAGGACGTAGGACGCTGACCGAGTCCTTCGGCTCCATAGGCGCCGAGCACTCGTATCTTCATTCGCGGCCGATACTAGCATACATTGTCGACAATGACCGATTGGTGGCCATGGCTGCGTGACCTCGGTCGCAAGCACCTGGCCGGCATCCTGGCGGCCATGGCCGTCGTCGGTCTGGTGTACTGGGGCAGGCTCGAGGGGCTCGAGCACTGGTCGCTCGACAAGCTCTTCGAATGGCGCGGCCCGCGCCATCCGACGCTCCCGGTCGTCATCGTGACGATCGACGAGTCGTCGATGGCCGAGCTCAACGAGCAGTGGCCCTTTCCGCGAGCTCTGCACGGCCAGCTGATCAGCACGATCGCCCTCGGCAAGCCGCGCGCGATCGCGGTCGACATCATGTTCGACACGCCGTCGTCGCGTGGGTCCGCGGACGACGAGGCGCTCGGCGCCGCCGTCACCGATGCCGGCAACGTCATCCTCGGTGCTGCGGTCACGGAGGACATTCAGCCGTTCTACACGCGCACGATGCTCAACCCGCCGGTGCCCGTCGTCCGCCACGGCGCGGCCGGTGTCGCGCCGCTCAACATGCCCGCCGATGCCGACAACCAGGTCCGGCGCGTGCCGCTGTGGATCGCACTCGACGCCGAGCGTCTGCCCGGATTGGACGTGCAACTGCATGCGATGCTCGCGAAGAGCGGCGTGCGTGTGGCGCCGCTGCCCAACCGTCAGTCGGTGCTCATCAACTTTCGGGGTGGCGTCCGCACATACCCATGGGTGTCCTACTACCGGGTCGTGCGTGGCGAGATCCCGGATGACTACTGGCAGGACAAGATCGTGCTCGTCGGCCTGACGAGCGAGGTGTTCCACGATCAGTTCGGCACGGCATTCGCGCGCGGCGGGGACATGCCCGGCGTCGAGATCCACGCGAACGCGCTCGAGACGCTCGTGCGCGGCGACGACATCCGCGAGGTGCCGCAATGGGTGTCCACCGCACTCGCGGTGGTGGCGGCGCTGCTCGGCTCTGCCCTCGTCGTGCGACTGCGCGCCCTGCGCGCGCTCCTGGCTGGCGCGGCGTTGTGGGTGCTCCTCACGCTCGTCGCGTTCGGCGGCTTCGCCGGCCTCAACGTCTGGATGCGTGGGATGGCGGGCACGGTGGCGCTCGTCCTGGGCTGGGGCGGCACCGTCATCGAGCACTTCGTGCGCGAGCAGCGCGAGCGCAGGCGGCTGTCCCAGTTCTTCTCGCCGGCGGTCGTCCGCGAGGTGGTGCGGCACAAAGACGACGGCAGCCTGACCACGAGCCGCCGGCTGGTGACCGTGCTGTTCTCCGACATCCGAGGCTTCACCTCGCTCTCGGAGCAGCTGGAGCCCGAGCAGGTGGCCGAGATGCTGCGCGAGTACCTGACGGAGATGACCGAGATCGTGTTCCGCAACGGCGGCACGGTCGACAAGTACATCGGGGACTGCGTGATGGCGCTCTACAACGTGCCGTTCGAGGACCCGCAGCACGCCATCAAGGCCGTGCGCACCGGACTGGAGTTCCAGGAGCGCACGCTGGCCGTTTCAAAGCGCTGGGAGGAGAAGCTCGGCATCGCCATCCGCAACGGCGTGGGCATCAACACCGGCGAAGCGGTGGTCGGCACACTCGGATCCAAGCAGCGCCTGGAGTACACGGCCATCGGCGATACGATCAACCTCGGCGCGCGCCTGGAGTCGATCACCAAGGATTACAAGAGCAACATCATCATCAGCGAGTCGACCTGGGCACTGGTGAAGGATCACTTCGTCACGAAGGAGCTCGGCGACGTCACCGTCAAGGGCAAGACCCGGCCGGTGAAGATCTACGCGGTCCTGCCGGACAACATCCGCAAGCATCCGCGCGCGACGCTGGCCGCGGCCGCCACGCTGTCGCTCGCGGGCGACGGGCGCACGTGCCGCGTGGCCACGCGCGACATCAGCGAGGGCGGCATGGCGCTCCACGGCGTGCCGGAGGAGTGGACCCCCGGCCAGGTCGTGCAGATTCGCTGCGAAGGCGGCGCGCTGCCCAAGCCCATCGTGGCCGAGGCGCTGATCGCGTGGCGCCGCGGTGACGAGGTGGGCGTGACCTTCACCTCGCTCGAGCCCGACTCCGCGCCGACGGTCGCCGAGTACCTCGGCAACCGCGCGAAGTGATTGCCCGGCCTACGGCCCCGTGTTAGAACTCGGCTGAGCACGATAACGTACGCGGGAGGGGCATGAGCGGGCAGTTCGACTATCCCACAATGGCTCGAGCGTTGATCATCGGCGACAAGGACACCGTCGCTGCCAAGACGCGTGAAGGTCTCGGCCTCTCGATGGACCCCAAGGACCTCATCTTCAAGGGGCTCATCCCGGGCATGGACGTGGTCGGCGAGAAGTTCCGCCGTAACGAGTACTACGTGCCCCAGGTCCTGCTCTCTGCGCGCGCCATGTATGCCGGGCTCGACCTTCTCAAACCGCTCATCACCGCCGCCGCCACCGGCAGCGATTACCACGGCGTCGTCGTCATCGGCACCGCCCAGGGCGACCTGCACGACATCGGCAAGAACCTGGTGGCCATGATGCTCGAGGGCGCGGGCTTCAAGGTCTTCAACCTGGGCCGCGACGTCGCGCCGGAAAAATTCGTCGCCGCCGTCCAGGAGCACAACGCGAACATCGTCGGGATTTCCGCACTCATGACCACGACGATGCCCGGCATGAAGCGCACGATCGACGCCCTGGTGAAGGCGGGACTTCGTGAGCGTGTGAAGGTGATGGTCGGAGGCGCGCCGGTGAGCCAGGCGTTCTGCGACGAGATCGGCGCCGACGGTTACGCCAAGGATTCGACAATGGCGGTGGTGAAGGCCAAGGCGCTGCTCGGCGTGACGGTGCCGGCGTGAGCAGGCCGCGGGGCTGGGAGATCGTCGAGCGCGTCAAGCGCGGCGACACCCTCGTGTTCGACGGCGGCTACGGGACCATGCTGTTCGCCGCCGGCTTGCTCAACGGGGCGTGCCCCGAGCTGTGGAACGATACGCACGCCGACGTGGTGGCGGGCATCCACAAAGGCTACTTCGACGCCGGCAGCGACATCGTCGAGACGAACACGTTCGGCGGCGCGCGCCTGAAGCTCAACGAGTATCAGCTCGGTGACCGAACGCGCGAGCTCAACGTCAAGGGCGCGCGGCTCGCGCGGTCCGTCGCACCCGGCGGCGGCTTTGTCGCAGGCTCGATCGGGCCCACGAGCCGGCTGCCGCAAGACTACGCGCTCGACGAGGGCGTCACCGATGAGGACTACGAGGCGACCTTCAAAGAGCAGGCGGAGGCTCTCGCGGAGGGCGGCGTCGATCTCTTCGCGGTCGAGACGATGATGTTTCCGCAGGAAGCGACGGCGGCCATCCGCGCGTGCAAGGCGGTGACCGACCTGCCGGTGATGGCGACGATGTTCTTCCAGTTCGAGGAGATGCACGATCGCGACCGCACGATGTGGGGCGAGAGCCCGGCCGAGGTGGCCAAGAACCTCCTCGCTGCGGGCGCGGACGTGGTCGGAATGAACTGCGGCCGCGGCCCCGACCGTGCCATCGTCATCATTCGCGAGATGCGCCAGGTAACGGACGCGCCGCTCGTCGCGTATCCCAACGCGGGCCTGCCCATCACCACGGGCGACACCGTGACGTACGAGCTCGGCCCGGAGGCGATGGCGCGTGAATATCCCGCGCTGCTAGATTCCGGCTGCAACATCGTCGGCGCCTGCTGCGGCTCCAACCCCGAACATATCCGGCTGATCTCCGAGGTCGTGCGAAGCCGACGGCGCTCGGCGTTGCCGTAGGCACGCCCGCCGGAGGCGAGCCTGTGTGGGTCGTGCGAAGACGCAAGAAGTGATGCTCTCCGAGGACGTCCAGGTCCTCGCCGATCTCCCGCTCGCCATCGATCCCGACGAGGTGCTGCGCTTCCAGGGGTACAAGAAGGGCGTGGACGTTCCCTCGGCCGACGTCCGGGCGCTGTTCGACGACGCGCTGGCTGAAGGCACACGGCTGATGGCGCCACGCGCGGTCGTCCGCTGGCTCTGTGTGCGCACGCAGGGACGCGACACGATCGAGGCGGACGGCGAGACGCTGACGATTCCGCGGACCGCGGAGCGCTGGGGCCAGGTCGAGCGCGTCGCGGCCTGCGTCGTCACGATCGGTGAGGCACTCGAGCAGCGTGTCGCCGCATTGTGGGCGTCGCGCGAGCTGCCGCTGGCGTCCATGCTCGACAGCGTCGGCTCCGGTGCCGTCGAGAGCCTGGCCGAATACGTCAACGACGTGCTGTGCGCCCAGGGGCTCGCGGCGGGGCTCGCGGTGACGAATCGCATCAGTCCGGGCTACGCGGACTGGGACGTTGCCGAGCAGCACGCGCTGTTCCGCCTGTGCCCCGGTGATGCGATCGACGTGACGCTGAACGCCGCGTGCTTCATGACGCCGGGCAAGTCGATCTCGCTGCTCGTCGGCGCGGGCGTGCACGCGCGCGTGGATCACTACTTCAGCCAGTGCGCGCGATGCTGGATGCGCGATTGCGCGTATCGCCGTGTGCCGGCGCGCGGCAGTGTCCATCGATGACGAGCCTGCCCTCTCGGCTGCCCTGGCCGCTGATCTTCCAACTCCTCGGCGTCGCGGCGGCGGTGTGGCTGTTCCTTGCCACGTGGCAGGTGTGGGTGCTGCTGTTCACCGCGCTCATCATCGCGGCGGCCATTCTTCCCGCCGCCCGCGTCGGCGAGCGCTATCGCGTGCCGCGTGGGCTCGTGGTCCTCGGCGTTTACGCCGCGTTCGCCGGCGTGCTGTCGCTGATGGGCCGGCTGCTGTGGCCGGCCCTCAGCGAGCAGTGGTCCCAGTTCATCGACCAGATGCCGAAGCTGATCGAAAACGTCCGCGGCTGGCTTGGCAGCCTGGATTACTGGCTCGGGCAATGGGGCGCCTCGTTGCCGTCGCCGCAGGCCGATAGGGTCGAGGGTCTTGCGGGGCTTCTCCTCGGCAACGCCATGCGACTGACTACGGGCGCCGTGGGCTCCGCGTTCGAGGTGCTCGCCGTCCTGGTCGTCGCTGCTTACTTCGTCATCGACGCGCGTGAGGTGGGCCGCACGCTGCTCGCGCTCTTACCGCGCGAGCACCGCGCGATGGCGACGGCGCTGGCGCCGTCCGTCCTCAACCGGATCGGCGGCTACGTTCGCGGCCAGGTCGTCTCGAGCTTCTTCGTCGGCGTGCTGATCGCGATCGTGCTGACGATCGTCGGGGTGAAGTACGCGTTGCTCATCGGGGCCCTCGCCGCGGTCCTCAACGTCGTGCCGTTCGTAGGCGCCACGGTGGCCGCGGTGCTGGCGGTGTTGTCTGGCCTCAACGACGGCCTCGTCAAGGCGAGCCTCGCGTTGGTCGTCATGGTCGGATGTCAGACCGTCGAGGGCAAGCTACTCGCCCCGTATTTCGTCGGCCGTGCCACTGGCCTGCACGCGCTCGCCGTGCTCGTCGCCCTGCTGGCGGGCTTCCATCTTGGCGGTGTCATCGGAGGTCTCGTCGCGGTGCCGTTCATGGCGGGCGCCTGGGAGGTGCTGCGCGTGCTCTGGGTCGAGCCGCGACGCGGCTGAACATCGCGTCCGTCGCCGGTTTCGTGCTAGGCTGCCCGCCACACCGTTGCCTTTTCCTCCAACGAAGGGGGCGCGCATGGCGACATTGCTGATCAACGGCAAATCACACACGGTCGATGTCGATCCCGGCACGCCCCTCTTGTGGGTGATCCGCGAGCGGCTGCAGCTGACCGGCACGAAGTTCGGGTGCGGCGTCGCGCAATGCGGCGCGTGCACCGTTCACCTCGACGGTCAGGCCGTTCGCTCGTGCCAGACGACGGTAGCGCAGGCGGCGGGCAAGAAGATCACCACGATCGAGGGACTCGACCCGGCCGGCCGGCATCCGCTGCAGGTCGCGTGGATCGCCGAGCAGGTACCGCAGTGTGGCTACTGCCAATCGGGGCAGATCATGTCGGCCGCCGCGCTGCTGGCGCGCAATCCCAACCCGAGCGATCAGGACATCGTCAACGCGATGTCGGGCAACATCTGCCGCTGTGCGACGTACCCGAGGATCAAGCGCGCGATCAAGCGCGCGGCGCAGGGGGTGCGGTCATGAAGACATCCCTCACGCGACGCACGTTCCTCGCGTCGGCGACGGCCGCCGGCGCCGCGCTGACGATCCGCTTCCCACTCGTCGGTCCGGGCGCCGCCGACGCGGCCGCCGCGTACGACCCGAACGCTGCGCTCACGATCACGCCCGATGGGCTCGTCACCGTGCACATCACGAAAGCGGAGATGGGCCAGGGCGTCGGCACCGCGCTGGCGCAGATCGTTGCCGAAGAGCTCGAGGCGGACTGGAAAGACATCCGCGTCGACTATCCGACCAACGATCCCAAGTACGGCCTGATGCTGACGGGTGGCAGCTGGTCGGTGAACTGGACGTTCGACACGCTGTCGCGCGCCGGCGCCGCGGCGCGTCTCGCGCTCATCGACGCCGCAGCGAAATCCTGGAATGCGAGTCCCGCCGACTGCGTGGCCGAGCGCGGCGTCGTGCGCCATCTGCCGAGCGGGCGCGCGCTGCGCTACGGCGAGATCGTTGCGCGGGTGCCGATCACCAAGACGTTCTCGGAAGACGAGCTCAAGCAGATCACGCTCAAGAAGCCCTCCGAGTACCGCGTGGTCGGTCAGTGGATCCCGCGTCTGGACATTCCCGAGAAGGTCACGGGCAAGGCGAAGTTCGGCATCGACACGTTCCTGCCCAACATGGTCTACGCCAAGGTCGTCTATCCGCCGGTTCGGGAGGGCGCGACGCGCAAGGCCGTGGACGACAGCGCCGCGAAGGGCGTGAAGGGCTATATCGCTACCGTCACGCTGCCTCAGCTGGTCGCGGTGGTCGCCACCTCCTACGAAGCCGCCGTCAAGGCCCGCGACGCGCTCAAGGTGACCTGGGATCCGGGGCCGAACGCGAACGTGAGCACCGAGTCGATCTTCGCAAAGTTCGCGCAGGCGAAGGACGACCCCAATGCGACCCCGTGGCACGAGCAGGGTGACGTGAAGTCCGCCATGAGCGCCGCCGCGCGACGGCACGAAGCGACGTACACGACCGATTACGTCGCGCACATGCAGATGGAGCCGATGAACTGCGTCGTCCGCTTCGCCGATGGCGCCTACGACATCTATACGGGCAGCCAGTTCCAGACGTTCGCCGTCGGCACGCTGGCCGCCACGCTGGGCGTCGACGCCTCCAAGATCCGCATCCACCAGCAGTATCTCGGCGGCGGATTCGGCCGGCGGCTCGAGCCCGACGTCATGGTCGAGACCGCGCTGATCGCGCGCGAGGTGAAGCGGCCGGTGAAGCTGATCCGCTCCCGCGAAGAGGACCTCAAGCGCGACTTCTACCGATCGGCCACGCTGCAGAGCGTCCGGGCCGGTCTCGGGAACGACGGCAAGATCGTCGCGTGGGAGAAGACCGTCATCGCGTCGCACCCCGGGAAACGCTGGGGCCCGGATTTCGTCGACAAGAAAGGCCTCGATCAGTTCGCGCTCAACGGCGCCGACCACGTGTACGACATTCCCAACCAGATCGTGCGCGCGGTCCCCGTCGAGACCGGCATTCCTGTCGGCTACGTGCGGGCGGTGGCGCCGAACTACACGTTCTTCGCCGTCGAGACGTTCATGGACGAGATCGCGAAGCTCGCCGGAGTCGATCCGGTCGAATACCGGCTCTCGATGCTCGGCAGCGCGCCGCGGCTCGCGCGCGTCGTCAAGCTTGCGGCCGAGAAGGCGGGCTGGGGCACGCCGCTGCCGCCGAACACGGGACGCGGCATCGCGTGCGTCAGCGCGCAGGAGAAGAAGACTCCGACGTGGACGGCGTCCGTGGTGCAGGCGCGGGTCGATCCCGGCACTGGCAAGGTGGAGGTGCAGAAGATCGTCTGTGCCGTGGACTGCGGCATCGTCGTCAACCCCGACGGCGCGCGCTCGCAGATCGAGGGGTCGCTGCTGTTCGGCGTGAGCAACGCGCTGAAGGAGCGCGGGACGATCGCCAACGGCACGCTCGCGCAGTCGAATTTCCACGACTACCAAGTCTTGAGAATGAACGAGGTGCCCGAGACCGAGGTCCACATCGTGCCGTCGACGGAGTATCCGACGGGCCTCGGCGAGCCCGGCACGACCACGATCGCGCCGGCGCTGAGCAACGCCATCTTCGCCGCCACGGGCGCCCGCGTGCGGCAGGTACCGCTGCTGCCCGATCGCGTGCTCGCCGCGCTGCGGGCCAAAGCCTGATCGCAGGCCCGGCCGCCCGCGCCCGCGGGCGGCCGGGCATCGGCGGCGTCACGCGTCGCGTGCCACGGAGTCGCGCACCTCCGCGTGCGACGGAGTCGCGCAGCTCCGGATGATAGGATGGCGTGACATGGCGGGCGACAACGTGGTGATCGTCGGCTTCATGGGTGCGGGGAAGTCGGTGTGTGGCCGTCTGCTCGCGCGCCGCCTCGGCCGCTGCTTCGTCGAGACCGACGACATGATCGTGTCCCGCGACGGCCGCTCGATCCCCGACATCTTTCGCCAGTCCGGCGAGGACGTGTTCCGCCGTCTGGAGGGTGAAGTGTTGGCAGAGCTCGCCCTGAAGTCGGCGGACGTCATCGCCACCGGCGGCGGCCTGCCGTGTCGTGACGACCGGATGGATGCGCTTCGCGCTCTTGGCACCGTCGTCTGGCTGCGCGGCGACCTGCCAGATTTGCTCGAGCGCGCCCGGCGCCTCGGCGGCCGCCCGATGCTCGAGCGGTCCCCGTCGGAGATCGAGACGCTGTACCGCGCGCGTGAGCCGTACTACGCGCGCGCACATCTCACAGTGGACACCGCCGGCCTGGGCGTCGATCAAGTCGTCGCGCGAATGCTGGCCGCGCTGAGGCGCAGGGATGCCGCACGCGTTTAGCGAGCGTATGGCCGAAGGCGCGCTGCTCTGCGACGGCGCGATGGGCACCGTGCTGTACGCGCGCGGCGTGCCGCTCGACGCGTGCTTCGACGTCCTGAATCTCAACAACGCGCACCTGGTGCAGGCCGTCCACGCCGACTATGTCGCCGCGGGCGCCGACGCGATCGAGACCAATACGTTCGGCGCCAACCGGTTCAAGCTCGCCGTGCACGGCCTCGAGGCGCAGGTGCGCGAGATCAACCGGCGTGGCGTGCGGCTCGCGCGTGATGTGCGTGAGTCGGCCGGCCGCGACGTGTGGGTGCTCGGCTCCATGGGGCCGCTGGGCAAGTATCTCGAGCCGCTCGGCACGGTCACCGCGGACGAGGCGCGCGAGGTGTTCCGCGAGCAGGCGGAAGCGCTCCTTGAGGGCGGCGTGGACGCCTTCGTCGTCGAGACGTTTTCCGACCTGACTGAGATCGCGCTGGCCGTGGCCGCGATTCGCTCCATCACGGATCTGCCAGTCATCGCGCAGATGGCGTTCACCGACGAGGGCGTGACGTTCATGGGCCGCCCGCCCGGCGAGGTTGCGCGCACGCTGCGCGCGCTCGGCGTGCAGGCGCTTGGCGCCAACTGCTCGGTCGGCTCGTCGACGCTCTACGATGTGCTCGAGCGGATGGCGCCTGAGGGGGGCGGGCTGCCGCTCGCCATCCAGCCCAACGCCGGCCTGCCGAGCCGCATCGGCGAGCGCCTCATCTATTTATCGTCGCCGGGCTATATGGCCGACTATGCCGGTCGGATGGTCGAGGCGGGGGCGCGGCTCGTCGGCGGCTGTTGCGGCACGACGCCCGCGCACACGGCGGCCATGCGCGAGACGCTGGATCGGCGGAGCTCGGCGCCGCGCCGGGTCGTGGCGCGCGCGGCGGCGCCGCGGCCGGCTGTCGTCGAAATGCCCGGTGTCGCGCGGACCCTGCCGCCGACGCTGCTCGGGCGCAAGCTCGAAGCGCGTGAGTTCGTCGTGACGGTGGAGCTCGATCCGCCCCGAGGCCACACGGTCGACAAGCTCGTGCAGGGCGCGAAGCTCCTCAAGGACAAGGGCGTCGAGATCGTCGACATCAACGACGGTTCGCTCGGTCGCGTCCGGATGTCCGTCCTGGCGACGGCGCTGCTCATCCGCGATCACACCGGGCTCGACGTCAACATGCACTTCACGTGTCGCGACCGGAATCTCATGGGGATCCAGGCCGATCTTCTCGGCGCGCACGCGCTCGACATCCGTAACATCCTCGCGATGACCGGCGATCCGCCGCGCACGGGAGACTATGCCAATGCGACCGCCGTTTTCGACGTGGACGGCGTGGGACTCATCGGGATTCTGCGGCGGATGAACGAGGGGCTGGACGCGACCGGCAGCTCCATCGGCGACGCCACCGCCTTTTGCATCGGCGCCGCGCTGAACCCCGCCGCCGAGGATGCCGATCGCGAGATCGAGCGCATGCACCGCAAGATCGAGGCCGGCGCGCGGTGGCTGCAGACGCAACCGGTCTACGATCTGGAGGCGCTGGAGCGCTTCCTCGCGCGCGCGGGGCGCATCACCGTGCCCGTGCTGATCGGAATCCTGCCGCTCCATTCGTTCCGACACGCGGAATTCCTCCACAACGAGGTGCCGGGGATCACCGTGCCCGCCCCGGCGCGCGCGCGGCTGCGCGAGGCCGGCGAGGGAGCGCTGCGTGCGGGGATCGAAATGGCGCAGGCGCTGGTGAGCGAAGTTCGGCGCCGCTACGCCGGCGCCTATCTGATGCCGTCGTTCGGACGGTTCGAGGTGGTGGCGGAGGTGCTCGATGCGCTTCACTGATCTCGGTGTACGCGCGGCGGCTGCGGCCATTCGCGCGGGGGAGATGACGTCGGCGGCGCTCGTCGACGCGTGTTTGGACCGTATCCGCGCTGTCGATCCCACGGTCAAAGCGTGGATCCACGTCGACGAGGCGGGCGCGCGCTCCGCCGCCGACGCGGCGGACGCTGCGATGCGCAGCGGGACCACGCTGGGGCCGCTGCACGGCGTGCCGATCGGCGTGAAGGACATCATCGACGTCGCCGGGCTGCCGACGACCGCCGGCGCGCGCGAATTCGCGCATACGCGGCCGGCGCGCGATGCGACGTGCGTGGCGCGACTGCGCGCGGCCGGCGCCGTCGTGCTCGGCAAGACTCACACGACGCAGTTCGCCTATCGTGATCCGGCGCCCACGACGAACCCGTGGAATTCGGCGCACACACCGGGCGGCTCGTCGTCGGGCTCGGCGGCGGCCGTGGCCGCGCGCGAGGTGCCGGTGGCCCTCGGCTCGCAGACGGTCGGCTCGATTCTTCGCCCCGCCGCGTACAACGGCGTGGTGGGTCTCAAGGGAACGAACGGGCTCGTCCCCCTCGAAGGCGTCGTACCCCTCGGCTACTCGCTCGATCACATCGGACCGCTCGCGCGGTCGGTCGAAGACGCCGCACTCGTGTTGGGGATCATGGCCGGGCGCCCGTTGACGCCGGAGCCGATCGAGTCACCACGTCTCGCCGTCGCGTCCGAGCTGTTCGCGCGCGCTGAGGCGGAGCTGCGTAAACACCTCGAGGCTGTGATCGAGCGCTTGGCCAAAGCGGGGGCGCGCGTCGAGGAGGTCCGCCTGCCGCCATCCTTTGCGGAGCTCGCGAATGCGGCGCTGGTGACGCTCGAGATCGAGGCGGCGACCTACCACGCCCCGACGTTCGCGAAATACGCCAGCGACTACGGCCCGGGCATGGCCGAGATGCTCGCGCGAGGGCTCAAGCGCCCCGGCATCGAATACGTGGCGGCCAGCCGTGCCCGGGCGCGCGTCCGCGACGACGTCGCGCCGCTGCTGGCGCAACACGACGCGTTGCTCTCGCCGACGGCGCCGGCCCCCGCGCCCGCGGGTCTGGACTGGACGGGCGACGCCTCGCTCTGCCAGCCGTGGTCGACGCTCGGCGCGCCGTCTATCTCGCTGCCGACCGGTTTGTCGGAGGCCGGGCTGCCGTTTGCGCTGCAGCTTGTTCAGGCGCGGGGCGGAGACACGCGGGTGCTTGGCGCGGCGCTGTGGTGCGAGCGCGCGCTCGATCCCGCGCCCGCGCCGACGATGGATCGGTAATGCTCGACCTCAAGATCGAAGGCGCGACGGTGATCGACGGGACCGGCGCGCCGGGCTCCCGCGCCGATGTCGGCGTGACCGACGAGACGATCACGGCGGTGGGTGATCTGAGCCGAGAGCGCGCCGGCACGACGCTCAATGCCACCGGCAAAGTCGTCGCCCCGGGTTTCATCGACATGCACTCGCATTCCGACTGGCGGCTCTGGGCGAATCGCCGCGCGGAATCCAAGATCCGCCAGGGCGTGACCACCGAGGTTGTCGGCAACTGCGGCTTCTCGCCCGCGCCAGTGTCAGTGGAGTTCCGCGAGGACTTGCGCGGATTCGCGCTCTACGTACCGCGAGGCATGACGTTCGAGTGGCCGACGTTCGGCGATTATCTGCGTGCTTTCGACGCCGAAGGCACCGCGCTCAACGTCGTGCACCTGGTCGGGCACGGCACGCTGCGCATCGCCGCCATGGGGTTCGCGCGTCGCCCGCCGACATCGGCGGAGCTGACGAGGATGCAGAAGCTGATGGCCGAGGCCATGGAGGACGGTGCGTGGGGCCTGTCGACTGGGCTGATCTATGCCCCGGGCTCGTACGCGGAGACGGAGGAAATCGTCGCCGTTGCACGGGCGGCCGCGCGCCTGCGCGGCTTCTACGCGAGCCACATTCGTGGCGAAGGCGCCACGCTGTTGACCGCGGTGAGCGAGGCGATCCGCGTCGGCCGTGACGCCGACCTCCCAGTGCAGGTGAGCCACGTGAAGGCCGCCGGGCGTCCGAACTGGGGCGGCGTTCCGAAGGCGCTGGCCCTCATCGACGCCGCGCGCGCGGAGGGCCTGGACGTGCGCGCCGACGTGTATCCGTACACCGCGTCCAGCACAACGCTCAGAACGCTGCTTCCGGATTGGGCGCTCGAGGGCGGGATCGACGCGATGCTCAAGCGTCTTGCGGATCCCGCCGAGCGTGCGCGCGTGCGCGCTGCCGTGGAGTCGCCGTCGGCCGAGAGCATCGTGAGCCGCGTCGGCTGGGAGAACGTGATGATCTCCTACTGCGCCAAGCGCAAGGACGCCGAGGGCCGTCGACTGTCGGAGATCGCCCGCGCACACGGAATGGATCCGATCGAGGCGGCGATCGAGCTCATCGTCGACGAAGCCGGCCGCGCGTACATGATCCTGTTCCAGCTCGACGAAGGGGATCTGCGCGCCGCGCTCGTTCATCCGCACGTCATGATCGGCTCGGACGGCAGCTCGCTGGCGCCGTACGGGCCGCTGGGCGAGGGCAAGCCACACCCGCGCTCGTACGGGACGTTTCCGCGCGTCCTCGGCGAGTACGCGCGCGAGCAGCGCACGATCCCGCTCGCGACGGCCGTGCACAAGATGACCGGCCTCCCCGCGACACGCCTGGGCCTGCGGGATCGTGGCGTCGTGCGTCCGGGCGCGCGGGCCGATCTCGTCGTGTTCGACGCCAGACGAGTGATTGATCGCGCGACGTACGACGATCCGCATCGCTATCCCGACGGCATCGAGCACGTGGTGGTCAACGGCCGGTTCGTCGTGAAGAACGGCGAGCACACCGGCAGCCTGCCGGGTAAAGTCCTCACGCCGCCATGAGCCGACGGAGCAGCGCTGCGTGAGTGCCCGCCGTCGCCCCCCGGCCAGCCTCAACAGCGAGTTCGCCAGCGTCCTGATCGCTGCGGCCGCCGAGTCGTCGATGGACGAGGCGCTCGGGTTGGTGCTGCGACGCCTCGTCGCGCTGACCGGCACCGCGGGCGGTCTCCTCGAGTTTCGTCCCGAGCGCGCCGACGCCATCACCGTCACCGTCGGCCCGCGACGCGTCGTCGCCGCGCTCACCGATACCGCCGTCGCGCCTCGCCTCGCGCTGCACGTGCCGCTCGGCACGCCGGGTCGGCGCGTCGGCCGCCTGGTGTTGATCGGACGCGGTCGTTCGCCGCGTCGAGACGCGCTGCCGGCGGGCTTCGGACGCGCGCTTGGACACGCGATCGACGTCGTGTGGCGGCAGCAGCGTCGTGCCCTGCGCACCACGCTGCTCGCCGAGATCACGCGCTTGCTCGGCACAAGCCATTCGCTCGACGCCGTGCTGGGCGCGTTCGCCGACGGTCTGGCGCGGCTCGTCGACTTCGACGCCGTCGCGGTGCTGCTGCTGGACGAGGAGCGCGGAGAGTTCGCAGTCCTCGACGTCTCGACGCGCACGATGCCGGGCGGCATCATGCGCGACGTGCGACTGCCGCTGGAGCGCACGCTATTCGAGCGCGTCATCGCGACCGGCGCCTCCGTGCGTGTGGACGATCTGGCGGATCCCGACGTCCCCGCCGCCAGCCGGGCGACCCTCGGCGCGCGCGGATGGCGCGCGGCGCTCGTCGTGCCGCTGGTCACCCAAGGTGGCGTGTTCGGAGCCGTGAGCCTGGTCGCCGCCCGGCACGCCGCCTTCGACGACGGCGACGCGGAGACCACCGCCGAGCTGGCGCAGCCGCTCGCCTCGGCCATCGAGCAGCGCCGGCTGCTGGACGAAAGCCGCCGCCGAGCCGAGGAGCTGGCCGCGCTGTACACGACGAGCCAGCTGATCACCTCGCGGCTCGACGTGGCATCCGTGCTCGATCGAATCAGCGGCTCCGTGAACGCGCTCATCGGCAGCACCGGCTGCGGCATCGGCCTCTTCGACGCCACGCGGACGAATCTGATCCATGCGGCGGCCCACGGCTACAAGACCGAAGAGTGGCGCGCGCTCGCGCTGCCGATCGGCGAAGGTCTGATGGGCTCCTGCGCCGAGTCCGGGCAGGCGATCCGCGTGGACGACGTCCGTCGCGACCCGCGCTCCACGCGGCGTGACGTGGACGAGCGCGAAGGGATCCGTTCGATGCTGTGCGTGCCGCTGCGCGTCGCCGGGACGTCGCTCGGCGTGATCTCGGCGTTTTCCACACGACCGGCGGCGTTCTCCACGCATCATCAGCGCGTGCTCGAGGCCTTTGCCGAGCAGGCCGGCATCGCCATCCAGAACGCGCAGCTGTTCGAGCAAAGCGTGCGCGGCGCGCGTGGGACCCGAGCGTTGCTCGAGGCGGGCCGCGCCGTGACCGCGAGCCTCGATCTCGAGCGCACGATTCACGTCATCATGGAGCAGGCGCGCACCGTCCTCGGCGTGTCCTCGTGCGGCATCATGATGCGCGACGAGCATGGCGTGCTGTCGTCGATCGCGAGCCTGGACCTTCCCGACGCGATGGTGTCGAGCATCCGTATCCAGGAGGGGCAAGGCATCACCGGCCAAGCCGTGGCAGAGCGGCGTCCGGTCTACAGCGCCGACCTGTGGAACGACCCGCGCGTGCAGTTTCCCGAGCTGCCACGCGCACAGGGCTTCCGCTCGCTCATGGCGGCGCCGCTGCGCGTGGGCGACCGCGCGATCGGCGCCATCCTCGTGTTTCGCCGCGACGTCCACGAGTTCTCGGCGGAGGAAGCCGAGCTGCTGATGGCGCTCGCCGATCAGGCCGCGATCGCCGTCGAGCACGCACGCCTCTATGAGCGGCTGGAGGCGCGCGTCGCCGATCGGACCCGTGAGCTCGACCAGCAGAAGCGGTTCGTGGAGGTGGTGCTCGAGACGCTGCCGCTCGGGGTGTTCGTGCTCGACGCCGATCTCGCCATCGTGCGCGCGAATCGCGCGGGGACCGGTGTGCTCGGCGAGGCGCCACTGGGCAAGCCGTTCGCGTCGCTCCTGCCGGCTGCGCGCGCGGCCGAGGCCGAGTCGTTCCTCAGTGCCGTGGTGTCGACCCGGCGAGTGGAGACGGTGGAGTACGAGATCGCCGCGGGGTTCGAAGTGCGGGTGTTGCGGCTGACCGTGGCCCCGCTAGCCGGCGCCGCCGCCCACATCGTGCTGCTGGTCGCCGACGTCACGCACGCCAAGCAGCTCGAGCGGCAGATGCTCCTCACGGAGCGACTGACCACCGCGGGGCGGCTGGCCGCCGGCGTTGCGCACGAGCTGAACAATCCACTCGCGACGATCGCGGGTTGCGCGGAGGCGTTGGCGGCGAGGCTCGGTGAGGGCGGGCTCGCCGAGCGCCCAGAGCTCGCCGACTTTCGCGGCTATCTGACGTTGATCGAGGAAGAAGCGTTTCGCTGCAAGGAAATCACCGGCAGTCTCCTGCAGTTCGTGCGCGAGCCGGGCGATCGCCGAGCGCCGACCGATCTGAACGGGGTCGTTCAGAAGACGATCGAGCTGCTCTCACACCAGTCGCGGTTCGCGGCCAGCCAGTTCCAGACCGAGCTCGCCGACGACCTGCCGACGACGGTCGTCAACGAAGGCCAGTTCCGACAGGTCTTTCTCGGTGTCGCGTCGAACGGCCTCGAGGCGATGGAAGGCAAGGGCCGCCTGACGATCCGGACGCGCGCCATCCGCGACGAAGTCGAGGTCGATTTCGAGGACGAGGGGCCCGGCATTTCCGACGACATCGTGAGCCGGATCTTCGATCCGTTCTTCACGACGAAGCCGCCGGGGCAGGGCACGGGGCTCGGTCTTGCGATCGCACAGGGTATCGTGGCCGATCACGGGGGCCGCATCGAGGTGCAGAGCCGTCCCGGCAAGGGCAGCGTATTTCGCATCGCCGTACCGATACAACGGAGGCACTCCTCAGAATGAGCCGTCCGATCCGTGTGCTGGTCGCCGACGACGAGATCCGGCTGCGCGAGTTGCTGGTGCGCGAGCTCGGGCGCAAAGGGCATGAGGTCGAGGGCGTCGGCGATGGGGAGGCCGCGCTGACGCGGCTGCGCGACGCCGCCTACGACGTCGTGATCCTCGACATGAAGATGCCGCGTAAGGAAGGCATCGAGGTCCTGCGCGAGCTCGGAGCGTTTCCCGAGCATCCTCAAGTGATCGTGATGACCGGCTTTCAGGAAGTGACGACCGCCGTCGAGGCGATGAAGCTTGGCGCCTACGACTACCTGACGAAGCCGACGAAGATCGAGGAGCTCGACGTCGTCATTCGGAAGGCCGCCGAGAAGGGTCAACTGCTGCGCGACAACCAGGCGCTGCGCGCGCATGCGCCCGGGGCGTCGCCCTTCGCCGGTATCATCACGAAGAGCTCGCGCATGCACGAGGTCATGCGTGTCGTCGAGCGCGTAGCGCCGACCGATTCGGCGGTCCTCGTGCTGGGCGAAAGTGGCACCGGCAAGGAGCTCATCGCGCAGGCGATCCACGAGCGCTCGGCGCGCGCGCAGCGCCCGTTCGTGCCGATTCACTGCGGCGCGCTGCCGCGCGAAGTCCTCGAGTCCGAGCTGTTCGGTCACGAGAAGGGCGCCTTCACCGGCGCCATCGCCGCCAAGCCGGGGCTGATCGATCTCGCCGACGGCGGCACGCTGTTGCTGGACGAGATCGGCGAGATGGAGCCCGACAGCCAGGTCAAGCTGTTGCGCGCGCTGGAGACGGGCATGTTCTTCCGCGTCGGCTCCACGCGGCCGCGCACGGTCGACGTGCGAATCGTCGCGTCCACCAATCGCGACCTCGGGGAGGCGATGAAGGCGGGAGAGTTCCGCCAGGACCTCTACTACCGGATCAACACCATCACCGTGACGCTGCCGCCGCTACGAGAGCGGCCCGAGGACGTCGCGCTGCTGGCGCAGTACTTCATCGAGGCGAACGCCGCGTACGGCGCCAAGCGACTGAGCCCCGCCGCGCTCGCAGCGCTCGAGGCGTATCGCTGGCCCGGAAACGTGCGCGAGCTTCTGCACGCCATCGAGCGCGCCGTCATCCTGTCGCGCGGTGAGGAGATCGAGCCCGGAGACTTGCCCCCGGAGGTGCTCGGATCGGCGGCGACGCCGCCGCCGGTCGGCGTGCCGGGGGCGAGCCTCGAGACGATGGAACGTCAGCACATCGTGGTCACGCTGCGGCGGGTGAACGGACACCGCGGGAAGGCTGCGGCGCTGCTCGCCATCGATCCCAAGACGCTCTACCGCAAGATCATCGGCTACGAGATCCGGCCCGAAGAATTTCGCTAGCGTCGCAGCGGCACCACCGTCCAGGCGCAATGCCCGACGGCGCACGATTCCGAACACGCCGCCTTCCGAGAAATCGGTGGTTGGAAGGCGACACATGTGGCACCTCACTTGCGAGCGTTGCGATTGATGCTTGCGCGCTGGATCATCGCGTCGCTGCTGATCCTCGGTCTCGTCGTCACCGCCCTCGATCTGTCCGCCAACATGCGCCACCGTGCGCGCGTGCGGCGGCCGTCGTCGGTGGCGGACGTTGTCACAGGCCGGCCAGACGAGGCAGGCCCGCCGCACTCGGCCGAGGTGGAGAAGGCTCCGTCCACCGCTCCGGCCATCACGTACTGAGCGGCGTTTGGCTTCCTGGAGGTTGCGCCTCGGTAAGGCGCGTGTAAAATTTTGACTGTCGGCCGCGAATCGGCCGGCCTCGCCCCCGACGAGAACGCGACTCTTCCGGTTCGCGGGGCGAGCACGACAGCGGAAGAGAGTTCGGGGGAATCCTATGGCGTCCAAGCTGTACGTCGGCGGTCTCGCCTATTCCACGACCAGCGAGGGGTTGCGCGAGTTTTTCGCGCAGAGCGGTAACGTGCTGTCAGCCACCGTCATCACGGACCGGTTCTCGGGACAGTCGCGCGGTTTCGGGTTCGTCGAGATGGGAACGGCGGAGGAGGCGCAGAACGCGATCTCGCAGCTCAACGGTCGCGAGCTCGACGGGCGTCGCATCACGGTCGAGGTGTCCAACCCGCAGGCGCCGCGTACCGGCGGCGGCGGTGGCGGTCGTCCCGGCGGCGGCGGTCGCCCGGGCGGCGGACGCCCCGGGGGCGGTGGCCGCGAGAGCGGATACGCACACCGTCCGAGCAAACCCGTGAAGTGGTAGTGCGGCCTATCGGATTTCGCGGGGCTGGGGCCCCGCCGTCCGAGGCGAGTATCAGGTGACAAGCTGCAGCGCTGAGCGCGCTGCTTCAGGATGGGATCAAGGGCCGACCCGGAAGGGTCGGCCCTTTGATTTTGGACGAGCGTCAGCGCTGCAGTGAGAATACGCGCTCGGGGGTAACGGGCAGCGCTGTGAACGCGGCGTCACGTGCGCCCAGCGCATCGCAGACGGCGTTCGCGATGGCGGCCCCGAGCCCCGGGTTGCCGCACTCGCCGAGACCTCGCAGCCCGAGCGGATTCGTCGTCGCCCGCACCTCCTGATAGAAGCTATCGACCGGCGGCATGTCGACGGCATAGGGCAGCGCATAGTCCATGAGCGTGCCGGTAACCAGCTGCCCGAGCGCGTCGTATTCCAGGCTCTCGTGCAGCGTGTTACCGATGCCGAACGCCACGCCGCCGACCAGCTGAGCGTCGACGAGCGCAGGGTTCACCGCACGCCCGACGTCGGCGCCGACGACGACGCGATGCAGATGTACGGCGCCGGTCTCCCGATCGACGTCGAGCACGACCGCGGCAGCGCATCCCGCGTAGGTGAGCTTCTTGACCTCGAATGAGGCGCCGGCGGCCAGGCGGCGCTCGACCGCGAGCTCGGCGAGTGTCACACGGCCGCTGCCGCATGTGAGCACGCCACCGGCGTATGTGACGTCGTTCTCCGCGACGGCGAAGCGCGCTGCGGCCCGTCGTCGCGCGTCGTCGATCAGCTTCTGCGCGGCGGCGTGCGCGGCATTGCCGGCGGTGACCGTCCCGCGTGAGCCGTACGTGCCCACGCCGCTTTCGACGGCCGCGGTATCGGCGTGGCGCACGTCGAAACGCTCGGCGGGGATACCGAGCGCCTCGCCCAGGATCTGCGCGAGCACCGTCTCGAGGCCTGGTCCCATGGACGATGCGCCGGTGTCGACGACGAATCGGCCGTCGGCAAGCGCTTCGACGTGGGTCGTCTCGAACGGCCCCAGGCCTGTCTTCTCCACATAGACGGCCAGGCCGATGCCGCGGCGGTGGCCCGCGCTCGAATTGATCGTCGCCTGCTCGGCGCGCGCGCGAGGGTAGTCGAGTCGTCGAAGCAGCTCGTGGAACAGCGCCGGAAAGTCGCCGGAGTCATAGACCGTCGTGACGCCGAACGACTTCGTCCCGCAGTCGTAGGGCATCTCGTCCGCGCGAATGAGATTGCGGCGACGCAGCTCGGCCGGATCCAGGCCCAGTCGATCGGCGCCCGCGTCGAGCAGCCGCTCACGGACGAAGTTGCACTCCGGTCGGCCCGGCGATCGCAGCGTTCCCGCCGGCGTCTTGTTCGTCACCACTGACCACAGATCGCAGGCATAGCTCGGGACGCGATAGGGGCCCGGAAACAGCGCGGCGCCGAACTCGGCCGGCACCAGCGCGGCTGTCCGGACATAGGCGCCGATGTCGGCGCGCAACGCCGCACGCACGCCCAGGATGTGCCCCTCGGCGTCGAAGCCCATCTCGACGTCGTACGTGATCTCGCGCGCGTGGTTGGCCGCCATGAGGTTCTCGCGCCGCGTCTCGATCCACTTCACGGGCCGCCCGAGCTTCATGGCGGCGAGCGGCACGAGAATGTCCTCGGGGTAGAGCTCACCGCGCACGCCGAAGCCGCCGCCGACGTCGACTTCCGTCAGCCGCAGCGCGCCGAGTGGAATGCCGAAGATCGGCGCCAGGATCGTCCGGTTGATGTGGATGCACTTCGTCGAGCCGATCAGGTGAAGCTCGCCGCCGCGCGGGTCAGGCGGCACGGCCACGAGGCCGCGCGTCTCGAGCGCCGCGGCCGTCTGCCTTGGATAGTGGAAGCTTTCCCGGATCACGACCACCGAGCGGGCGAGAGCCGCCTCGGCATCCCCGACCCGCATCGTGATCGTCGCCACGTTATTGCTCTCGGTGCCGGCGAACAGTCGCGGCGCGGTCGCCGCCATCGCGGCCGCCACCGACGTGCACGCCGGCAGCGTCTCGTACGTCACATCGATCAGCTCTACCGCGTCGCGGGCGACATAGGGATCATCGGCCACGACCAGCGCCACCGGCTCGCCGACGTACCGGACAACGCCGCGGGCAATGGCCGGCTGCAGGTAGCGATCGGCGCCCGCCGGCGCCGGCACGCGGTTGGGAATGACCGCCGCGTCCGGAACGTCGGACGCCGTGAGCACGAGCCGAACGCCTGGTAACTCGCTCGCGCGCTTGGCGTCCACGCCGATCAGCCGTGCGTGCGCGTGCGGCGAGCGCACGACGGCGGCGTGCAGCATGCCCGGCACGCGCACGTCTTCGACGAAGCGCCCGGCGCCGGTGACGAGCCGCTCGCCGCCGAGCCTCGGATGAGATTCGCCGATCATCGCGGGCTCGGGACCGTCGCCGCCTCGACATCGACAAAATGGAGGAGATCGAGCATGCCAGGTGAGTAGCCGAGCTTCGTCAGCATGACGGCGGCCTCGCTGCGATGCTGGGTGGCGTGGTTCACCTGATGGACCATTTGTTGCCACAGCGGATAAGCCCAGCGCTCGCCCTGCATGTTGATGTACTCGACGACACGCGCGAGGGCCGCCTCATCCACGTTCGCCACGAACGCGGCGGTATCGTGCTCGATCGCCACCCAGCGTGCGCGAATGGCGGCGAGGTCGGGGAAGTCGTCGGCGGCGGGCATCGCGCGCGGCGATCGGCCGTGCCAGCGCTCGAGATAGACCCACTGCGCGCTCATGGTGTGCAGGAGTGTGTCGCGGAGCGAGTCGAAGCTCGCCCCGCCGCCTTCCAGCAGTTGCTCGCGCGAGCATCGGGCGCTCGTGTCGAGGATGCGCCGGTTCGCCCATTCGTTGTAGCGATACAGCGACCGGATCACCTCGGCCAGCACAGCTAGCCGAAGATCCGGTCGTAGCGCCCGTACTCGTGGGCGGCGTCCATGAACCACTTGACGATCTCGGGGTCGGAGTTGGGCGGGATCTCGCACGACGTCGACAGAATGAACCCGGAGTGACGGGCCGCCGTGTCGATGCATCGCCTCACGTCGGCGTACATGGCTTCCTTCGACGTCTTCTCGAACTTCGTCGCGTCGACATTTCCGATGGCGACGGCTCGGCCATGGGCGACCTGCATGAAGCGCTCGAGCTGGTCGACGTAGAGCTTGGGATCGGCCTGCTGATCGAGATCGAACGAGATCGTGGTGAAGCCGACGTTCAACAGGTCCTCGAAAATGGGATAGGTCGTGCCGCAGATGTGCGTGGTCACCCCGACCTTCTTGGCCTTGAAGTGCTCGACGAGCTCCTTGTGATACGGCGCGATGAACTCGCGATAGTTGTCGGGGGAGACGAGGCTGATGGACGCCGTCGGCTCCGAGAACGACAGCCCGATGCCGGTCTTCGCGATGGCATCGCCCCAGAGTTTGCAGAAATCCGTGCTGACGCGCATGAGGTCGTGGATGAACTGCGGGTCTTCGAACGTGTCGAGCAGCATCGTTTCGGGGTTCCGCAGAAGCATCGCGATCGTCCACGGCCCGACGGCCACCGCGCCGATGGCCGTTGGGGGCTTGGCCTTTACGAGCGCCTCGCACTGCTCGAGGAAGCCGGGTAGCCGCGCTGTCTTGTACGGGTCGGGCATCGCCAGTTTCGCGAGCGCCGCCTTGTCGTCTTGCAGCACGTGCTGGTCGATGGACGGAACGACGTAGTCGGAATACTTCACCCGGCAGCCGAAGGCCTCCGCCTCCTTGGCCAGGTCGTTGTACGCGAGCACGACGTCCGGCTGATAGCGCTCGTAGTAACGCAGCATCGCGGTGATAGCCTTCGGGACGTTGGTGCAGTACTCCTCGATGGACAGACCATCGAGCGTGCCTGCAAACGACGCCACGATCGGGTAGACGGGAACACGATCGGCGAACGAGCGCTTGTAGGCCGCCACCACGCGATCGCGGTTCGTGTACGTTTCCTTGCCCTTCTCCGTCTCCCAGACGCGGTTGGCTTCCATGTAGCGCGGGGGGAGCTTTGCCTCGTATTCCATGAACTGGGTGATGGGATAGCGAATACCCCCCGCGTGGGTGCCGCGCAGACCCTCGATGATGTCTTCCATCTGCGACCAGGGGATCGTGAAGGCCATTTCGTGATCCTGCGTCTGCCCGAAGATCCGGTCGCCCGAGCACGGCAGGATCACCTGGGGCCGGTCGGTCCGCATGGTGGTCACGATGATGTCGGCGCAAACGACCCGGCCGCCGAAGGCGGAGGCCAGCTTGCCGCCACGTTTCCAGAGGGCCGCCTGGGTCAGCCGCATGACCTGCGCCGGGTTGGCATAGACACAGACGAGGTCGGGCTCGAAGGCGGCCCGGTCGAGCGGGGCGACGAGCAGTGCTGCGAACTCGCCCTCTTTGAACCGGTCGATGGCGGCCTCCGACCGCTGTCCGGCCTCCTTGGTTTCTGTGTACATGCCCTCACAGAGGGTGCCGGAGTTGTGCAGGTGCGTCGGCTTCTCGAAGCCGAGCGCGGCGATGCCGAGCGAGCAGATCGAGTCGTCACGCGTGAGGACGAGCGTCCAGCCGTATCTCCGGGCCATGTCGATGACCTGGCAATTCATGGACAGCTTCTTGAAGTCGCGTGCAGGCCGCCGGGCCCGGTCGGGGATCGGCTCGTCCGGGCGCAGCATCCGGATAGCCACCGGAAACGTCTGTGGCCGGATATAGGTCTGGAGCTCGCGGTCCGCCGTCTTAACGTCGATCATGCCCCCTCCCGGGATTGCAACGCGTTGCTGAGACTCACGATCGCGCGACACCGAGCGCCGCGCGCTGTCGGCCGAGCCTACTACGGGCTTTGACACCGTCGCAACGCCATGCAGATCCGCACGCGAGCGACGGTACGACATTTGCGAATGGCAAGGCGCATGCGTCGCGTGCTCGGCTTCCTGGCCGGCGTTCTCGTGGGGCAGTGGCTGGTCTTCGGCGGGACATTTTCGCCGGCAGACCTGCACATACGCGCCACGATCGCGTGGGAGCACCGAGATTATCCTGAGGCGCTGAGACTGTGGAGCCAGGCCGTGAGTCTGCAGCCTGGGAACGCCGAACTGCACTATTTGCGCGGTCGCGCGCTCGCCGCACTCGGATTGCGGGCCTCAGCCGCGGACGCATTCCAGGTCACGCTGCTGCTCGATCCCACCTCGAGCGTCGCCAGTGAGGCTCGGGACGGACTGGCAAAGCTCCAGCCCGCTGTCGCAGACGGCCAGGTAATCGTGCCGCTCGAGTCCGGGCTCGGAGTGTGGATCGTGTCGGTCATCGTCAACGGTCAGCGTGGTCGGTTTCTGCTCGACACGGGCTCGAGCGTCATCGTGATTGGTCCGACGCTGGCGAGCGCCGCGGGACTGGCACCGGCTCCCGGCCACGAGGCCGTCGAGCTTCAGACGCTTGGCGGCCGGACGAGGGGACCCTCGGCGGTCGCCGCCACGCTTGAGGTCGGCGAAGCAATCCTGACCGACGTGCCCGTGGTGCTGCACGACCCGGGTCCGGGCGTCGATGGAATCCTCGGCAACACATTCCTGAGCCACTATCAGCTGACCTTGGATTCCGACGCGCGAAAGCTCGTCCTACGATCCGTCGCTCCGACGACGGCCGCAGCGTCCGTCGGCGGCACCACCGAATAGCCTTTCCCGCTCGCGAGCACTAGCAGTCCTGACGCCTTGGAGTAGAATGCATGCCCACTCGGCGGGCTGTCGCTCGCCGCGTATCAGACGCAGGGAGGCGGTAGATGGGCAACGCTCCGACGGCGAGTTATTCGCTCACAGTCCGACTCGAGATCGACAATCAGCCCGGCATGCTGGGCAAGATCACATCCGCCATCGGCAAGGCGGGAGGTGATATCGGCGCGATCGACCTCGTCGAGGCCCGCAAGAAGACACTGATCCGCGATCTGACGTTCAAGGCGAGCGACGAACGGCACGGGCAGCAGGTTGTCGAGCGCGTGAAGGCGATCGGCGGCGCCAAAGTCGTGCACGTCTCGGATCGCACGTTTCTCATGCATCTCGGCGGCAAGATCGAGATCAAGGGCAAGATCCCGGTCAAGACGCGCGACGACCTGTCCATGGCGTACACGCCGGGCGTCGCGCGCGTGTGCATGGCGATCCACCAGGATCCCGAGAAAGCCTACACGCTCACGACCAAGGGGAACACGGTCGCGGTCGTGAGCGACGGCACCGCGGTGCTCGGGCTCGGCGACATCGGCCCCAACGGCGCGGCTCCCGTGATGGAAGGCAAGGCGCTCATCTTCAAGGAATTCGCCGGCGTCGACGCGTGGCCGATCTGCTTGGCGACCAAAGACGTCGACGAGATCGTGACGATCGTGAAGGCGCTGTCGCCCGTCTTCGGTGGCATCAACCTGGAGGACATCTCCGCGCCGCGGTGCTTCGAGATCGAAGAGCGCCTGCAGAAGGCGCTCGACATTCCGGTGTTCCACGACGATCAGCACGGCACCGCGGTCGTCGTATTGGCGGCGTTGCTCAACGCGCTGAAGATCGTCCGAAAGCGTCTGGGCGACGCCCGCATCGTGATCACCGGCGCCGGCGCTTCGGGCATCGCCACGGCGAAGCTGCTGATGAAAGAAGGGGCGCGAAACATCATCGGCTGCGACCGCGCCGGAGCGATTTACGCCGGACGTACCGAGAACATGAACCCGATGAAGGAGTGGTTCGCGAAGCACACGAACCCGCGGCGTGTGCGCGGCAGTGCCGGCGACGCGCTGGCCGACGCCGACGTCTTCATCGGACTGTCCGGGCCGGGGGTGGTCTCCCTGAAGGACATCAAGGCGATGAATCGCGACCCGATCGTCTTCGCCATGGCCAATCCCGTGCCGGAGATCCAGCCGGAAGAGGCTGGGCCGTTCGTTCGGGTCATGGCCACCGGGCGCTCGGACTATCCGAACCAGATCAACAACTCGTGCTGCTTCCCCGGGTTCTTCCGCGGCATGCTCGACGTGCGCGCCAAGCGCGTGAACGACCAGATGAAGCTCGCGGCGGCGCACGCGCTGGCGTCGATCGTCGCGAAGAGCGAGCTCAGCGAGGAGTACATCACGCCGTCGATGTTCGACGCGCGTGTCGTGCCGACGGTCGCGGCGGCGGTCGCCGAGGCCGCGGTCAAATCCGGCGTCGCGCGCAAGCAGCGCCGGTGACGTCGGCGGCGGACGGGCCGGGATCGGGCGCTGGACCTCGCAACGCGTCAACGCCCCGACCGGCCCGGCCACGCCCCGCAGAAACTTCCGTATAGGATGGAAATCCGGTATGTTGTGCCGCAACTCGGCGCAGCGGTGCGCCGAACACCAATGACAACTCGAACACCCAGGACGGTGAGCCCAGAGCGCTCGACACGAAGGGAGGCCCATGGCGCCACCTAAGGTTGCACCCAGAGAACTGCGACGCGTGGTCATCGCCGCCGCAGTCGGCAACATCATCGAGTGGTATGACTTCTACATCTTCGGCAGCCTCGCCTCGATCCTCGCGGTGAAGTTCTTCGAGAAGAGCCATCCGGTAGCGGCCTTCCTGAGCACGGTGGCGATTTTCTCAATCGGCTTCCTCATCCGGCCGCTCGGCGCGTTTCTCTTCGGCTGGCTCGGCGACAAGGTGGGCCGGAAGTACACCTTCCTCGTCACGCTGAGCGGCATGGGCCTCGCGACGGCCCTCATCGGGTTCGTCCCCAGCTACGCGTCGATCGGGCTGCTGGCCGCGATCATCCTGTTTGCCCTGCGGCTGATCCAAGGCCTCTGCCTCGGTGGTGAGTACGGCGGGGCCATCACGTACGTCGCCGAGCACATCTCCGACGAGCATCGCGGCTATTACACCGGCTGGCTGCAGACCTCACCCACGCTCGGCATCGTGGTTTCGCTGGGCGTGATCATCGGCATCCGCACCTGGCTCGGCCCCGAGGCGTTCAACGACTGGGGCTGGCGACTGCCGTTCATCATCTCGCTGCTCCTGGTCGCGATCGCGATCTGGATCCGACTCTCGCTTGGTGAAACGCCGATCTTCCAGGACATCAAGGCGCGGGGACGGACGGCGAGCAATCCCTGGCGCGAAGCGTTCATGAGCCGCAACTTCAAATACGTGGTCATCGCGAGCGTGGTGGTGCTCGGTCAGGGCTGCGTCTGGTACAGCGGCCAGTTCTGGGCGCTGTATTTCCTGCAGACCGTCAAGAAGCTCGACGTGCTGACGTCCAGCTACATCGTGGGCGTCGGTCTCTTGATCGCCACCCCGACGCTGATCTTCTGGGGCTGGCTCTCGGACAAGATCGGCCGCAAGCCGATCATCCTCGGCGGCATGGCGCTGGCGTCGCTCACGTACTACCCGCTTTACGCCGCGCTCGGCAACTTCGCGAATCCCGGGAACGTCAACTTCTGGATGTCGGTGCTGATCGTCGTCATCCTGGTCAACTACGTCGGCATGACGTACGGCCCGATCGGCGCGTTCCTGGCAGAGTTCTTCCCCGGGCGCATCCGTTACACCTCTGTCTCGGTGCCGTACCACATCGGCAACGGCTGGGGCGGCGGTCTCGTGCCCATCGTGACGACGTCGATGTTCCTCTCGACCGGCAGTGTGGGTTGGGCGCTGGTGTATCCCATCGCGGTGCCGGCGATCATGTTCCTCATCGCGATCTTCGTGATGCCGGAGACCCGCAAGCACAGCATCTGGGAAGAAGGCGCCATCGAAGCAACGCGCGCGCGCGCGTGATGTGCTGACGTGGGGGGCCGCCACGGCCCCCCACGTCGATCCGCCCCTTCCGCCGGCCGTGGTGGCTTCGCTCAAGTCGAAGTACGAGGACCAGGAGGGTTAAGAGGGGACCCTGCCTGCCGGCTGGTCAGTTGTGTCAAGCACAGCTATGAGAACTGACCGGTCGATGGGCAATCTGTCCCCACCGAGCCTGCCTGTGAGCCGTGGTCGGACCGCAGATTACTGTTTTCTCAGTGAATCTTTCCCCCAGGGTCACGCGTCTCAGGTACGGCATAGGGGTTGCACCTGCCCCGGCCCCGAAGTACACGGAGGCGATGACAATGGACATCCGGAAACGGCTGGAGACAGACCTTATCGAGGCAGTAAGTCGGCTACGTCAGATGGGCGGCTCGGCCGCTCTCGAGGAGCTCCTCGGCGCCTCTGGGCACAGTTGGGCGTTCGCCGATGAGGTAGATGAAATCCAGGCCAACGAGCGTCGCGAGATCGGGTTCGCCACACGCGAGCTGCTGGTGGAGCGGGTCAACCGCATCACTGCCGCGCTCGACCGCCTGAACGACGGTGAGTACGGCACGTGCGTGGAATGCGGCGAGAAGATCGCCGCCGCCCGGTTGCGCGCGCTGCCGGAAGTTCAGACCTGTGTCCGCTGCCAGGACATGATCGAGCGCCGCATGCATCATCAGGAGCTCGAGCCGGTCGAAGTCGAGGCCGGCGCCGAAGACGACTAGGCCGAGCTCACAGCGAAACCACCGCAGGGCCGGGAGCGATCCCGGCCCTGTTTTTTTGGTTTACGGTGAAGTTCGATAGGCTAGCGCCGTGCGCACGCCGGTCCTCGACGCTTTTCGGCCTCTGGTCCGCGCCGTGTCAGGTCTCTACTTCGGCCTCGAGCTGCGCGGGGTCGAGCACATCCCGGTGCACGGCCCGCTCGTCGTCGTGCCAAACCACCAGACGTTCGCCGACCCGGTGCTGGTTACGATCCCGATCCGTCGCCGCGTCTATTACATGGCGTGGCGACGCCTCTTCCAGATCCCGCTCTTGGGCCGCTTCATTCGTCTGCTCCGCGCCTTTCCCGTCGACCTCGACGCCCGCGACCCCGGCGCTGTGCGCGAAGCGCGTCGACGGCTGGTCGATGAGGACGCGGTCGTGATGATTTTCCCTGAGGGTGGTCGGAGCAAGGACGGCACGCTGGGCCGCTTCCATATGGGGGCGTTTCGCCTCGCGGCCTCGCTCGGGGTTCCCGCGCTGCCGGTCACCATCGCGGGGGGCCACGCGTCCTGGCCGCCGGGCCGTCGGTTGCCGCGCCGCGGCCGCATCACGATCACGTATCATCCGCCGCTGTCGATCGACGCCGACGCCGATCCACGAGCCGCGGCGCGTGACCTCGCCGAACGCGCCCGCGCGGTGATCGCGTCGGCGCTTCCGGACGCGTCGGCGCTCCCGGGCTGAGGCGCCGCGCGCCGGGCTCGCCGAGCCACTTCAACCGGCGGTGCGTTCTTCGACGCGGTAGCCGGAGGCTTCCAGGCGCCGTTTGACGGCGGCGATCTGCTCCGGGCCCGATGTCTCGAGGGTCAGCTCGACCTCGGTTTGGCCGATCGACGCCTGCGGCGAGAACGCGCGGTCGTGGAGAATGTGCAGGATGTTCGCCCGTTCCTCGGCGATCACCGCGCTGAGCCGCGCCAGCGCGCCAGGAATGTCCCGCAGCACCACGCCGAGACGGACGAGGCGGCCGTCCTTGACGAGACCGCGCTCGATGATGCGAGCGAGCGTCGTCACGTCGATGTTGCCGCCCGAGAGCACGAGCGCCACGCGGCGGCCCTCGAGATCCAGCCGGCGATTCAGCAGCGCGGCGAGCGGCGCGGCCCCGGCGCCCTCGACAACGGTTTTCTCGATCTCGAGTAGCAGCAGAACGGCGTTGGCCAGCTCCTCTTCATCCACCGTGACGACGCGATCGACCCAGCGGCGCGCCAGCTCCAGCGTCAGGTGGCCGACCTGGCGCACCGCGATGCCGTCGGCGATCGTCGCCGAGGCGTCCACGCGCACCCGCTCGCCGTGCTCCAGCGAGCGCGACATCGCGGGCAACGCGGCCGACTGCACGCCGATGATCCGAACGTCTGGACGCTTGGCCTTCACCGCCAGCGCGACGCCGCCGATCAACCCGCCGCCGCCCACGGGCAAGAGCATCGCGTCGACGTCTGGCAGCTGCTCGAGCAGCTCGAGACCGAGCGTGCCCTGGCCTGCGATCACGCGCGCGTCGTCGAAGGGATGGACGAAGAGCTGACCGCGCTCCGCGCCGATGGCGCAGGCGCGCTCGTAGGCCTCGTCGTAGTTGCCGCCGTGGAGAATTACCTCCGCGCCGTAGCGACGTGCCGAGGTGACCTTGATGAGCGGCGCGTACTCCGGCATCACGATGGTGGTGGGGATGCCGAGGCGCTGGGCATGGAACGCCACCGCCAGACCGTGATTACCGGCGCTGGCGGCGATGACGCCGCTGCGGCGTGCGTCGGCGCCGAGCTGCAGCAGCAGATTCGCGGCGCCGCGCTCCTTGAAGGAGCCGGTCATCTGCAGATTCTCGAGCTTCACGAAGCACCGCGCGTTGCTGAGCTCGGAGAGGGTCTGCGAGTAGGCACAGGGCGTCTCGACGATGGCGTCGCGCAGCCGCAGGCGTGCCGTCTCGATGGCGGCGACGTCGACGGCGTCCATCAGAAGGGCAGCGCCGGCTCGCCAAGCGCCGGCGTCATCCAGCCCACCGGCATCAGCGGCGTCGAGTGCGCATAGCCGATGCGCCCGCGCCAGTCGACCAAGATGAGGCCGCCCTCGCCGCGACCTTCCTCCACGAGCAGGTCCACAGCGACCTTCGCCGCGTAGTCGGGGTCATCCGCTTCTTTGAGGTAGTCGAGGGCGCGACGCGCGAGCACCACGCGGATGATGGCCTCGCCGTCCCCGGTGCACGACACGCCGCCGAGCGAGCTGTCGGCGTACGTGCCGCAGCCGATCAACGCGCTGTCGCCGACGCGCCCGGGGCGCTTGCCGAACGTGCCCCCCGTCGATGTGGCGGCGGCGATGGTGCCGTGTCGGTCCAGCGCCGTCGCGCCGACGGTTCCACGGGGGCCGGTCTGCGCCGTCTGCGTGAGGCGTTGAGCGAGGCGCGCGCGCTGGCGCTCGGTGATCAGCGACGCCGGATCGCACTCCGGCAGTCCCACGTCTCGGGCGAACATATGAGCGCCGTCGGCCACCAGCAGGACGTGGCGGCCGTCGTCCAGTACACGGCGGGCCAGCGTCACGGGGTTGGCGACGCGGCTCACCGCGGCGACCGCCCCGCACCCGAGCCGGTCGCCCTCCATGATCGATGCGTCCATCTCGACCGTGCCCGCTTCGGTCAGCACAGAGCCACGGCCCGCGTTGAAGCGTTCGTGATCCTCGAGCGTGCGCACCGCCGCCTCGACGGCGTCGAGCGCCCGACCGCCGGCGGAGAGGACGGCCCAGCCCGCGACGACGGCCGCGCGCATCCCCGGACGGAACTCCGCGGCGCTCTCGAGCGGCGCGCCGGCGCCGCCGTGCACGATGATCGAGGGGACGCGACGGCCGCGTCCGCGCGGCGGCGATGGCGTCATGAGACTCACCGTGGCACAATCCGGCCGCCTTGCAAAGCCCGATGGCGCTCGAGCGGCTCAACGCACGGATCGTGCGCTGCCGCCGCTGCACGCGGCTCGTCGCGCATCGCGAGGCGACGGCGGCCGCGCCGCCACGACGCTACATCGGACAGCGCTACTGGGCGCGCCCGCTGCCTGGTTTCGGCGACCCGCGCGCACGGTTGCTGCTCGTCGGTCTCGCGCCGGCGGCCAACGGCGGCAACCGCACCGGTCGCATGTTCACCGGCGACCGCAGCGGCGACTGGCTGTTCGACGCGCTTTATCATGCGGGCTTCGCCAACCAGCCGACGTCTTTGCATGCGAACGACGGGCTGGAGCTGCGCGATGCCTACATCACGGCGACCATCCGCTGCGCGCCGCCGGCGAACAAGCCGCTGCCCGCCGAGATCCTCGCGTGCCGCCCGTATTTGCTCGATGAGCTGCGTTTGCTCGACCGGGTGCGCGTCGTCATTGGCCTGGGAAGGATCGGCTGGGAGGCCTACCTCCGCGCGCGTCGCGCGCTCGGCCATCCCGCGCCGCCTGTGCGTCCGGTGTTCGCGCACGGCGCCGCGAGCGACCTCGGCGACGGCGTCACGCTCATCGCGTGCTATCACCCGAGTCAGCAGAACACCTTCACCGGCAAGCTCACCAGGCCGATGCTGCGAGGAGTGTTCCGACAGGCCCGGCGGCTGTTGGACTAGAGGCCCAGGCGGTCCTTCAGCGCTCGAACGCGGTCGCGAGAGACGGCCAGCTCGGTGCGCGCGGCGTCCTTGAGCCGAACGGCCAGGTGACCGCCCAGCTCGGTGCGCAGCTCCGCCACCCACGCCAGATTGACGAGAATGCCGCGGTTGATGCGCAGAAAACGCGCGGGGTCGAGTCGGCGCTCGAGCCCCGCCAGCGTGACGTCGAGCATGTGCTGCGTGGTCGCCGTGACTGCGTACGTCGCGCGATCCTTCGCGAGCACGTGCGTGACGTCGGCGGTCGGAACGAGCTGCACGCGGTCGCGCGTGCGAGCGGCCAGGTGCTCGAGGAACGACGGCGCCGCGCGCAGCTGCTGCGCGAGGCGCTCGAGCGCGGCTCGCACGTCGTCGCCGCCGGGCCGCGCACGCCGCGCGCAGACGCGATCGAGCGCGCTGTCGAGCCGGGCGCGGTCGACCGGCTTGAGCAGGTAGTCGACGGCGTTCACTTCGAATGCGCGAACGGCGTGCTCATCATGCGCGGTGACGAACACGATCGACGGCCCCGGCGGCACCCGCTCGACCACCTGAAAGCCGCTGAGTCCCGGCATGTGGATGTCGAGAAAGAGGACATCGGCGGAGGCCGAGGCGACGGCGGCAAGTCCTTCGGTCGGATCGGTGGCGCGGCCGGCGATCTCGACACGGCCCGTGGCCTGCAGCATGCGGGCGAGCCGGTTGAGCGCCAGCGGCTCGTCGTCGATGAGGAATGCGCGGAGCGATGTGCGCGTGGTCACCGCAGACCGGCGTGCGGCAGCAGCACCGTGACCAGCGTGCCGCCATCACGTCGCGCCACCGCGAGGCTCGCGTCCGAGCCGAACCGCGTGGTGAGGCGGGCGCGCAGCATATCGAGGCCACGGCCGGGCCGCATGGCGTCGGCCGTGAAACCCGGCCCGTCATCCCACACGGACAGGCGCAGCCGAGGACCGTCCACCGCCGCTTCGATGCGGAGCCGACCGCCGGACGGCCGCGGGGCGATCGCGTGCTTCACGCTGTTCTCGACGAGGACTTGAAGCGTCAGCGGCGGCACTTCGCCGGCGGCCGCCTCGGGCGCGATCTCGAGCGCGTAGCCAAGGCGCGGGCCGAAGCGGGTGCGCTCGATCTCGATATAGTCAGTCACGATCTTCAGCTCGTGCTCCAGCGGCACGACGCCGCGCTCGCTGGCATCGAGCGCGAAGCGCAGCAACGCCGCGAGCCGCTCCACCGTGCGCTCCGCCTGATTCGGGTCCTCTTGGATCAACGCGGAGATGGCGTTCAGCGTGTTGAACATGAAATGCGGCTGCAGACGCGCCTCCAGCGAGGCCAACCGCGCCTCGAGGGCCATCTTGCGCGCGCGCTCGTGCTCGAGCTCCTGCTCGCGCAGCGCGGTCATGACGGCGTCCAGTCGGCGGCGCTGGGCATCGTACAGTCCCATGCTGATGCCGAGCGTGAGGGTGATGAGCAGGTTGATGCTGAAATCATGACGACAGCAGAGCCAGAGCGGCTCGGCCGGACGCAGACCGAGCAGCGTGATCGCGCCGCATGCGAGCGCGGCGCCGACGAGGGCCAACGCCGCCAGGATGGTGAGCTTCGCGGTCCAGCGCGTGGGCGCCGATCGGGCGGCAAGGGCACTGCTCAGCCGCGGCAGCGTGAGTGAAACGAGCACCGTCATGACCGCGGCGTGCACGAGCGCGCTCTGCAGCGTGACCGAGACGTGGCTGTGTCCCGCGAGCGCGAACAGCGCCGTCATTATGAGCGCGGCGCCGACGGCGGCGACTCCGACCCGGAACCAGTGCGTCGAGGTCAGGCGTCGCAACGTATCCGGCTCGCTCACGGGGGGATCGTATCAGGACGGGGCAGCATCGGGCTTACGCTGGCCGCCGAGCGAGGGCGCGGATCGCGCCACCGGCGAGCAGCGCGATGCCGACCGCGACCGTGATCCAGTAGCCAGGGACGTGGAGCGCGTGCATCATCGCCAGCGCCAGGCCGACAATCGTCACGATGGCTCCTGCGAGCATCAAGCCGTTTCCCGCGCCGCGTCGAGCCAAGATTGCGCCTCGATTCAGGTTCGCGTTGCTGGCCGCAGCGCGTGGCCCCATTCGTCACTGCGTCGGAAGCCGTGGACGCCGTACCAGATGGACCACGTCATGAGCGCCGCGGTGAACGGCACTCCGGTCACGATGTTGACGAGGACGATCAGATCGACGTCACGCCACGACAGGGCCAGCAGCCGAACCGCGCTCCGGAGCAGCAGATAGCCGCCCCAGGCCAGGGACACACGTGAGAACACGCGCCGGAACGTCGCCGAGGCCTTTACTTCCGGCGGAAACGGATACGTCTCCCCGGCGAACACGCCGGCCAGCGGCCGCCCGATGACGACCGACCCGATGAAGACAACGCCGTACAGGGCGTTGAAGATGATGGGGGGCAGGAAATAGGCGACCGCGCTCCCGGTGGCGAACGCGGCCGCGGCCTGTGTGAGCGCGATCGTGAGGCCGACCGCGGCGCCGAGCCCCGTCCGAGCGCGACGCCGCTCCCAGACGAAAATCGCGAGCGCGAGCACGGTCGCTGTAACGATCGCGGGCGTCAGTCCCGCCAGCCGCCAGACGACATAGAAGACGATAACGGGTCCCACCGCGTCGCGCGCGAACCTCGGCCCGGTACCGAGCAGTAGCCCGAGCACCGAAACGTTCGCCCTCCGGGCTTCGATTGGCCGATCTTCCATTGGGTGCCCCCACGCCGGCAACGGCCGGCTGGCGCTCACGATGCCGAGCGGCGCGCGCAGTGTCCAGGCCAATCGGACGAGCGGCAGCGAATGCGCCACGAACGGTTGGAATCGACAACTGAGCGGGGGACCGAGAAGCGCCACGGCTG
>DAIRVP010000030.1:37802-39140 GCA_036802765.1 Candidatus Rokuibacteriota bacterium
TAGTCAGCGAGATCCGACGGCAGGCGCGGCCGCTCGGACACCGTCAGTGTCATCTCCCGCGGCTGGCCGTCGCGGACGACGGTGATCTTCACGCGCTGCCCGACCCTTAACGTCTTGACGCGCGTGACGTAGTCGGAGTGGTTCCGGATCGGCGTGCCGTTGATCGCCGTGAGAATGTCGCCGCCGAGCAAATACTCCTCGCCCTGAACGACCACCGACAGATTGCCGCCGCGGACGCCGGCGCGATCGGCGGGCGAGCCGTCGTAGACCACCTCGACCAGGTAGCCAGGTGTGACCGGCAGGCGGACGACGCCGCCGAGCTTGCCGTCTACGGCTCGGCCCTGCATCCCGAGCCAGGGCCGTACCACGCGCCCCAGTTCGCGCAGGTCACGCAGAATCGCCTTCGCCGCATTGATCGGCACCGCGAAGCCGATGGACTGCGCGTCCTCCGAGATGAGCGTGTTGATCCCGACGACGCCGCCGCAGCGGTCGACGAGCGGCCCGCCGGAATTGCCCGGGTTGATCGGCGCGTCGGTCTGGATCATCGGCTCGTCGGAGACCCCGGGCAGCAGCCGATTGAGCCCGCTCACGATCCCGCGTGTCATCGTCTGATCGAGACCGATCGGATTGCCGATGGCGACGACCTCTTCCCCGACTTTGACCGCGCTCGAATCGCCGAGCCGTGCGGCCGGCAGCGCGCCGGTGCTGTCCACGCGAAGCAGCGCGATGTCGAGGACCGGATCGAGGCCGAGAATTCGCGCCGGCACCTTGTTGCCGGAGTCCAGCGTCACGGTCAGCGACGCGGCACCGTCCACCACGTGCGCGTTCGTGAGGATCTGGCCGTCCTTGTCGATGATCACGCCGGAGCCGACGATCGTCTCGAAGCGCCGCTGCGGCTTCGCCTTGTTGATCTTCATCGCCTGGATCGACACGACGGCCGGCGAGGTGCGCTCGAACACAGCAGCCAGTGGCTCGGCGCAAGGCTCCGCGGCGGCCGCCGTCGCGATGAAGAGCGTGGCGAGCACCGCGAGGCCGAGCCGCATAGAACCCGGATGATACACCAGCCGGTATAATCGAGCCGATGCGCCCAACCCACACGCTCCGACTGGTGTTCGTCGCCACACTGCTGCTCGGTCTGGCCGCCGGCGCCGCCGCGCAAAACAGCGACCGCGTGCTTGCGGCCACCCTCGAAAACGGCCTGCGGGTGCTTCTGCAAGAAGACCACCGCAGTCCGATCGTCTCGTTCCAGATGTGGTACCGGGTCGGCTCGCGCAACGAGACACGGGGCACCACCGGCATCGCGCACTTTCTCGAGCACCTGATGTTCAAGGGCACGCC
>DAIRVP010000031.1:0-38877 GCA_036802765.1 Candidatus Rokuibacteriota bacterium
GCGCTCGCACGCATTCCCGTCGTCGTCCACGAGCAGACCGCCGTTCCCGGGCTCGCGAACCGCATCGCCGCGCGCGTCGCACGACGGGTCGCGGTGACATTCGCGGAATCGGCGGCGTTCTTCGGGGCGGCGCGCACCGTCGTGACCGGCAATCCGATACGACCCGAGCTGCGCACCGGTCACCGCGCGGCGGCGCTCGAACAGCTCGGCTTCGATCCGTCGCTGCCGCTCGTGTACGTCACGGGCGGCGCGCAGGGCTCGCATGCGATCAACCGCGCGGTCGGCGAGACGCTCGTCGACCTGCTGGCGCATACGCAATGCCTGCATCAGTGCGGCGACAATCGGACGACGGGCGACCGCGAATGGCTGCAGTCGCGGCGCTCCGCGCTCACGCCGACGCTGGCTGCGCGGTACGCGCTGCGTCCGTGGGTTGGTGACGAGCTGGCGGATGTGTATGCTGCGGTCGCGCTCGTCGTGAGTCGCGCGGGCGCCGGCACCGTGAACGAATGCTGCCAGCTCGGGCTGCCCGCGCTCTACATTCCGTTGCCCGGCGCGGCCGGCGACGAGCAGACCGCCAACGCCAAGCTGGTTGCCAAAGCCGGCGGCTGCGCAATCCTGCCCCAATCCGCGATGACTCCCGGGCTGCTGCTCGAGCGCATCCAGCAGCTGCTCGCCGATCCCGCGCGGCTCAAGGAGATGGGCGAGCGCGCGCGCGCCCTCGCCGTGCCCGACGCCGCGGACCGCATCGCGGACTTGCTCCTGGACGTCGCGGCGTGACCGCCGTCGTGCGCAACGAGCCGCCGGCCGGGGCGTGCGGTGCCCCGTTCGAGCACGCAAATCGACGACGCGTAGCGCCTCGTCCTGGTGCCACGATTCCTACGCGGATCCGACGCAGTACCCAGAAGACACGGCTCTCACGAGGCACCGCCCACTCCGGCCGGCGGCACGCTGCCCGCGGCGGCGGTGGCGCGCGGGCGTCAGATGCGAGGCGGACGACCGGCCAAATCGCGGCGGAGCGGGCACTCGAGGCAGAGCGGAACGGTGCGGCAATACGTCTTGCCGACCGCCACGAGCAGCGCGTGCAGCTCGTTGAACAACGCCGGATCGGACGGCAGGTGGCCCTCGACGAACGCGCGCGCCGTCTCGTAATCGGCACGCGGCGAAAGCAGCCGATGCCGCGACAGCACGCGGCGGGCGTAGGCGTCGGCGACGAAGACCGGCCGAGTGGCCGCGTAGAGCAGGATCGCGTCCACGGTCTCCGGTCCGAGACCGGGCACGGCCAGCAGCTCACTACGGAGCGCGTCGAGCGGGGCGCGGCGCATGCGCTCGAACCGTCCGTGGAAGCGCTCGAGCAACCACGCCGTGAAGTCGCGCAATCGACGGGACTTGAGCCGGTAGGTTCCCGCCGGGCGGATGGCTTCGTGCAGTGTCGTGTCCGTCGCCTCGGCGAGTGCGCGGGGTGCGAGCAGCCGCTTCGCGCGCAGCGCGGCCACCGCGCGCGCCGCCTGACTCCACGCGGTGTGCTGCGTGAGAATCGCGCCGGTCGCGATCTCGAATGGGCTGCGCCCCGGCCACCAGCTCTGAGGCCCGAATCGACGCAGGAGGTCGCGATAGATTCGCAGCAGCCGCGCCCGTGTAAGATCGCGCGGCGGTCCCGGAATGCGGCGCCAGGCCGAGAGCGCAGGACGGGCTGAGCGAATGCTCGGTGTCGTCATCCTGACCCAGGCGCTGATACTCGCGGTGAGCGGCCCGACGTCGTCATCGGAGTATCTTCCCCTGCGCGTGGCCGACGCGGAAGGTTACTTCGCAAAGGAAGGCCTCACAGTCACGCTCAAGACGACACGAGCGGAGCCGGGCGCCGCCGAGGCGCTGGCGCAGGGCCAGGTCGACCTCGCCGCGACGTCGCTCGACGCGATCCTTCGATTCGGACCGCGGTCGCCAAAGCAGGCGCCGCGGATCGTGCTCGGCCTCACGGCGGCGCCGCCCGTCGCGCTGGTGGTCGCGGACAGCGAGAAAGACGTCGTGCGCTCGCTCGAGGACCTTCCGGGCACCCGCGTCGGTGTTACGGCTCCAGGCGGATCCGAGCAGGCCTGGCTGGCGTGGCTCCTGTCGCGCGCCGGCGTGAGCTCGGCTCGCGTCTCGCTGCTCAGTCGCGGCGAGCGCGGTCTGCCTCACGCCATCGGGGCCGGCGAGGTGCAATCAGCGCTCGTGCGCGAGCCGGCTGCGTCGCGACTGCTGACGGCGGGTCAGGCGCACCTGCTCGTGGATCTGCGCTCTGCGGCCGCGGTCGGTCGAGCGCTGGGGACCACGACGGTCAACGCCGCTGTGTTCATGCGCGCGGACCGGCCCGTGCGTGATCGCGATCTTGCGGCGTTCAACCGCGCGGTGGTGGCCGCCGAGCGCCGGATCGCAACGGCTACCGCGCAGGCGCTTTCGGAGAGCCTGCCGGCCACGATCACCGCGCCGGCAGCGGACTTCGAGCCGCGGCTCGAGTCCTGCCGTGCGCTCTATCTGGTCGACGGCGCGGTGACCGTTGACCAGGTGCGCGAGACGCTGTCGCTGATTCGAGCCCACGTGCCGCTACCCGCCAGCACGCGGGTCCCGTCGCCGGAGGAACTGCTGAGCGGTGGTCTGCGGCGCGGGGTCAAGCCTCCGTCCGTGGCACGCTGACCGCCACGCCGAACCGCCCAAGCAGCGCGGCCGTCGCCGCCAACGGCAGCCCGATGACGTTGCTTCGCGAGCCTTCGAGCCCGGACACGAACGCCTCGCCACCGCCCTGGATCGCGTACGCGCCGGCCTTGTCCAGCGGCTCGCCCCCCGCCACATAGGCATCGATGGCGGCGTCGCTGTACGCGGCCATCGTCACGCGGCTGATCACCGTGTCGACCGCGAAGCGTCCGGTCGCGGCGTCGACGACCGCGATCCCGGTCATCACTTCGTGCGTGCGGGCCCGCAGCGTGCGCAGCATTGCGCGCGCGTCGTCCGGATCGGCGGGCTTTCCGAGCGCACGCCCGTCGATGACGACGATCGTGTCGGCGCCGAGCACCACGCCAGCCGGCCGAGAGCCGGCGACGACCCGCGCTTTCCTGAGCGCGAGCCTGGCTGCCGCCTCCGGGAGCGGAACAGGATCGAGCGTCTCGTCGGCATCGCTCGGGACAACCTCGAACGAGACTCCCAGCGACGCCAGAAGCTCTCGCCGGCGAGGCGAGGCAGACGCGAGGACGACGCTCCTACGCGACGATCAGCGGATGGGCGTCGGTGACGACGCGAGACTGGGCGTCGATCGCCGCGCGGATGTGTTTCGGGATGCTGAACGCGTGCTGGTGAGTCTGGCCGTCCCAGTAGCCCAGGCCCGAGGTCGGCAGCCGCTCGGCGATCAGCTTGTCGATCATCTGAGGCGTCTGGCTTCGCGGATCGACCTTCTTGGTGGCGGTGATGAATCCCCACGGGGTGCCGAAGCACGAAATGAACGTCTGGTACGCGGCCACGACGGGGAATACCTCACGCAGCGTCCGGTGAATCGACGTGAAGAAGTCGAGCTCACCGAGCTTCGTCATCCCCGCCTGCAGCGTCATGGCGCCACCAGGCGTGAGCCGGTCGCGGACGAGAGTGTAGAACTCCTTGGTGAAGAGCAGGCAAGCCGGCCCCTCTTCGAGGGGCTCGACGAGATCGATCGTGATGAAGTCGAAGCGCTCCGATGACCGCTCGAGGTACGCGCGGGCGTCCTCGTGTCGGACGTCGGCGCGGGAGTCCTCGAACACGCCCTGGTGCATCTCGGGCAGATGCTTCTTGCAGAGCTCGACCACCTCGCCGTCGATGTCGACCATGACGCCGCGGCGGACGCTCGGATATCGCAAGATCTCGCGTAGGGTCGCGCCCTCACCACCACCGATGACCAGGCCGGACTCCGGCGCACGATCGCACGCGAGCATGCCCGGATGGACGAGGGCCTCGTGGTAGATGAAATCCTCCGCCTGGCTGGACTGGATCCGCCCGTCGAGCACCAGCAGCTTGCCGTAGGCCGGCGTCTCCATGATCTCGGCGTGCTGGAACTTCGTCTGAAGCTCCGCGATGGTCCGCTTGATGGCGTGCATGTGGCCTTCGACAGGCGTCGTGGGCTCGAAGAACCACTTATAGGACTGGGGGCTGATCAACTGACAGCGACCGCTTTGTTGACGATCGGCACCGCCGAATTGAGGAACATGCCCCGCTGCACGTCGACGACAGAGGTGCGCTCGGCGCCGAACTGCTCGACCAGGTAGTTGGCGGCCACCTCGGGCTGGAGCACGTCGCCACAGGAGAAGATGTCCACTGCGGCGTACTTGTATTCCGGCCAGGTGTGGATGGAGAGGTGGGACTCGGCGATCACGACGACGCCGGAGATCCCGAAGGGGTTGAACTCGTGGAACACGACGTCAACGATGGTGGCCTGAGCTCGCTTCGCGGCCTCCACCAGGGCTCCCTTCACGTTCTCGAGATTGTTGATGGCGTCCGAATCGCAATCGAACAACTCGAGCAGCAGGTGCCTTCCCAGAGCGTTCAATCCACTGACCCTCCTTTGTCCGATTCCATCTACCGCACCTCTCCTGCGACGAGCTACTCGTCGCCGTTCACCGCACTTTCGCGCCGAAAAAACTCTTCGCCGCGAGCAATTACTGCTTGACTGTAGGGTCCGTTTCAGACCATTGCAAGAAAAAAACGCTGCTCGGAGTGGTTTTACGCCGGTTGTGACGGCTGCCGCGCTCGCCGAAGCCCGGCGCGTAGCGGGTTGGCGACCGTCGACGACCGCGCCGCACGCGCCGCTCGGCGCGCTGATCGCCGGTGTCGCACGTGTCGAGTCGACGGCGACGCCGAACGACGGCGCGGCGACGCCCGAGCGACGCGCGGCGACGCCGACCGACGCCGCAGCGACGACAAACGACGCTGACAGACGCCGTGAGGCCGCGCCGAGCGGCGTCCGCAGAGCCGCCGGACGCAGTCCGAACGCGCTCCGCACGTCCTCCGAACGCACTTTTCTCTTGCATTGGCTCGCAGCGTCAGTAAATTGACGAAAGATTTTGTTTTCCGCGCAAGCGGGAGCTGATTGGAGGCGAGAACCTCAAGTTGAGGAGGAGCGAGCGAATGACGAAGCGGGTGACGATGGCTGCAGCGACTGCCGGTCACGCCGAGGGCGGCACCACTCTCAACGCCTTCGACAACGCGCTTCTCGCAGCCGGCATCGGCAACATCAACCTGGTGAAGGTCTCGAGCATCCTGCCTCCTGAAGTTCCGGTCATCGATCTGCCGAAGATCAAGCTCGGCGCCATCGTCCCGACGGCGTACGCCGCCATGACGAGCGAGACGCCTGGCGAGACGGTGGCGGCCGCCGTCGGCTACGCCGTCCCGGACGACCCCGCCAAGAACGGCGTCATCATGGAATTCCATGGTGTGGCCAGTCGCGCAGAAGCCGAGCGTCAGATCAACCTGATGCTGGAGGAGGCCTTCCGGGTCCGCGGCGAGATCATCAAAGAGCGGCGCGTCGTCGCCGTGGAGCACACGACCGAGCGCATCGGCTGTGCCCTGGCGGCGATCACCCTGCTGGCTGACGAGGATCTCGTCTAGCGGCGCACTCGCCGCGGGTCGGCCATGAGACCGGTGTCGCCGCGCTTCATCGCCTGCCACCGGTCTCTCTCCAACGCCCGAATCGTGATCTACGGCGTGCCCTTCGAGGGCCGCGTCAACCTCCGCAAAGGCGCCGATAGCGGCCCGCGGGATCTCCGGCTCGCATCCGACTCCATCGAGACCTACTCGCCATTTCTCGACCGCGACATGGAAGATCTGCCACTCGCCGACATCGGCGACTGTGAGCTGCCGGACGGTGCGCCCCCGCGCGAGCAACTCGACGCTGCGCGGGACGAGATCCGTGGATGGTGGCAGCCAGGCTTGATCCCGTTCATGCTCGGCGGCGATCACACGGCGACCGTGCCCGTGATCGAAGCACTGGCGCCCACCTTTCCCGATCTCCGCATCCTGCAACTCGATGCACATCCCGATCTGCGCGAGGAGTTCCTCGGCGAGCGGTACAACTACGCCTCTGCCATGGCCCGCGTCATGGACACGGTGCCCGCCGACCGCGTCTACCAGGTCGGCATTCGGACCGGCGCGCGTGAGGAATACGCCCGCCGGCGACCACACTTCTATCCCGGGTTCGCCGTGCATCCCGTGGAGGCGGTTCGCTCGATCCTGCCGGAGCTGCGCGGCCATCCGCTGTACGTGACGATCGACGTCGACGTCCTCGACCCGTCCGAGGCGCCGGGCACAGGCTCGCCGGAGCCGGGAGGCCTGCGCGTCCCAGAACTGATCGACGTTGTCAGGCTGCTGGGCGACTGTCAGGTCATCGGCGGCGACCTGGTGGAGGTCGCGCACGCGTGGGACCCGAGCGGTCGCACCGGCATCGCGGCGTCGTGGGTGATCCGTGAAGCGCTCCTGACGTGGTGGGGAACGGTCCGGTGAGCCGCGAGCGTGAGTACACCGCACCGCGCTACTACGAAATCGCGTTCGACATGAACCGCAAGGGCGAGGTCGACTTCCTCGCCCACTGCTTCAAGCGCTACGCGAAGCGGTCGGTGCGGCGCGTGCTCGATATCGCGTGCGGCACCGGCCCACATCTCGCGCGTCTGGCCGATCGCGGCTACGACATGGTGGGCCTGGACCTGTCGCGATCCAACATCCGGTTCCTGCGCGAGCGCCTGAACGCGAAAGAGCAGACCGCGGAGCTCGTCGTCGGCGACATGACCGACTTCCGCCTGCCGAGGCCCGTGGACGCGGCGATCTGCATGCAGGACTCTCAGGGCCATCTGCTCAGCAACGAGCAGCTGATCGCGCACCTGAAGGCCGTGGCGCGTGCCGTGCGGCCGGGCGGGCTTTACGTGTTCGACCGCTACATGGTGTCGTCGTGGACCGACCCGGCGCGGGCCTGGTCCTGGTCACGCCGCCGTGGCCGCGTGATCGTGCGGGCGTCGTTCTCCGCGCTGCACAACGTGAACCCGGTGACCCAGGTGTTTCGCGAGCACATGGTCCTCGAGGGCATCGAGAACGGCCGCCGCCGCGTGTACCGTCAGACGCACCTCTCGCGCATGCTGTTTCCGCAAGAGGTGAAAGCGCTCGTCGCGCTCGCGGGGGGCTTCGAGTTCGTGCAGTGGTTCTTCGGTTTCAAGCCGCACCAGGTCCTCGAGAAGTCGCGGCACCCGCTGCTGATGGTCGTCGTCCTCCGCCGCACGCATTAACCGTTCGGAGGGGTCGCGCTCGGCGCGCCCGAGCGAGTAGCGGCATACAGGCGAGCCATGTTGGGGCGAACGCGGCCCTCGCACCGGCCGTCGCGTGACCGAGTCCCACACGAGCGCTCGCTGCTCTTGTAAGCTGCGCGCGTGAGTCTGCCGGTTCTACGTCTCAAGCGTGGACACGATCACGCCCGCGTGCACCCGTGGATCTTCAAGGGCGACGTGGCGGACGTGTCGGACGGCGTCGAGCCCGGCGCTGCCGTGACCGTGCTCGATTCCACCGGGCGCCTGGTCGGCCGTGGTCTGTTCAATCCTCGCCCGGCGCTCTGCTGCCGGCTCCTCACCTGGACCGACGAGGTGATCGATGCCGAGTTCTGGCGGCGCCGTGTGGCGGCCGCGGTGGACGCGCGCAGCGGCCGCAAGAGCGCCTTGCGCCTCGTCTGGAGTGAGGCCGACGCGCTCGCCGGACTCGTCATCGATCGCTACGGGCCGGTGGCGGTGCTGCAGACGGTCACGCTCGGCATGGCGCGCAGGCGCGACGAGCTCGCCGTTGCCCTGCGCGCGGTGATCGGTGACGTCGCCGTGTACTGTGCCGACGACCCCACGGCGGCCGCGCTCGAAGGCTTCGAGCCCGCCGCCGGCTGGCTCGATGCGCCTGGACCTTCGTCGGTGGTCGTCGAGGAGGGCCCCGCACGGCTCCTCGTCCGGATCGGCGCCGGCCACAAGACGGGTCTCTATCTCGATCAGGCCGACAACCGGACGCTGATCGGGCCATTGGGCCGGGGGCGCGCGGTCCTCGACGTGTTCGCCTACACCGCCGGGTTCGCGTGCCACGCGCTCCTGGGTGGGGCGACGAGTGCCGTCTGCGTCGAGTCGTCGAAGGATGCGCTCGCCGGCGCGGTGGACAATCTCGCGCTCAACGGCGTGGCCGCGCGCGCCGAGATCCGTGACGCCAACGCATTCGACGAGCTGCGGCGCCTCGACCGCGCCGGACAACGCTTTGGCCTGATCGTGCTGGACCCGCCGCCCTTCGCGCGCGCCCGCGGCGCGCTGGAGGCCGCGCTGCGCGGCTACAAGGAGATCAACCTGCGCGCGATCCGGCTGCTCGGGCCCGGCGGGGTGCTGGCGACGTTCTCGTGCTCATACCATGTCGGCCAGGATGCATTCGACGCCATGGTCCGCGACGCTGCCCGCGACGCCGGGGCGCGGCTGCGCCTTCTGACGCCGCTCACGCAGAGCGCGGATCACCCGGTGCTGCTGACCGTGCCCGAGACGCGCTACCTCAAGGGGCTGCTGCTCGAAAGAATCGGCTAGAAGCCCCGGGTCTCGCCGTGGGCCAGCACCCACACGCGCTCGTCGGGCAGATTCATCGCGTGCGCGGTGGCGCGCAGCCGACGGGGCGGCTCGTCGAGCGGCTCGTCGGAGAGATCGAACGTGCCCCAGTGCATGGCCACGAACGTGCGGGCGCGCACGTCGGTGAAGACCCGCAGCGCTTCCTCGGGCGTGGTGTGCGTGAACTGCATGATGGCCGGGGGTTCATAGGCCGAGATCGACACGAGTGCCAGGTCGAACGGGCCGAGACGGGAGCCGATCTCCCGAAAGCCTTCGTAGTAGCCAGTGTCGCCGCCGAAGAAGACGCGCCGCTCGCGGCCGGCGAGCGCCCAGCCGCCCCAGAGCCGCCGATTCGTGTCGAACGGCGTGCGCGAGCACCAGTGCTGCACGGGCGTGAGCGTGAAGATCACGGGGCCGACCGGCTCGCTATCCCACCAGTCCAGCTCGCGGACGCGCTCGATCCCGATCGAGGCGAACCACGCCTTGAGTCCGAGCGGCACGAGGAACAGCGGATTGTGCGTGGAGGCCAGCCGTTCGACGCTCGCCCGGTCGAGATGGTCGTAGTGATCGTGAGAGATCACGACTACGTCGATCGGCGGCAAATTCTCGAACGCGACGCCCGGCGGGTTGAGGCGGCGCGGACCGGCGAACCCGAAGGGGCTCGCGCGCTCGGAGAAGTGCGGATCGGTGAGGACGTTGACGCCGTCGAGCTGAATCAGCAGCGTCGCGTGGCCGATCCAGGTCAGGGTGTTCGTCGCCCGATTGTCGCGAAGCGCGCTCCCGTCGTTCGCCACACGGGGGAATGCGGGAATCGGTTTCGTGCCGGCGATCGACGCCCAGAGCCGTCGGGTCCGGAACGCCTGCACCGTCCAGAAACCGGGCCGCTCGAATGCCGGATTCGTATTCGCGAAGCCGTGCTCGCGATGGTGCAACGGCGCGCCGGGGACGGGACCACCCACGCCCACGCAGCCCGTCGCCAGCAGCAGGGTCGCGCCCAGCAGCGTCCGCCGGGCGCTCTTTGGCACGCTCAGGCGTACTCTCCTGCGGGCAGCTCCACGACAAACATCGCGCCGCCCTCGGGACGGTTTTCCGCGTAGAGCCGCCCGCGGTGCTGGCCGACGATGCCGTACGACACTGACAGGCCGAGGCCGCTGCCCTCGCCAGGCCCCTTGGTCGTGAAGAACGGGTCGAAGATGCGCGACAGAAGCTGCGGCGCGATCCCGGGCCCGGTGTCGAGCACCTCGATCACCACGTGCCGGTCGCGCGGCTGCAGGCGCACGGTGAGGGTGCGCTCACCCGACTGCCGCGCCATCGCCTGATGCGCGTTCTGCAGCAGGTTGAGGAGCACCTGCTGCATCTGGTTCTCGTCGGCCCAGACCGTCAGCGACTCGTCCAGCTCCAGCGCCACGCGGATCTTGTCTTCTTCGAGCTGGTAACTCTTGAGCGCGAGGACCCGGCGCACCGCATCCGCGAGCGAGCACGGCCGGCGCTCGGGTGGATAGTGACGCGCGAACATCAAGAGGTTCTGCACGATCGTCGCCGCGCGCGATGCTTCGTCGGCGACGAGCGCGATGCGCTCGCGCACCGGCGCGGGCACGTCGGCGCGGGTCAGCATCAGCTGCGCGAGCCCCAGAATCGTCGTCAGCGGATTGTTGATCTCGTGCGCGACGCCCGACGCCAGCTCACCGACCGCCGACAGCTTCTCGGCGTGCACGAGCTCGGAGGACAGACGCGCGTTGTCGAGCGCGATCGCGATCTGCTGCGCCGTCGCCTCGAGCAGCGCGACCTCTCCCTCGGTGAACGGATCCGCCGTCTGGCGTCCGAGCGAGAGCGTGCCCAGCGTGCGCCCGCGCGCGCGGATCGGCACACAGACGAAGCCGCGGATGCGGTCGCGCCGGACCGTTTCTTGCGCCGACGGCAGCAGGTCCGGCGAGCCCATGACATCGTGCACGACGGCGGTGTCGCCGGTGGCGGCCACGCGGCCGATGATGCCTTCGCCGACGGTGAGCCGCCGGTTGACCTCGCGCATCGCCGCCGACAGGCCGCGATCGGCGCGCAGCTCCAGCGTCACGCCGTCGCCGGCCAGCAGATGCAGGCTGGCGATCTCGTGGCCGGTCACGTGGGTCAGCGCCTCGAGCGCCGTCTTCAAGATGGCTTCGACGTCGAGGGTGCGGCTCACCGTCTCGGCGACGGTGTGCAGGATTTTGAGGTGGGGCTCCACGCGCCCCTATTTTAGCAAGCGCCTCAGGTCTGGCGGGCCACCCAGTCGGACACGAGCGCCAGTGCGGCATCGAGACGGCTCGGATCGGGCGCGCCGGCCTGCGCGAGATCCGGTCGCCCGCCACCGCGTCCGCCGGCCGCTTGCGCGACTTCCTGGATCAGCTTACCCGCCGGGAATCGCTTGATCAGGTCCTTGGTGACGGCGGCCACAAGGTTGACCTTGCCATCGACCACGCTGCCGACACAGACGACGCCGGACCCGAGCCGATCGCGCAGGGTATCGGCCACGGCGCGCAGACCGTCGGGGTCGAGGCCGTCGATGCGGCCTGCGATGACCGCGACGCCGTTCACCTGCCGCGCGCTCGCCACCAGGTCGTCCGCCTTGCCGCGCGCGAGCTTGGTCTCCATCTCCGCGAGCTGACGCTCGAGCGTCCTCTGCTCGTCGAGCAGCTTGCGCAGCCGCTGCGGCGCTTCGTCGGCGCCGACCTTCAGGATGTCAGCGATCTCACGCAGCACGCGCTCGCGCCGCGCCACCGCCTCGACCGCCGCCGTTCCGGTCACCGCTTCGATGCGTCGCACGCCCGCGGCCACCGCGCCCTGCTCGGCGACCTTGAAGAAGCCGATCTGGCCGGTCGCGTCCAGATGCGTGCCGCCGCACAGCTCGGTCGAGAAGTCGCCGATCTTCACGACGCGCACGCGGTCGCCGTACTTTTCGCCGAACAGCGCCATCGCGCCGGCCGCCAGCGCCTCGTTGAGATCCATCTCGGAGTTCGTCACCGGGGTGTTGGCCTGCACCTGCTCGTTGACGAGCTCCTCGATCTGCTCGATCTCGCGATCCTTGACCTGACCGCCGTGCGAGAAATCGAAACGCAGATGGTCCGGCGCCACCAGCGACCCGGCCTGCGTCACGTGCGTGCCGAGGATCTTACGGAGCGCCGCGTGCAGCAGGTGCGTGCCCGTGTGGTGCTGGCGCAGACCCTGGCGCCGTGGCGAGTCGATCGAGACCGCGACGTCTTCGTTTTCGTGAAAGCCGCCGGCGCCGACTTTCACACGGTGCACGATGAGTTTGCTGCCGCGGTAATACGTGTCGAGAATCTCGCCGCGACCGTTGCGGCCGACGAGCGTGCCGCGATCGCCGATCTGACCGCCCGACTCCGCGTATCCAGGCGTGCGATCGAGAATGATCTCGACCTCGTCGCCCGTCGCCGCCTCGCGCACCCGGCGGCCGTTGGCGACCAAGGCGAGGATCTGCGCCGGCGCAGTCAGCGTCTCGTAGCCGACGAACTGCTGCGACCGCGCCAGGCTGCCGCCGATCTGCGCGTAGACGGCGACATTTTCGGCTGTGCCGTCCTCGGCGCCGAACGTCGCCTTCGCGCGCGCGCGTTCGCGCTGCGCCTCCATCTCGTCGTTCCAGGTGCGCTCGGTCGCACCGGTGACGCGCCAGCCCTGATCGACGAGGATCTCTTCGGCGAGATCGCGTGGAAAGCCGTACGTGTCGTAGAGCGTGAACAAAAAGCGCCCATCGATCGGCCGGCCGGCGCCCGCACCCTGCGTCTGCGCATACTCCTCGATGCGGCGCATGCCGTTGTCGAGCGTCTTGGCGAACTGCTCTTCTTCCTGACGTACGACGTCCACGATCCGCTGCCGCTCACGGACGATCTCGGGAAACGCCGTGCCCATCACCTCGCCGACCCAGTCGACGCCGCGCCACAAGAACGGCTCCGCGAGCCCGAGCTTGCGCCCGTGGCGCATCGCCCGGCGCATGATTCGCCGCAGCACGTAGCCGCGCCATTCGTTGGACGGCTGCACACCGTCGGCGATCAGAAACGTCGTGGCCCGCGCGTGATCGGCGATGACCTGCATCGACACGTCGTGCTCGCGGTCCGCGCTGTAGCGCTTGCCCGTCAGCTGCACGATGTGCCGGATCAGCGGCGCGAACAGGTCGGTCTCATAGGAGGACAGCTTGCCCTGCATGACCGCCGCCATGCGCTCGAGGCCCATGCCGGTGTCGATCGACGGCCGCGGCAGCGGCGTCATCGTGCCGCTCGCGTCGCGGTTGAACTGCATGAAGACGAGATTCCAGATCTCCAGCCAGCGGTCGCACTCGCACGCCGGGCCGAGACACGTTCGCCCGGCCGCCTCTTCCGCGCACGGCAGGTCGTCACCCTGATGGAAGTGGACCTCCGAGCAGGGGCCGCACGGACCGGTGTCGCCCATCGCCCAGAAGTTGTCTTCCTCGCCGAGCCGCAGAATGCGGTCGTCGCTCAGCCCCGCCACCGACTTCCAGAGGTTGAAGGCATCGTCATCTTCTTTGAACACGGTCGCCTTCAGCCGTCGCTGGTCGAGGCGGAGGTCCTTGGTCAAGAACTCCCAGGCGAACGCGATCGCCTCGCGCTTGAAGTAGTCACCGAACGAGAAGTTGCCGAGCATCTCGAAGAACGTGTGATGCCGCGCCGTGCGTCCGACGTTCTCGAGGTCGTTGTGCTTGCCGCCGGCCCGCACGCACTTCTGGCATGTCGTCGCGCGGACGTAGTCGCGCTTTTCTTCGCCGAGGAACACGCCCTTGAACTGCACCATGCCTGCGTTGGTGAACAAGAGCGTCTGGTCGCCGACCGGTACGAGCGGCGACGACGGAACGCGTGTGTGGCCGTTGCGCTCGAAATACTTGAGGAAAGTTTCGCGAATCTCGGCGCCGGTCATAGGAGCGTCATTGTACCATCCGGCTCGTGCACGACTCCGACGGCCTCGCGGGTTTTCTACTGCGCGCCAAGCGCGCGACGTACGCCGCGCAGGGTGACGACGCCACGGTCACGCCGCTGTTGCCCGGCTCGCGTCAGCTGGAGTATCGCGAGGGCGATCTCTTCTACCGCGACATCTACGTCGGCCTCGCCGCCTTCGCCGGACTCGAGACCGTCTATCGCGCCAGCGTCGTGCACTGGAGCATGGCGTACGCCGGCGGCGTGCTCGTGGGCGCGTCGGACACGCAAACGCGTCAGGTGTACGCGTTCCTGCGCGACGCGCTCAAGCGCGGCACCGCCGAGGCGCCCTTTCGCGGCCCCGCACGGCACGAAGCGTTCGGGTACGAGTACGTCAACGAGTGGCGTGGCGGCATCGAGGAGTTCAGCGGCGCCGAGCTGATCCGACGCGACGGTGCGGTCGTCTACCAGCTGACCTACGCTGGCGGCCGCGTGCGGTAGGCGATCAATCGTCTGCCGCGACTCCCGTCGTCTCGCGCACGATCCGGACGACGACGCTCGTTGAGAATCCGCGGCGCAGGAGATAGTCGCGCAGCCGCGGCGCCACGCGATCGGCCCGGCCGCGGCGCAGCGCCGGCAGCCGGCGGCGCGCCGTCTCGCGCGCACGGGCGATGACATCGTCGCCGCCCAGCGTGCTCAGCGCAGCGGCGATGACCGCCGGGGCAACGCCGCGTGCCCGCAACTCCACGCGCAGCCGCGCCGCGCCGTAGCCGCGGCCCGCGCGCGACGTGACCCATTGGTGCGCGAACGAGGCGTCATCCACGTAGCCGCGCGCGACGAGATCGTCCGCGACCTCGGCGGCGACTTCGGCGGGCGCGCCGCGACGACGCAATCGCGCGGTGAGATCCGCTCGAGTCCACGCACGGCGTGAAAGCAGGTCGCCCGCCGCGAGGCGGGCGCCCTTGGCGTCGAGAACCTTTCGAGGCGCTACGATTTGAGCGGAGCCGGCGTCTTGAGACCGAGCGTGTCACGGATCTTGGCTTCGAGATCGCTCAGCACGACCGGATTTTCCTGCAGCCACTTGCGCGCGTTCTCGCGGCCCTGGCCGATGCGCTCGGTCTTGTACGTGTACCAGGTGCCCGACTTCTCGATGATTCCCTGCTCGACGCCGGCGTCGAGAATGGTGCCGGACTTCGAGATGCCCTCGCCGTAGAGCACGTCGAACTCGGCCTCGCGGAACGGCGGCGCCAGCTTGTTCTTCACGACCTTGACCTTGGTGCGGACGCCGACCGACTCCGTGCCTTGCTTGATCGCGTCCTGCCGGCGGATATCTAGGCGAACCGAGGCGTAGAACTTCAGCGCGCGGCCGCCGGTCGTGGTTTCAGGGTTCCCAAACATTACACCGATCTTTTCGCGGATCTGGTTGATGAAAACGACCACGCAGCCGGACCGCGCGATCGCCGCCGTGAGCTTGCGCAGCGCCTGCGACATGAGCCGCGCCTGCAGACCGGGCAGCGAGTCGCCCATGTCGCCGTCGAGCTCGGCGCGCGGCACCAGCGCGGCGACCGAGTCGATCACGATGACGTCGACGGCGTTGGAGCGCACCAGCGTCTCGGCGATCTCGAGCGCTTGCTCACCGGTGTCGGGCTGCGAGATCAACAGCTCGTCCGTGTTGACGCCGAGCTTCTTGGCGTAGATGGGATCCAGCGCGTGCTCGGCATCGATGAACGCGGCGGTACCGCCCAGACGCTGAGCCTCGGACACGGCGTGCAGGGCCAGCGTGGTCTTGCCCGATGACTCGGGGCCGTAGATCTCGACGATCCTGCCGCGCGGTAGGCCGCCGATGCCCAGTGCTACGTCCAGCGACAGCGCGCCTGTAGGGATGACCGCGATCTCCTCCAGCGGACCGCCGGCGCCCAGACGCATGACCGAGCCCTTGCCGAACTGGCGCTCGATCGTGGAGATGGCGAGCTCGAGGGCCTGCTTGCGATCGCTCTTTGCTTCCGCCATGCGCGCGCTCCTTATGGTCGTCCGGGATCGGTTCGTTGGATGACTGGCGCCATTCTAGGAGCCCCAACCGGCAGCGTCAATGACGGATCTTGGATACAGTTGCTTGGGGCCGGCGCTCAGTCTTCGGCGGGCCGCACCCGGTAGCCTTTGCGCTCCATGCACCGGTTGACGACGTCCCAGTCGTAGCGATTCGACGGCCAGACGGCGAACTTGGACGGCCTGAACCCCTCGCGCCGGCAGACCTCCAGGTCGTGATCCGTCTGGGCCGGGGTCGCAGACCGTTTCTCGTAGAGGTAGTGCGGCGCCGCACAGCCCGCCTGAAGGAGCACGAGCGCCGCGACGATGACCCGATTCACCGGCCCTGCATGGCCTCCAGGCACGTCTGCGCGTCCGCTCGTCCGCGCTCCAGCGCTCGCGTCATGCCGTTCGGCTCGAAATCGAGCGGCCGCAGCATGAGCGGCGCCGAGGGCGTCAGCAGCTGCACGTCCACATCGGGATGACGGAGTCGCGCCAGCTCGACGTCCCGCTGAATCGCGTGGATCATCGCGAGCTCGAGCGCCTCCTCGAGCGTGCGGCGCAGCGTCGTGGGCGCGCTGGCGCGCTCGTCGGGCGCGTAGCTCATGACGACGATGGCCCGGCGGATCGGGCGACCGAGCGCCAGTGCCTCCAGCACGGGCGCGCGCCCCGTGAGGCCGCCATCCACGAGCGGCACGCCATCCACGCGCACCGGCGGGAAGGCGCCCGGCACCGCCGTCGCCGCCATCAACGCGTCCACACTGACCGTGCGGTTGTCGAAGGCGCGCTTGTCATAGCGCGCCAGATCGGTCGCGACGACGAGCAGCTCGACGGACGAGGCGCGGATCCGCTCGAGATCGATGGCGTCGGTGATCAGCGCGCGCAGCGGCGCGGGATCGAGCAGCGAGCCGGCGCGGTCCAGCGCGAGCAGCGTGAGCACGCCGGGCAGCAGGCCCGCGAAGATCACCGACGGCCGGAGCATGTACACCTGCTCGCGCGTCACGCTTCGCCAGAGCGCCTGCAGCCGGTCGAGTCGGCCGTCAGAGACCATGGCTGCGTTGAGCGCTCCGGCGCTCGAGCCGGCCACCAACCGCACCGGCAGGCCACGCTCGATCAGCGCGGCCGCCACCCCGGCCTCCCAGGCGCCCTTGGCGCCGCCACCGGAGAGGATCAGCGCCGTCGGTGCGTCGGCGGGGCCGCGTGCCCGCTCGCACGCCGATGCGGGCGCGACGAGCCACACCAACACCGCGCAGATCAGCGCAAGCTGACGACGACCACGGCGCCGAGCACGAGGCCGAACGCCGCCACCTCGTTCCATCGCAGCTGGACACCGAGCCACAGCCACGCGAAGCCGGCGAAGACGAGCAGCGTGATGACCTCCTGAGCGATCTTCAGCTGCGCGGCCGTGAATTCGCCGTAGCCCCAGCGATTGGCCGGCACCTGCAGGCAGTATTCGAAAAACGCGATCGCCCACGAGAACAGAATCGCTTTCCACAGCGGCGCGGTCTTGAAGCGCAGGTGGCCGTACCACGCCGCCGTCATGAATACGTTGGACGCGAACAACAATCCGATCGTCCTCACAGGATCCGGGACTCCTCTCCGAGCTCTCGCTCATCGCGCCAGCCGCGCGACTTCGGTCGCGAGGCGCTCGATCTCTTCGTCCGTGTTGTAGTAGTGCACGGAGGCGCGCACGACTTCTCGCAGCCCGCGTGCCCGCATATCTAACAGCGTGCCACGCGCCGGCGAGACCGTCACGTTGATACGCGCCGCGCGCAGCGCCGCCTTCACCCGCGCGGCCTCGACGTCGCGCACGGTGAACGACACGATGCCACCCCGCACCGCGCCGATATCACGCACCGCAACGCCGGGGACCGCCGCCAATCGCTCGCGCAGCATTTCGGCCAGCAACCGCACGCACGCCCAGATCCGCTCGAGCCCGAGCGTCTGCGCATAGGCGATCGCCGCGCCGAAGCCCAGACGCGCGCCCACGTTCGACTCCCAGACCTCGAAGCGCTTGGCGTCCGGTCGGATGACGTACCGGTCGGGCTCGATCCACTCGGCAGCGTGGCCTTCCATGAGCGGCGGCTCCAGACGCTCGAGCCAGTCGCGCGAGACCCACAGGAATCCGACGCCCCGCGGACCGCGCAAGAATTTGCGCGACGTGCCGGCCAGCGCGTGGCAGCCCAGACGCCGGACGTCGAGCGGCATCTGCCCCACCGTCTGCGTGGCGTCGAGCAGGAAAAACACACCGGCCTCTCGCGCAACCTCGCCGACGGCCTCGGCCGGCTGCACGAGCCCGCCGTTGGTCGGCATGTGGGTCATCGCGATCAGGCGCACGCGCGAATCGATACGCTTGCGCAGGGCGCTGACGTCGAGCTGCCCGGTGGCATCCGCGGGCACGACCTCGACCCGCACGCCGCGGCGTGCGCGATGCAGATACGTCACGAACATCGAGTGGTATTCGGCTGTGGACGTCAGGATGACGTCACCGGCCTCGAGCGGCACTCCGTACAGCGCCATGTCGAACGCGCGCGTGGCGTTTTCGAACAGCGCGATCTCGTCAGGGCCGCGACCACCCACGAGTCGCGCCGCGGCCGCGTACACGCCGTCCAGGCGCGACTGCGCTTCCTCCTGTGCCTCGTAGCCGCCGATCAGCGCTTCGCGACGCAGATAGTCGAGGTGGGTGTCGATGACCGGCGCCGGCGGCAGGCTCGAGCCGGCGTTGTTGAAGTGCACGACCTCGGCGCATCCCGGAGTCTCGGCGCGCAGGCGCCGGATCTCGTCGTCGGAGAAGCCGACACTCACGCGGCTATTGTACGGCCAGCGACGCGGCGAACAGCTCGGAGTAACGCGCGCCCCGCGGCGACAGCTCGCTGCGCATGAGCGACACGCGGTCCACGCGAAGGTGGCCGAAGTCCGTCGGCCGCGCGAGGGCGGCGGCGAGCGGGGGCTGGCGACGCGTCTCACGTACGCGCCCGAGCGTCACGTGTGCCGCGAACGCGCGCGTCTCGGCAGGAAAGCCGAGGCGGTCACACGCGATGTCCACCTGCTCGGCGAGTGCAGTCATGCCGCCCGCGGCATCCTCGAGCCCCGCCCACAGCACGCGCGGGCGAGTCGGTGAGGGAAACGCGCCGAGACCGCGCACCGCGACGTCGATCGCGCGGCGATCGACGAGTGCCGCGCGCAGCGCGTCGGTCAGCGCAGGCACGCGTGTCTCGTCGACCTGACCGAGGAACTTCAGCGTGACGTGCAGATTGCTCGGCGCCACCCATGCGACGTCCGCGGCGTGGGGACGGAGGCGCTCGATCGCGGCCGCCAGCCGCTGCCGGAGGTCATCCGGCAGCAGCACGGCGACGAAGAGACGAAGCGCGGCTATCGGGGGGCGTCCAGGAGTCGCATCAGGCGGACGATCTCCACGCGACGCGCGGTGTCCGGCTCGAGCGCCAGGGCCGTTCGGAGGTCCTGCATGGCGCCCGAGTGATCGCCGTCCAGCTCACGCGTGATCGCGCGTGCTGCCAGCGCGCGCGCGTCGAGCGCCTGCGGCGAGGCGGACGGCTCGATGGGCGGGACGACGATCACCTGCGGCGATGCGGCCGGTGGCACGGGTGGCGTCGCAGGGATCGGGGTCGGCGTGATCGGGATCGGCACGGTCCCCGGCCCGGTTCCGGGCGGCGGCGCGGGAGGCACGAACGAGGGCTGAACATCCGGAGTGACGACAGAAACGATGGCCGGCGGTGGAACACCGAGGCTCGCGCTGCGTTGCATCGCCGACTTCGTCCCCGGATCGGATTCCATCGCGATCGCCCGCGCCCAGTCCGCCCGCGCGGCGTCGCGCTGGCCGAGCTTCGCGTAGGCGCTGCCGCGATTGAACACCGCCTGGGCGAGGCCCGGGTCCAGCTGCGTGGCGCGAGTGTAGTCGACGATCGCGTCCTGGTACTGGCCCGCGGTCACGAGCGCGTTGCCGCGGTTGTAGTAAATATCCGCATCGCGCGGCGACAGCTCGAGCGCGCGATTGAAGTCCGCGACCGCGCCGTTGATGTCGCCCGTGCGCAGACGCGCGGCGCCGCGGTTGTTCCAGGCGTTGGATGATGTCGGGTCGGCGACGATTGCGTCGCTGTACGCATCGGCGGCCGACGCGTACTGGTTCGTGTCATACAGAGCGTTGCCGCGCTCCATATCCCGCGACGGGATGCTGCAGCCGACGAGCAGCCCTGCGACGGAGATGAGACCGAAGCTTGATGAGAGCATCCGCTTCATCATGAGGGACCTCCGAGCCGCCGGCGCAGCATATCCAATGCCATCTGCGATGATTGCCACTTCACGGCCGCCCGATCGCCGGTGAACCGAAACCGGCGCGTCGTCACGTCACCCTCGACCGCGACCCCGATAAAGACAGTCCCGACGGGTTTCTGCGGCGTCCCGCCGTCGGGCCCCGCGATTCCGGTGATTGAGACGCCACAGGGCGCGTGCGCGGCGGCGCAGATGCCACGCGCCATGGCGTCCGCGCAGGGCGCGCTCACCGCGCCGTGCGATTTGAGAATATCCTCCGGCACGCCGAGCAGCTCCTGCTTGGCGCGATTCGAATACACGACGACGCCGCGCTCGAACCATGCCGACGAGCCAGGGATGTTGGTCAACCGATGTCCGACGAGCCCCCCGGTGCACGACTCGGCGGTCGCGACGGTCAGACTCCGCTCGCGCAGTCGACGCCCGACGACCTGCTCGAGCGTCTCCCCATCGCGGCCGTAGCAGTCCTCGCCCAGCGCTGCCACGACGCGCGACTCCACGGCCTCGAGGGCCGCGGTCGCGGCATCGACGGTGGCGCCACGTGCGCGGAGTCGCACCCACACCTCACCGTCAGCCGGCACCGTGCTCACCGAAACGTCGCCCTCGCGCCCGAGCCATTCGGCCAGCCGCTCCTCGAGGTCGCCCAGGCTCACGCCGGCGGTGCGAAGCGTTCGTGTGACCACGCCGCGCGCGCCGACACGTCCGCGCGCCAGATCGATCAGCTGTGTGGCCAGCGCCGCCGACGGCGTGCCGCGCGGCAGCACGGCGAACGCGCCACGCGAGGTGTCCACTGTCCACGCCGGCTCGCCGTCGTCGGCCGGCCATGGGGTCGCGCCCTGCGGCAGCAGCGCCTGCCGCTCGGCGCGGCGGGGCAGCGGACGATCGTGACGCCGGTACGAAGCTTCGAGCGCCGCGAGCATGCGATCGTTGAGGATGAGCCGCGTCCCGGAGAGTCGCGCGAGAACCCGGCGCACCGTCTCGCCCGCCGACCCACCAGGCCCGGTCACGACCACGGTGAGCGCCGCGTCGGACGCGAGCGCACGTTCGAGCGCGACCTCGTCGTCGTCCACGAGCACACGGCCGTCGACCGGAACACCGGCGGCGACGAGCAGCGCCTGCACGGGAGCCGTCGGATCGCCGCCCGACGAAGCGTCGGCGGCGACGCCGACCAGCCGAAGACCGGCGGTCACAGCCATCCGAGCAGCGCGCGCAGTGCGACCACGATGATCAGCGCGTAGAGGCCGGCGATGAGGTCGTCCACCATCACGCCAGCACCGCCGGGGAGCACCTGCGACTGCCGAGCGGGCGCGGGCTTGACGATGTCGAACACACGGAACAGCAGAAATGCGAGGACGGCGACGGGAACGGTCAGCGGCACGACAAGCACGGACAGCGTCATTCCCGCCACCTCGTCGATGACGATCGCCCCGGGGTCCTTGGTGCCGAGCGCGCGTTCCGCGTGCTCGGCGGCCCATATGCCGACGAGCGTGACGACGACGAACGCCACGATGAGCTGAGCGCGCGACAGCGCGAGCAGCCACAGCGCGACGATCGTCACTGCGCTTGCGACGGTGCCGGGAGCGACGGGCGCCCAGCCAATACCGCCGACGGTCGCGATGGCGAGCGCGAGGCGCGTCGTGAACGTGACGGAGCGGCTATTCGTGAGTTGCGACGAGCTCGTGGCCTTCCACCTCGGCGATACGCGCGCGCGCGAAGCGCCCGGGTGTGAAACCATCGCGGCCGCGCAGATAGACGACGCCGTCGATCTCCGGCGCCTGCCCCGCCGTCCGGCCCTCCCACGCGAACGCCGGATCCTCGCTCGGCCCGTCGACCAGCACGTCGACGACGGCGCCGACAAGCTTGGCGTTGCGATCGAACGCCGCCGCGTCGTGCTGGTCCTGCACCGTGGCGGCGCGCTCGGCGGCGGTTTCCGGATCGACCTGGCCGGCGAACGTCGGCGACGGCGTCCCCTCCTCGGGCGAATACGTGAACACGCCGAGGCGATCGAAGCGCGCGCCGTCGAGGAACGCGAGCAGATTCTCGAAGGCGGCGGGCGTCTCCCCAGGAAAGCCGACGAGCACGGTGGTCCGCAGCGTGACGTCGGCGATCGCGTCGCGAAATTGCCCGACGATCTCCAGCATGCGACGCGCCGTCACCGCGCGACGCATGGCGCGGAGCACACTGTCGTCGCCGTGCTGCACCGGCATGTCCACGTAGGGCACGATGCGCGCGCGCGCGAACTTGTCGAGCACGCGGTCGTTGACGTGGGCGGGATGCAGGTACATCGGCCGGATCCACGGCATCCGAGTGTCTTCGCCGAGTGCCAGCAGCAGGTCGCCGATGTCGCCGTTGCCGACGAGATCGCGGCCGTACGCGAGCGTGTCCTGCGAGACGAGAATGGCTTCCTGGACTCCGCGCCTGGCGAGCCCGTCGACCTCGGCCACGATGTCGCGCAGCGGCCGGCTGCGGTGCTTGCCGCGAAATTGCGGGATCGCGCAGAAGGTGCAGCCCATGTCACAGCCTTCGGCGATCTTCACATACGCATAGGGAACCTTGCCCGTCAGGAGCCGCGGCGCGGACGCATCGTACAGATAACCCGGCGGGGCGGACGACGCCCAGTCTTCACGGTTGGCCGCCTGGCCCACGAGATCGACGATGCGCTCGAGACCCGACGTGCCGAGGATCGAATCGACCTCCGGCATCTCCTTCAAGATTTCCCCGCCGTAGCGCTGCGTGAGGCAGCCGGTGACGATGAGAGCGCGGCAGCGGCCTCGCCGCTTCAGCTTGGCCAGCTCGAGAATCGTGTTGACCGACTCCTCGCGCGCGCGGTCTATGAAGGCGCATGTATTCACGATCACGCATTCGGCATCCTCGGCCCGCTCGACGAGCGGATGGCCGGCCGCGGCGAGACGGCCGAGCATCAGCTCGGAGTCGACCTGGTTCTTGGGACATCCGAGCGTCGTGAGGTGAACCTTCATACCGCGGGCTGGCTAGATCGTGCGCCGATTGTCGAAGTTCAGCGCGATGCCGAAGTCTTTGTCGCGCACGAGCTTCATCACGGCCTGCAGATCGTCGCGACTTTTACCAGAGATCCGCACCTTGTCCTCGTGGATCGACGCCTGCACACGGATCTTGCTGTCCTTCACGAGGCGCACGATCTCCTTGGCCTTCTCCATCGGAATGCCTTGCTGCAGTCCGATCTTCTGGCGGCGCGCGCCGCCGGACGCAGTCTCGACGTCGCCGTAGGTGAGGGCCTTCAACGGGACACCGCGCTTGTGGAGCTTGCTCTGCAAGATATCCGTGACGGCCTTCAGCTTCATGTCATCGGGCGAGAGCAGGACGATGTCGGTCTTGTCGAGCGTGACCTCGTTCTTGGTGCCCTTCAGGTCGTATCGTGTCTCGATCTCGCGGCGCGCCTGATCGAGAGCGTTGGTCACCTCTTGCATGTCGATCTTGCACACGATGTCGAACGAGTTCTCGGCGGCCATGGAGATATAGACTACCACCGCGGAGGGCCCACTATGAGCATCCGGCGCGTCATCCCCAACGTGAGAGCGCGGCACGGCGCGGACAGCCGCGGGTTCTATGTCGACGTCCTCGGTCTCGAGCTCGTCATGGATATGGATTTCATCAAGACGTTTGCGTCGCCGTCGAACCCGACTGCTCAGGTGAGCGTCGTCGACGCGAGCCCGGGCAGGCCGCATCCCGACCTCACGATCGAGGTCGCGGACGTGGACGCCGCGTACACGCGTGCCCGCGAGTGCGGCATCGAGATCGTCTATCCGCTCACGGATGAGCCCTGGGGCGTCCGCCGCTTCTATGCGCGGGAGCCGAACGGCGCGGTGGTCAATGTCATGACGCACCGGCCTGTCGAAACCGGCGCGGCTCGCCCGTCATAGGGTCGAGGAGGACGCGACCATGCAATTCACGATTCTGGTCTACGAAACCCAGACCGAGCTGGCCGCCCGCACAGATCCCAAGCGCAAAGACGCGTACTGGGGCGCGTATCGCGCCTACACCAAGGCCCTGCGCGACGCCGGTGTGATGGTCGGCGGCGCCGGCCTGGAGCCGCCGCGCACGGCCACCACCGTCCGCGTGCCCGACGGCAAGCGGCGCGTGCAGGACGGGCCCTTCGCCGACACGAAGGAGCAGCTGGGCGGCTACTACGTGATCGACGTGCCCGACCTCGACAAAGCACTCGAGTGGGCTGCTCGCTGCCCGTCCGCGTCGACCGGCTCGGCGGAGGTGCGGCCCAACATGCCGCCGCCCCCGCCGGGCGCGTGAGCGACGCGGCCGCCGCGGCGGAGCTCGCGGCACGCACGTCGTACGGCCGGCTGGTCGCCTATCTCGCCGCGCGCTGGCGCGATGTCGCGCGCGCCGAGGACGCCCTCGGCGACGCGCTCGTCGCGGCGCTCGAGACATGGCCGCGCACGGGCGTGCCCGACAAGCCCGACGCGTGGCTGCTGACGGCGGCGCACCGCCGGCTGGTGGACGGCGCGCGCCACGCCGGCGTCGCCTCGGCGGCCGAGACTGATCTCACGCTGATGCTCCAGGAGCAGATCGACGATCAGCGCGGCGCGCGGGTGTCCGATCATCGGCTGGCGCTGTTGTTCGTGTGCGCGCACCCGGCCATCGACGAGACCGCGCGCACGCCGCTGATGCTGCAGACGGTGCTCGGCCTCGACGCCGCGCGGATCGCGTCGGCGTTTCTGGTCGCGCCGGCGACGATGAGTCAGCGTCTCGTGCGCGTGAAGGCGAAGATTCGCGAGGCGGGCATTCGCTTCGAGGTTCCGGAGCGCCACGAGATGGCCGAGCGGCTCGAGGCTGTGCTGGATGCGATCTATGCGGCATACGGCAGCGGGTGGGAGGACGTCGCGGGCGGCGATCCGCGGCGCCGCGGCCTGGCCGAGGAAGCGATCTGGCTCGGGCGGCTGGTGACTCGGCTTCTACCCGGCGAGCCGGAGGCGCTCGGTCTGCTCGCGCTCATGCTGCACTGCGAGGCGCGGCGACCGGCGCGCCGTGACTCGCGTGGCGCCTACGTGCCGCTGCGCGAGCAGGACGTGACTCGCTGGTCGGGGCGAATGATCGAAGAGGCGGAAGGCGTGCTGGCCACGGCCGCGCATTTCGCGGCGCCCGGCCGCTTTCAGCTCGAAGCCGCGATTCAGTCGGCTCACGCTCAGCGTGCGCGGAGCGGCGCGACCGACTGGGAGGCGATCGCGCTGCTCTATGAGGGCTTGCTGCGCTGCGCGCCGACGGTGGGCGCGCGTGTCGCCGCGGCCGCGGCCATGGCGGAAGCGCGTGGTGCCGAAACCGGCCTTCGCGCGCTCGACATGATATCGCCCGATGCGGTCGCTGCGTATCAGCCGTACTGGGCTTTGCGCGGTCAGCTTCTCAAGAAGCTCAAACGCATCGCCCCGGCGCGCGACGCGTACGATCGCGCAATCGGATTGACCGAGGAGGCCGCGGTGCGTGAATTCTTGATGACGCGCTCGGCAGAAACGCGATGAAGTTTACGCCGTCGCCGCCGGCGCTCGTACGCGTGCTCGACGCGACAATCGCGTCGCTCGGCGGCGTCGAGCGTCGGAAGATGTTCGGTTATCCCGCGATCTTTGTGCGCGGCAAGATGATCGCGGGGCTCGTGCGCAATCGGATGATCGTGCGGTTGAGCGCAACGGACCGCGCAGCGTTCCTCGCCCTGCGCGGCGCCAAGCCCTTCATCGCGATGCGCGGCCGCGTGATGAAGCAGTGGGCAGTCGTGCCGCCGTCGATGCTGAAATCGCGCGCGACGCTGAGGCGCTGGCTCGCGCGGTCGCTCGCTCACGGCCGCGCGCTATCGCCGAAGACGCGCCGGAAGGGCTGAAATTACTTCAGCGGCACCGTCGCGACGCCTTTCGGCGGCACGAAGGCGAAGAGCTTGTCGTCGAGCCCGGAATTGATCGCGAGCTTCGTGAATTGCATTGTGACCGTGTTCTCGAACTGGTCGTAGACGACGGCGCGGCGGAGCTGCCAGCCGTTCGGATCGAAGGCCAGGATCAAACGCGTGAGCGTGGGCAGTGGCTGCTTGGGCGTCAGATCGAGCTGGACGTTGCCCTCGTTGTCCTTGGGCTGAGCGGGATTCAACAGCCGCACCTCGAAGTGCTCGCGCAGCTTGCCGAGGCCGCTGAGAAACGAGCCCGCCGGTCCTGAGAGCGCGTCCGGTGCCTTGCCCGTGTTCACCTGGTTGAGCGTCGGGGTGTAGATCCAGATGGTCTTGCCGTCCGAGACGATCTGTTGCGGCGTCGGCTCGGCGTACTACCAACGCAGCTTGCCGCCCTTTTTGAGGTAGACCGTGCCGGACGCGGGAATCGTCTGGTTCAGGCTCTTGTTGAACGCCGTCTGCGTGAAGTCCGCTTTGAGATCCGTCATGCGGCCGTAGGCGCCTTCGACGCCGCGCACGGCGTCGTCGAGCGCGGCGTTCGGGGTCTGGGCGGTCGCGGACGCCGTCATCGCGAGCAGGATCAGCAAGCAAAGCGCGTATCGCATGAGCTCACTCTACCGGTGAGACGATCATGGTGCCGGGAAATTCTCAGCCGCCCGCGGCGAAGTCCACCGGCCGCGTCACGGCAACCGCGATCTCGCGCAAATACTGCTCGCGCGGGATCGTCACTGCGCCCATCGAGGTCAGGTGCGGTGTCGGCATCTGCACGTCGACGACGCGCACGCCGACCGCGCGCGCGTGCTGTCCGAGCGCGACGAGCGCCACTTTCGAGGCATCGTTGACGCGATGAAACATCGACTCCGCGGCGAACAGGGCGCCGATCGCGACGCCATAGAGCCCACCGGCCAGCGCGCCGTCTGCCCACACCTCCACGCTGTGCGCCCAGCCCAGCCGGTGCAAATGCCCGTACGCGCCACGAATCGCCGGAGTGATCCACGTGTCGTCGTGGCTGGCGCGCGGTTGCGCGCAGGCGGTGAGCACGTCGTCGAAGGCGGCGTCGATTGTCACGCGGAACCGACGGCTGCGCAGCGTGCGCGCCAGCGAGCGCGAGACGTGAATGCCGTCGGGCGGCAGGATGGCGCGGGGATCCGGCGACCACCAGAGGAGATCGATGCCGTCCATCGGCCATGGGAACACGCCGTGGCGATACGCGGCGAGCAGCGTGGCCGGCTCGAGGTCGCCGCCCGAGGCCAGCAGACCGTCGGCGTCGGCCACGTGCGGATCGGGAAACCGAAAGCGGCACGGGCCTACGGCCGCGGGGCGCGTTGCGCGCGCCACTGCTACCTCGAGCGCCGGGTACGTCACCCCTTGAGCGCGCCCGCCGTCAGTCCTCGGATCAGATGGCGCTGCAGGAACGTGAACAGCACGGCGACAGGCAGCGTGCTGATGATGACGCCCGCGGAGAGCTGGCCCCATTGGATCTCGTACTGGCCCACCATGAACAGCAGCCCGGCCGACAGAGTCCGCATCTCGGTCTGCGAGGTGAACGTGATCGCGAAGAGCAGCTCACTCCACGACGACACGAAGGCGAAGATGGCGGTGGCCGCCACGCCCGGCGCGGCCAGCGGCAGCACCACGCGGCAGAGCGCGCCGAAGCGTCCGCAGCCATCCATGAGCGCCGATTCCTCCAGCTCGCGCGGAATCGACTCGAAGTAGCCGACGAGCATCCAGACGGTGAACGGTACGGTGAACGAGAAATTGGAATAGATCAGCACCTGATACGTGTCGATGAGACCGAGGGCGTGCCATTGCGAGAGCAGCGGCGCGATCAGCAGCACCGCGGGAAACATCTGCGTCGCGAGGAAGACCATCATGACGGTCTGGCGGCCGGCGAATCGGAACCGTGCGAGGGCGTAGCCCGCGAGCACGGAGATCGCGGTGGTCGCGACCATCGTCACCGACGAGACCCACAGGCTGTTGGCGAAGAATCGGCTGAAGGGCGTCAGCTTCGAGGTCCATGCGTCGACATAGTTCGCGACGCTCAGCGACGCCGGCAGCCACACCAGCGGCGTGGCGTACAGCTCCGCGCGCGTCTTGAACGACGCGAGCAGCACCCAGACGAACGGCGCCATGGCGAAGACGGTCAGCGCCGCGAGGCCCGCCCACAGCACCGGGCCGCCGAGCACGCGCTCGGCCTTGTCGAGGCCGCCCCGCGGCTTCAAGCCACCGGCTCCACGCCGCGCGTCACCCGCAAGTAGAGCGTCGTGAACCCGAGCATGATGAGCAGGAGCACCACCGACAGCGTCGCCGCGTAGCCGAAGTCGAGGTTCGAGTAGGCCTGCAGCAGCGTGTATGTCGAGGTGATCTGGGTGGCGTTCGCGGGCCCGCCGCTCGTCATCACGAAGATCAGGTCGGCGTAGTTGAAGGTCCAGATGATGCGGGTGGCGGTGGCCACCACGATGATCGGCCGCAGCATCGGCAGCGTGATATGCCAGAAACGCTCGAGCACGCCGGCGCCGTCGACGCGCGCCGCCTCGTACAGCTCGTCGGGGATCGCCTGCAGTCCGGCGAGCAGCATGATCGCGAAGAAGGGCACGCCACGCCAGACGTTGGTGGCGATGACCGCCGGCATGGCGAGGCTGGGATTCGAGAGCCAGGCGACCTTGTCGGTCATGAGTCCCGCGCGCACCAGGAGGTCATTCAGAGCACCGTAGTTCGGCTGATAGAGGTATTCCCAGATCAGCGCGACCACCACTCCGGGAATGATCCACGGCAAGAGTGTCAACGTGCGGACGATCGCCCGGCCGCGAAACGTCTGGTGCAAGAGCAGCGCTGCCGCGAAGCCGCCGACGAACTGCAGCGAGACCGAGCCGAACACCCAATAGAACGAGTTCCACAGCGACAGCCAGAAGACCTCGTCGTGGATGAGCCGCACGTAGTTGCCAAGCGCGATGAAGCGATAGTCCTGCGGCTTGATGAGGACGTTGTTGTAGAGGCTCATCCTCATGGCGGACAGGATGGGCACGAGCACGGTGGCGCCCAGCGCGAGCGCGACCGGTAGCAAATAGCAGTAGCCGGTCAGCAGATCGCGCGCGCGCCGCGACAGCAGCGGTCGCGCCAGCGGCGTCGCGAGGGTCGCTTCGCGGGCCATCGGACTACGACATGTTCTTGGTCAACACCTCGGCGAACTTGTCGAGGAACTCCTTCGACGACAGCTTGCCGACGAGCGCCTGCTGAAAGAGCGGCACGCCTTCGGAGTCGAGCTTGCCGCCCCAGCCCGCATAGGCGAGGTACGGGCTCACGATCGAGAACGGGAACGACTTGATGAAGCCGGCCAGCGCCGGATCCTTGGTGAACTCCGGGCGATCCGCCACGCTCTTGCGCGCGGGCAGCAGCCCGAGCCCTTTGCTGTACATGTAGTGCGGCTCCGGCTCCATCGCCCACGACATGAACTTCCACGCGCCTTCGCGGTTCTTGCCGGCCTTGAAGCCGGTGAGGGTCTCGGAGAAGTAGAACGACACGCGCTTCTTCGCCGGGCCGATCGGCAGCGGGACGGTCGAGAAATTCTCGGGCTTCACGAAGTCCTTCTGCTCCTCCGACGAGCCGGAATTATGGATGTACGCGTTCGTCACGCCGCGACCGAAGCCCTCGACGATGCCGCGCCAGCCGTCGGTGGGTACCGACGGCGGGCAGACCTTGTGTTTGCGGAAGAGATCGAGGTACCAGTCGAGCGCCTCGGCGGCCTGGGAGGAGTTGATCACGACTTTGCCGTCCTTCAGCACCTGCGCGCCGTTGGCGTACATGAACTCCGTCGCATAGAGCACGGCCCACGTCCCCTGCCCCCGCATGCCGAAGCCGTACTGGTTCTTGTCGGGCTTGGTCATGGCCTTCGTGTAGGCCAGGAAATCGTCGAACGTCCAGTCATCCTTCGGCGGCTTGGCGCCGTATTCCTTCGTGCGATCCGTGCGCCAATACACGCCGTCGTTGGTGACCACCCACGGGAACGACAGAATCTTGCCTTTGACCGTGACGGTCTCCCACGCGAGCGGAATCACGTCCTTGTAACCGGACCAATCCTTCACGCGGGGGGTGAGATCGTCCACGGCGTTCATGCCTTCGAACTCGCCGACCCAGTTGTCCCACACCTGCGCGGCGTCCGGCGGACTGCCGGCGGCGATCGAGGTGATCAGCTTCTGGCGCGCCTGCGCCTGCGGCACGAACTCCACCCGTGCCTCGAAGTCCTTCTGCGACTGGTTGAAGCGCTGCACGAGCGACTCGACGAGCGCGTTGCGCTTGGGCTCCGGGACGCTGAACTGAAACCGCACAGGGACGGCCCCCCACGCGCGGCGCGGCGAGATCAGCGGCTCGTCCCACCATGCGTACTCGGCGGCGGTCAGCGCGCCCGCTGCGAACATCGACTTCAGAACTTGCCGACGGGAAAGACGCCAGCGCTCATCCATGTCGTCCGCCTCCTGAATGTTCGCGGTGGGACAGGATCATAGCATCCGGGCGAACTGGCGCTTCATCGCATTCACCCGTGCGAGGTACCGTGCGGGATCGTGGTCGCCGCAGCGCTGCGCCGGCGTCAGCCGAAATCCTCGCCGCGCATACGCGTCGCCGGCTCCAGCGCCGCACAGGTGAATGATGGCCGCGAGATCCTGCTTCTGGGCGAACGTGGCGGCGGCGATCCGCCGCTGCGCGAGCGTACGCGCGACGTCGCGGTCCAGCAGAGCCGAGGTCAGCTCGACGGCGTGGCTGGGCACCACGCGAAAGTAGAGGCCGTTGAACCAGCACGAGTGCACGTCGTGCCAGGGGCCATCCTCCACCACCACGTGATCGTGGATGCAGTAGCGGCGCGCCTCGCGGAACGTCGCGTTGGTGATCTGGTACATGCCGACCGCGCTGGACGCGGGCTCATAGATCGCGAGGGGATTCCAGGTGAACTGCCATCGCCAGTACGTTCTGGCGACGGGATTGCCCTCGCCTTCGACCTGGGCGAGCGCGGCGAGCAGATCGGGCGTCATGACGTCCGTCGAGTGGCGGCGGAACAGCGGCTCGTACTGGTGCCACGTCTCGGACGGCGTCTTCGCCAGCACACCGCTGACCGGGAAGAACAGCTCGGTCGGCTTGCGAACGACCTGGTAAATCCAGTTGACGGCCAGCCAGAGGGTCACGATCACGAGCGTGCCGACGACCACGCGGACCGCCAGCGGCGCAACGAGAAGCGCCGTCAGGACACGACGCGCGAGCCGGAGGCTCGGCCAGGCACGGCCGATCCGGCGGGCGCGGCGGCGTTTCTTCCGTCGAGGCGCGAGCGTGAGAGCGCGGGTCTGGCCCATGACGGGATATCTCGAGTATGCCCCGAACGGCGGCGGCGACTAGCGAAGACGGAGACGACCGCGCAGGGCGGCCGTGGCGAGCGGCCGCCCGAACGCCGCGGCCACGTTCTCGGCGAGCTGCGTAAAGCGCTCATCGTCGACGACGCCGTCCTCCTCGAGCATGTCGAGGAGGTCGGCGAACGGCCGCAGCCGCGCCGCCCAGCGCATGACGTCGCCGTCGGTGGCGGGCGACCCCGCGATCTCCTGATGCAGCGCACGGGCCTTCGCCTGGCATTCGGCGAGCGGGGCGAAGGCGGCATCGTCGTGATGCTTGATCGCCTGCACCCGGTCGATCACGTGCAGAGCCGCGGCACGTCCGGCTTCGGCGCGGCGGTTGCGCTCCCCGCCAGCGAGCGCCGCGGCGATGGCGTCGACAACGGGAACGAGATCGCGAAGCGACACCACCGCGTCGGCTGGCTTCGGCAAGACGACCTCGAGACGGGCCACGTGCTCGAGCACTTCGTCGCGCAGCGCGTGGAAGTCGACGTTCGTCGCGACCAGCTCAGCCAAAAAGTCTTCGGACGGAGGCGCGCCGCCGGCGGCGATCTCGGCAGCCCTGCGGGCGGCCAGCGTGCCGATCTTGACGAACCGCGCGCGCAGCGCGCCCAGGCGCGCCCGGAGATCTTCGATGCCGGTGGCGGTCGGCGTCGTGGAGCTCATTGCCCCTGGCCAGGTGCAAGGCGAAAACCAACGCTGACCCAGGGTCTAACCCATTGAATTCTGAGCCGTTACATGCGTGCCGCACGTGATCCCGGGTGATTCCTGACCTCACCCGCGCGGCGCGAGCGGCCAAGAAATGACCGCGACTGACGTGCTCTTTGGCACGCTGAAGACGCGACGGTTTAGACGTGCGCCCGTGAGATGATCGCCCGCGATATGCGCGTTATCCTTCGCGGCGCCGCCGTGTGTCTCTCGCTCGCGTTGATCGCCTGTAATCAGTCGACACCCGGGCCGTTGCGAAAGGTTGATCGCGTCGCGAAAGCCGAAGCGGCGATGGCCGATTGCAAGAAGCGGGTGGGCCTGGACGACGTCGCGACGCCATCCGGGATGGTGCTCGACGACCCGGCCACGCGCGGGCAGGACATGACGCCGGAGATGGCCGGCCAACTGCGGCTCAAGGTGCAGTGTGCGCTGGAGCTGAACGAACTGCTCGCCGCGCGTCGCGACGCGCAGTGATCGAGCTGGCGCTCGCCATGAAGCTGACGCTCGGTACGGCGACCCCCGGCGGCGGCTTTCCCGTCTATGGGGATGCGGTCATCGCCGCCATCCGCGAAGTGGATCGCACGCTCGAGATCGAGCCGCGCAACACCAAAGGCAGCACCGAGAACGTCCCGCTACTCGAGAAGAATGAGGTGGACCTCGCCCTCGTGCAAGGCGAAGTGGCCTACGAGGCGCTGCAGGGCGTCGGCCGCGCGCCGTCGTCCATCCGCATCGTCGCCGCGATGTACTCCACACCCGGCATGTTCGTGGTGCGCGGCGACTCGCCGGCGCGCAGGATCGAAGATCTCCGCGGCAAGCCGGTCGCGTTCGGCGCCCGCGGCTCCGGCCTGGTGCTGTTGGCGCGTTATGTCCTCGACGGCCTCGCCCTCGATCCCGAGCGCGACTTCCAGGCCGTCTATCTCGATCGGGCCGGCGATGGCCCCGTGATGGTGCAAGACGGTCGCGTCGCCGCCCTCTGGGGCGGCGGCGTCGGGTGGCCCGGGTTCACGGCCGTGGCGAAAGCACCGGGCGGCGCGCGCTTCATCGTTCCCAACGCGGATGGGCTCCGAAGGATCCAGGCCAAGCACGCCTTCCTGAAGCCGCTGACCGTGCCCGCGGGATCGTACCCGGGTCAGGACGCGCCGATCCAGTCCCTCGGCTCGTGGTCGTTCATCATGGCCCGGCCGGGCCTCAGCGACGACGCCGCGCACCGCTTCGCCAAGGCGCTGCATCTCGCGGAGGCCGGCATCGCAGCGCGGCTGCCGCAGGGCAAAGAAACGACGGCGGCCAACACAGCGGCCGCCGCGCCGCGGCCGGATCTGATTCACCCGGGCGTGCGGCGCTACCTCACCGAGATCGGCGTCCTCACGCGCTGACGCGCGCGCCACGCGCGCGTCGTCGAGACGCCGCCCGTGACGTGGCCGTTGGCGGTCACGGCGGCGCGGCGTACGGCCGCCCGCCGAGCGGCGCCCGCGCGGCGCTAGTCGGCCGGCGCCGCTCCGTCCTGGCGCCAGCTGTGCACGCGACCCGAACGGGCAGTGACGACGACCTCGATCGTCGTCGCGTTCGGCGCGTCAGCGCTGGGACGAATCTCGACCTTTTCGATGTCGTCCATCGCGAGCCCACGCTCGTCGAGCTCGCGCTGAAACGCGGGCCAGTTGCTGGGCACGTAGCCGTAGGTCATCGGCATCCTCCCCCTCACCGAGGCAGGTCCGCGCTATCCAGTGGCGTCCAGCCGAGCACCGCGCGGGCGTGCTCGACGTCGCGATAGCCGTGCTTCAGATTCGAGACGACGTAGAACACGTCGAACCGCACCGATGGCGGCGCTTCGATGCACGCCTCGATCATCCGCACGATGTCGCGCTGGCTGCACCACACCGTGACGTCGCGCGTCGTCGTCGGCCGGTCCTCTGCCTTCACGCGACCGATGCGCAAACAGATGACAGACATGTCATGAGCGTCGGCGTAATGACGCCCGAGGGCCTCGCCCCAGATCTTGCTGGCGCCGTAGAGGCCGCTCGGCCGTAGCGGTGATTCGTGCGTGAGCGGCGTGATCGTGCCGGCCTGCTCGTACCGCCCGGCGACGAGATGGTTCAGCGGCGGCTCGCGCTCCCAACCGCTGATGGTGGCGCCGCTGCTGGCGAAGATGACGCGCTTGACCCCGGCCAGTCTCGCGGCCTCGAACACGTGGTATGTCCCGACGACGTTGGACCGCATGATCGTCTCGGCCGGATGGCTATCGCCGGCGGCGGCGGCGAGATGCACGACTGTGTCGACCCCTTCGAAGGCAGGCCGGATGGCCGTGAGATCACCGAGATCAGCGCGATGCGTCTCGGCACCCGGCACCGTGCGGCGGTTCAGCGCGCGCAGCGCGTACTTGCCCTCCGCGTGCGCGCGGAATGCGCTGCCGATGAGCCCGCTCAGCCCTGTCACGAGGATTCGTCGTGGTGTCATGTCACCCCATCGATCGGCGTCTCGGGGTTGTAGGAGTCGAGCGCCCGCGCCGCGACGCGCGCAGGAAGATCGGGCGTCGCGAGCACGGCCGGGTCGCGCAACCAGTCGGCTGCCTCGAGCACGTGCTTCAGCATCGTCGCTTCCGCGTCCGCGATCGACAGGCCGCCGGCGTGGCGGACGAGCAGATTCTCGATCGCGGGCCCGTCGGCCGTCAGCAGCATGCCGAGTAGCGTGAGGCGGTAGCACTCGCGCGTACCGTCGCGGTGATCGAAGACGATGCTGCCGCCCAGGTGCGCGAGCGCCGACCGGATGTCAGGCACGCCTCGACACGCGTAGACGTCGTTCAGCTCGCGGCGGCTGATCCATTCGCCACGGTGCAACAGGTGCGTCAAGATGAAGTTCAGCGGCTCCGCGCGATCGCCGAGCTTGTTGCGGAACTCGTCGAGCGGACGCAGCTAGCGCTCCAACTCCCGGTTGACGCCGAAGTCCGCCGGAACCGGCGGCCCCCACCGATAGAGCGCGTCCTCCGGCGCGAAATCGCGCGGCTGCCACGCGCACGTCTCGGGAATGTGATCGATGTCGTGGAAGTACTCCGCCCACGAGCCCCATGGATCACGCACGTAGTAGAAGAAGTTCGAGCCGATGACATGCCGGCCGAGCCCCCAGCCGACGGGAATACCGGCGTCGTGCGCGCGCTGCATGCCCATCGCGATCTCGTCGATGCCGCCGACCTCGAACGAGCCGTGGTGAAAGCCCGGGCCTTCGGAGGCGAGCAGGGCGAGGTTGTGATGATCCGGCGTGCAACGCAGGAACGCGATGATGCCCGGGCAACGGTCGGACAGCTTCATGCCGAGCACGCGTGTGTAGAAATCGATCATGCGCTCGAGGTTGCCGGAGAACAGCAGGATGTGGCCGAGCCGCCGTGGGCGCGCGTCGAAGCGGTCCGGGCAGCCGCGTGCGGCGACCCGCGACGTGTGGCCGGGGCTATTCACGGCCAGCGGCGGATCCGGCGGCGGGGCCTCGCCGGCTTCGGGCCGGATATTGACGAGGTTTCCGTCGGGGTCGCGGATCCAGAGACCGCCGTCCGGCGCGCCGCGCGGCGCATCGACCTGACTCACGCCGGCGCGCGCCAGCGATTCGCGCGTGGCGTCGAATTCGGCGCCCGGCGCGCCGAACGCGACGTGGTGCAGTCGTTTGCGGGGGCCCCCATAGAGCAGGACGGTTTCCCGCTTCAGCGACGCCGGCCGCAGGCGTACGGCGCCGTCGCGGCCGGCCTCGTCCACCAGGCCGAAGCCCGTGTAGAACTTCTCACCGACCGTCTGGTCAGGAATCTCCAGCGCGTAATGCAGCAGCGCTTTCACGGCCATCGTCGCACCTCCGACACGGAGTGTACCGCGCTCATGATGCGCGCGGCGGTGATGGGCTGATCTGTGATCATCACGCCGAGCGGCGCGAGCGCGTCGTTGACGGCGTTCAGGATGGCGGCGGGCGCGCCGGTCGTGCCCGCTTCGCCGGCGCCTTTGTAGCCGCCCGCGATCGATGGCGCCGGGGTTTCCACGTGGTGCAGCTCGAACGTCGGAACGTCGGCCGCCGTCGGCACCGCGTAGTCCATCAATGTGCCGGCGAGCGGCTGGCCCCTGTCGTCGTACGCGCAGTGCTCCATGAGCGCGCCGCCGAGCCCTTGCGCGATCCCGCCCGCGATCTGGCCTTCGACGAGGGCCGGGTTCACCACGCGACCGCAGTCGTCGACGGCCACGTAGCGCAATACGCGCACGCGGCCCGTTTCGATGTCGACGTCGACGACGGCGAGATGCGCGCCGTTGGTGAACGTCCACGGCTGCGCGTTGATGAAGTGCACGGTCGCGTCCAGGCTCGGCTCGAGCCCCTTCAGCTCGTTGCTGCGAAAGTGCACCGTCCGTGCGAGCTCGGCGAGCGTCATCCCGCGGTCGGGCGCGCCGCGGACGCGCGCGCGGCCGTCGGCCACCTCGATGTCGCGCGCGTCGGCTTCGAGCAGCGTGGCCGCCGCGCGGCGGATCTTGTCCGCGAGCGCGCGTGAGGCCAGGAGCGTGGCGCTGCCGCCGATCGGCATGCCTCTGCTCGCCCACGTGCCGCCGCCATACGGCGTCAGCGCGGTATCACCGGAGCGCACGATTACGGCGTCGACCGTCACGCCGAGCTCATCGGCGACGATCTGCGCGAACGCTGTCGGCGTCCCTTGCCCCTGGTCGGTGACGCCGACGAGCGCGGTCACGGCGCCCGACGGCTCGAGGCGGAGCGTCGCGCCGTCCTGCCCCGAAATGGGTGCCCCGCCGATGCCGTAGAACTGCGCGCCGGGCCCTGTCAGCTCGATGAAGCACGACAAGCCGATGCCGAGGTGCCGGCCCTGCGTTCGCGCGGCTGCCTGCTCGCGCCGGAGGTCGTCGTACTTCGCGACATCCAGCAGCCGCTCGAGCGCCGCGTGATACGAGCCGCTGTCGTACACGTTGCCAGTGGCCGACGTGTAGGGCAGCTCCTCCGGCCGGATCAGGTTGCGCCGGCGGATCTCGGCTGGGTCGATGTGGACGTCGCGCGCAATCGCATCGAGCATCGACTCAGTCACCGCCGCGGCAATCGGATGTCCGACCGCGCGGTACTGCGAGGTGATGACTTTGTTCTGTGCGACCACGCGCAGGGCGCCGTCGTAGTTGCCCACGCGATACGGTCCAGGTAGCAGCCGCAGCACCTGTCCGCCCTCGACGACGCTCGAGCGCGGGTACGCGGAATACGGACCGACGGCCGCAGTGATGTGCGCCCGCATCGCGGTCATAACGCCGTCGTCGCCGCCGGCGACCTCGACGTCGATCGTCTGTTCGCGCGCGTGGATGTCGGAGACAAAGGACTCGCGGCGCGTGGCCACGAATTTCACGGGTCGGCCGAGCAGGATGGTGAGGGCGACCGCGGCGAGATCGTCCTGGTAGACGTGGATTTTGATGCCGAACGAGCCGCCGACGTCGGGCGCAATCACGCGCACGCGGTGCTCCGCCAGTGAGAACAGATCGGCGAGCACCGCCTGCATCATGTGGGGCACCTGCGTCGAGATCCAGACCGTCAGCGCGCGCGTCGCGGGCTCGAAGTCGGCGACGAGGCCACGCGGCTCGATCGGCACGCCGGTGTGGCGTCCCGTCGTGAAGCGGCGCCGCCACACGCGCGGCGCATTCGCGAACGCGGCGTCCGGGTCGCCGCCGTTCAGACGAGCCTCATAGATGATGTTGTCGCCGAGCTCAGGATGGATGAGGGGCGCGTTGGCGTGTTCGGTTGTCAGGGCGGCTGGTAAGGGCTCGTACGTGACGTGTATGAGGGCCGCCGCGTCGTGCGCAGCCGCCGCCGTTTCGGCGGCGATCGCCACGATCGGCTCGCCGACGCAGCGGACGCGCTCGATGGCCAACGGCAGCATCGCGCCGGTCTTCATGCCGCGATAGTGATGGAGGATTCCGCGATAGGGCTTGCACAGGCGCGCGACGTCGTGGCCAGTGATGACTTTGACGACGCCGGCGCTTTTCGCCGCGGCCTCGACGTTAACGCGCGCGATCGCGGCGTGGGCGTGAGGGCTGCGCACGAACGCGACGTGCACCATGCGCGGCAGCGCGATGTCGTCGACGTAGCGGCCTCGACCGGTCAACAGGCGCGGATCGTCGAGACGCTTGAGCCGCGCGCCGACGTGGGGCATGGGAGGGAGGCTAGCATGGCGCGTGTGGGAGACGCCGCGGTCTATCTAATTTTTCACTCTTGATAGCAAATTTCGGTGCGCAACGCGGATGCGCGCGATCGATCGCTAAGGCTCTTCACGGCCGCGTATCGGCGTCACAGCGCGCGCGGACTCGTGTCGTTCGAAAAATCAGCATCGGCGCGTGATCGCTCGTCCTGGTGGCTCCAAGAGGCCTCGAAAATCGCGGGTTAAAGTCGGCGCAAGGGGAATCGCGATGAACATCGATGGCGCAGCCTTCGTTCCGACTCACCCGAATAACGTCGAGCTCGAGCGGCTCGGCGACGAGATCGCCGAGCTCGCTGCACATCTCGACGCCGCGACCGCCCGGCTGCTCGATCTCATTCGTGAATTCGACGCGCGCGGCGGTTGGGGCAATGGCTTCGCTTCATGCGCCCACTGGCTTGCCTGGCGTGTGGGACTCGCGCTGGGCGCCGCCCGTGAGCATGTCCGCGTAGCACGCGCACTCGGATCACTGCCAGGGCTTCGCGAGGCACTGTCCCGCGGCGAGCTGTCGTATTCGAAGGTGCGAGCGCTGACTCGCGTCGCGACGGCGGAGACCGAAGCGCGGCTGATTGCGGTGGGCCGGGCCGGCACCGCCGAGCACGTCGAGCTCATCGTCCGCGGTTGGCGCCGAATGGACCGCAAAGCCGAAGCCGAAGAGAGCACGCGGCGCCACCGGCATCGGTCGCTTCACGTGTATCCGGACGGAGACGGCATGGTGGTGATTCGCGGGCGGCTGGAGCCGGAGGTCGGCGCCGTCGTGATGCAGGCGCTTGCTGCCGCCCGCGACGCGCTGTATCAGCGTCGGGCGGGCGACGTTCCCGCGGGAACGCATACGCCAGACGTTCCTGCGGGAACGTCGGTC
>DAIRVP010000032.1:0-37802 GCA_036802765.1 Candidatus Rokuibacteriota bacterium
GCTCGGCCTCCTACGACAAACGCAACCAGGCCATCGCCCGCTCGGTCGTGGCCATCCTCAAGAAGGCCGGCGTGTCGTTCGCGGTCATGCAGGAGGAGCGCTGCCACGGCGAGGTGGCCCGCCGACTCGGAGAGGAGTATCTCTACCAGACGCTGCAGGCCGAGAACGTCGAGGCGCTGAAGCGGTACCGCTTCCGGAAGGTCATCACGCACTGCCCGCACTGCTTCAACACAATCAAGAACGAGTTTCCGCAATTCGGCGGCACGTACGAGGTCTTACACCATTCGCAGGTCATCGACGAGCTCGTGAGCAGCGGGCGCATCAAGCCGACCAAGCCGCTGACCGGCACCGTGGTCTTCCACGATTCCTGCTATCTCGGCCGCTACAACGGAATCATGGACGCGCCGCGCCGCGTCGCTGCTGCCGTCCCCGGTCTGCGCGTCGTCGATCCGCCGCGGGCGCGCGAGCGCGGCCTCTGCTGCGGCGGAGGCGGCGGCCACATGTGGATGGAGATCAAATCGGAGAAGCGAGTGAACGTCATCCGCACGGAAGAGCTGCTCGCAACCGGCGCTGGCACCGTCGCCACGGCGTGTCCCTTCTGCCTGGCGATGGTCGACCTCGGCCGTAAGGTGGTCGGCGCGGAGGAGCGATTGGCCGTCAAGGACGTGAGCGAGCTCGTCGCCGAAAGTCTGGGATGAAGACACTCCTGCGCGCGTTGCCGGACGTCGTCCGGCTCGTGGCTCGTCTCGCCACCGATCCGGTGCTGCCGCGTGCGGCGAAGATCGCGCTGGCGGCCGCGGTCGTGTACCTGATGTCGCCGATCGACTTGATCCCCGACTTCGTGCCCTTCGTCGGCTATCTCGACGACGCGCTGGTGGCCGCGGTCGTGCTCGACGGCGTGCTGAACTTCGTGGACCGCGGCGTGGTGCTGCGCTACTGGCCGGGCTCGCCTGAGTCGCTGGACCGGCTCGCGCGCGCCGCGCGACTGCTGGCCATCTGGGTGCCGCGCCGGCTCAAGGCGCGCGTGTTCGCGTCGCGCTGAGCCGGCGCTGGTTCGGAAGACGCCTCAGTTCGTCCGGTAGGACACCTCGGTGACGCTCCAATCACCCTCGGGCTCCGAGAGTCCTTCGGGCAGCGGCGTGCCGAGGTGTTTCGCGTAGAGGCGAGCGGCGACGTCGCGCACGGTTTGTCCGGGGCGAACCTCGGCATCGGGCTCGATCACGACCCGGAGGTTCCAGCACCAGATCGAGGCGAGCGTCTCGAGCGGATCCTCATGCTTTTCGATCGCGGCGAGCAGGTCTTTGGCCATCGAGGCGGCCCAGCCTTCGAGCTGCGAACGACCGAACGGACCGACGGTCTTCAGCTCTTCGGCGGTGAAGCCCGTGCGCGGCGCTCGGCCCGCCAGCATGCTCTGTACTCGATCCGCATTGTCCGCGACGACGACAACACCGAGCGGCACCGGCCGCTGAGGCGATCGCAGATCGAGCTGATACTCCACACGCGCCCATCGCATCCGCATCGAGGTCGCCATATACGCGAGCCTTCCTTTCGTGGCAAACATCCAGCGTGGCTGTTCCGCACGCGCGGTGCCCACGAGAGAACTAGGCAAGGTCTGCGCCAGACCGAACGGCGCGCAATCTCGCGCAATTCGCTGCATTGACGGCTCTGTTGGCGGCCGGCGTGCTGACGCAGCGGTGTCGCTCTGGCATGGATCGGCGCCGACCATCCGCGTTCCTGATGAGCGGGCGGTAGAATTCCGCCTCAGAAAATGGAGAAAGGTTGCACATCGATGACGCGACGCGAGTTCATGCACGCGCTGGCGGTGGCGGTCGCCGCCGGATACGCGATCGACGCCCGGCACGCGGACGCGGCTGCCGAAGCGCTCTACGACCCTCCGCGGTTCGGCAACGTGAGCTTGCTGCACATCAGCGACTGTCATGCGCAGCTGATGCCCGTGTACTACCGCGAGCCCAGCGTCAATCTCGGCGTCGGTACCGCCGCGAATCGGCCGCCGCACCTCGTGGGCGAGCGTCTGCTGCGGCATTTCGGCCTGGCGCCCGGCACGCGAGAGGCGTACGCGCTCACGCACCTGGACTTCGCCCACGCGGCCGCGACGTACGGCCGGATGGGCGGGTTCGCGCATCTCGCCACGCTCGTCAAGCGTCTCAAGGCCCGTCGACCCGGTGCGCTCCTGCTCGATGCCGGCGACACGTGGCAGGGCTCGGCGACGGCCCTGTGGACGCGGGGCCAGGACATGGTGGAGGCGGCGCGCGCGCTGGGTGTGGACGTCATGACGGGCCACTGGGAATTCACGTACGGCGCCGAGCGCGTGCGGGAGATCGTCGACCGCGAGCTGAGAGGCCGCGTCGACTTCGTCGCCCACAACGTCACGACGCGCGATTTCGGCGACCTCGTCTTCCCGCCGTACGTGTTACGGGAAGTCAACGGCGTCGTCGTCGCGATCATCGGTCAGGCGTTTCCTTACACGCCGGTCGCGAACCCACGTGATCTGATCCCTGAATGGACGTTCGGCATTCAGGACACTCATCTGCAGGCGATGGTGGACGAGGCGCGCGGCCGCGGCGCGCGCGCCGTCGTGCTGCTCTCCCACAACGGTACGGACGTGGACGTCAAGCTCGCGTCCCGCGTGCGCGGGCTGGACGCGATCATGGGCGGCCACACCCACGACGGGCTTCCACGCCCACTCGTCGTGACCCATGGCGGCCACCGAACGCTGATCACGAACGCGGGCGCCAGCGGCAAGTTCCTGGCCCTGCTCGACCTCGATGTGCGCGACACCGGCGTTGCGGGACATCGCTATCGCCTGTTGCCGGTGTTCGCGAATCTTCTGCCGCCCGATGTCGAGATGGACGCGCTGATCGCGCGTCTGCGCAGGCCCTGGCAGACGCGTCTGGCCGAGCCGCTCGGCGTGACCGAGGGGCTGCTCTATCGCCGCGGCAACTTCAGTGGCACGTGGGATCAGTTGCTCGTGGAGGCGCTGATGACGGTGAAGGGCGCCGAGGTGGCGTTGTCGCCGGGGTTCCGCTGGGGCTCGACGCTGCTGCCGGGACAGACGATCACGCTCGAAGACGTCATGAGTCAGACGGCGATCACGTACGCCCAGACGACGCTCGCAGACATGACTGGCGAGACGTTGAAGCGCGTGCTCGAGGACGTCGCGGACAATCTGTTCAACCCCGATCCGTATTACCAGCAGGGCGGCGACATGGTACGCACGGGCGGACTGACGTACACGTGCGATCCGACGGCGAAAGCCGGTCGCCGCATCTCGAATCTGCGCGTCGGCGGGAAGCCGATTTCGGCAACTCGTTCCTACCGCGTCGCCGGCTGGGCGCCCGTGTCCGAAGAGGCGCGGGCCGCGGGCGGCGAGCCGATATGGGACGTCGTCGCGCGCTATCTGCGTGATCGAAAAACGGTGGCGCCGCTTCGACCGAACGTGCCGACGCTCCGCGGTGTCGCGGGCAACGCCGGCCTTGCGAGCTGATCACTCGCGGGCACTGCGCTTGCACGCGACGCCCGCCGTGTACGCGCGTCTGGCGGCCGTGCTCGCGCTGGCCCTGATGGCGTCGGGTTGTGTCGCGGCCGCCGCGCTGCCGGCGTTGGGGTTGTCTGCGATGGGCGATGTCGCCGGCGCCGGGGCAAAAGCCGGCATCGACTACTCCATCGGTGGCACGGCGTATCGAACCTTCAGCGCCCCGCTCGACGATGTGCGCTGCGCGGTGCTGCAGTCCTTCAGCGATCTCGAGATCGACATCGCCGACGACGAGACGCCGGACGATGACAGCGTGAAGATCTCGGCGGAGGCGTTCAGGCGAAAGATCACCGTGCAGCTCGAGGCCGTGACGCCCGCGCTCACGCGGCTAAAGATGGTCGTCCGTCGTGGATGGTTCGGGCGCGACCGTGCGACGGCGACCGAGCTGATCGAGCAGGCCGCGCGCGCCCTCGCCGACATCAGGCCGATCGCCGGCGCTTCTCCACGAGCTCCTTGACGAGCGCGGCGAGAGCCGCCGGCTCCACCGGTTTCGTCACGTACGCATCGTAGCCGGCGCCGAGCGCCCGCTCGCGGTCCTCGCGCCGCGCGTGAGCGGTCAGCGCGATCGTGACCAGGCCGCGCGCCAGGCCGCGCCCGTGCAGCGCGCGCAGCAACGCGTAGCCATCACGGGCCGGCATGGCGAGATCGCTCACGACGACGTCTGGCGCCCGCTGTTCGGCGTGGCGCAGCGCCTCGTCGGTCGAGCCGGCGCCGGCGACATCGGCGCCCGCGCGCTGGAGAATGACGGTCACGAGCTCGCGAGTGTCCGCATCGTCGTCGACGACGAGCACACGCAGATCGGCAAGCAGATCCGTCGCGGCCGGCGCCGGCAGCTGCGCGCCGGCGGCGGCGGCCGACACCGGCCCGCCGATCGGCAGTGTCACCGTGAACGTGGCGCCGCGCCCGATGCCTTCGCTGCTCGCATCCACCGTGCCGCCATGCCGCTCGACGATGTGGCGAACGATGGAGAGACCGAGGCCCAGACCGCCGTACTGGCGCGTGATCGTGCTGTCCGCCTGACGGAAGCGATCGAAGATGTGCGGCGCGACGTCCGGCGCGAGGCCGTCGCCTGTGTCCGTGACGGCGAGACGGACCTTGTCCGCCACGCGCACGGCGACGACGTCGACTCGTCCACCGACCGGCGTGAACTTCACGGCGTTCGACAACAAATTCGCGAGAACCTGCTGGAGACGATTCGCGTCCGCTTCGATCCGCGGCAGATCCGGATCCACGTGGCGGTTGACGACGATCGACTTCGCGGCCGCCGCGGCCGCCGTGCTTTCGATCACGCCGTCGACGATCGGACCCAGCGCAACCGGGCGCAGATCGAGGCTGAGCTTACCGGCGATGATCCGGGAGACGTCGAGCAGGTCCTCCACCAACTGCGCCTGCAGGCGGGTGTTGCGCTCCACGGTATCCAGCGCGCGTGCCGTGGCCTCCGGCGCCAGCGTCCCGGATTTCAAGATGCGCACCCACCCGAGCACCGGCGTCAGCGGCGTGCGGAGCTCGTGAGAGAGCACGGCGAGAAACTCGTCCTTCGCGCGGCTCGCGTCCTGCGCTTCGCGGTACAGGCGCGCGTTGTCCGCGGCCAGCGCCGCGCGCTGGGCGAGATCTTCGGCGAGTGTGAGGTCGGCCAGGGTGTAACGGCGCTTGCCGTTCGTGAGCGCGAAAGAGACCACGCCGAGCGTCCGGCCACGAGCGCGCAGCGGTACCAGCATGAGCGACGTGGGCGTCGTGCCACTGCGGGCGCCGAGGTGCTCGGCGTCGGCGCCGCGCGCGGCCAGCCAGTCGTCGCTCACGTCACGAATGAGCGTCGGCTCTCCGCGCTCGATCACGCTGTCGAGCGCGCCGCCATCGCCCGGCGTGGGCAGATTCTGGCCTGCGAGGCGCTCCTCGACGATTGGATCGGGATGCGCTGCGGCCAGTCGCCGCAGACGGCCGCGCGGCTCCAGCACGTCGACGAGCACGTAGTCCGCCAGATAGGGGATGGCAACGCGCGCCACGCTCCGCAGCGTGGCTTCGTAGTCCAGGGAGGCGGCGAGCACACGACTGGCCTCGGCCAGAAACGACGCACGGCGGCCCGCCTCTTCGGCCTGCAGCCTCGCCGTCTCGGCGCGGCTGCGCTCCGAGCGGTCGTCATCTCGGGGTTGCCGATCGGTGATGTCACGCACGACCGCGGTGAAGAGCCGGCCCGCCTCGGTGAACAGCGGCTTGACGGTGATCTCGGCCGCAAAGCGACTGCCATCGCGGCGAAGCCCCGAGGCGTCGCGCTGAACGTCGGGCGCCACGCGGACGTCGCTCGGGAGCAGGAGGCTCGACGGCCGCCCCACGAGCTCACCGCGCGCATAGCCGAAGAGGCGCTCGGCGCGCTCATTCGCGAGCCGGATCGCGCCCTCGTCATCGACGAGGACGATGGCGTCCGGCGTGGCGTCGAGCACGGCGGCAGCTGGGCCCAGACCGCTCGTGGTGTTCGGGACCAGGGGCGGCAGCAGCAGCGCCAGCGCCACCGACGCCACGGCCGTGACGACGTTGAGCCCGGTGGCGAGCCACGCGCTGGGCTGCCACACCGTCCACGCCGCCGCGAGATGCGTGACACCTTGGGCGACGACGAACAGCGCGACGGCGAGGAAAACGCGTCCGTACGGCAGACCGGTGGGCCGGCGCGCAAAGTGAATGAGCGCCGCCGCGATCGCCGCACAGGCGAGCGCGATCGAGAGGTCGCTCACGAGATTCAGGACGACCTGCTGATGCATGGCTACCCCAAAAACGGAAAGAGTATACGATGATGGCCGATGATTGACGGACCCCCGGTCGAGGTCAATGGTCGCCGCTACGCGCGTCCGCGTCAGCCCGTGGTTGTCGTGTGCGTCGACGGCTGCGATCCCGGCTATCTCGACCGCGCAGTGGAGGCCGGCGCCATGCCGTGGCTGGCCTCGGTGCGCGCTAGCGGCACGGCCCTTGTAGGCGACTGCGTGATGCCGTCCTTCACGAATCCCAACAACCTGTCGATCGTGACCGGCGCCCCGCCGTCCGTGCATGGCATCTCCGGCAACTACTTCTGGGATCCGCAGGCGGGCGTCGAAGTCATGATGAACGATCCGAAATACCTTCGCGCCGACACGATCCTTGCGCGATTGGCGGACGTCGGCGCCGTCGTCGCGGTGGTCACGGCGAAAGACAAGCTCCGGCGGCTGCTCGGCCACGGGATGAAAAAAGGAATCTGCTTTTCGTCCGAGAAAGCGAACGAGACGACGGACGCGGAGCACGGAGTCGCCGACGCGCTGAGCTTCGTCGGCCGTCCGCTGCCCTCGGTGTACAGCGCCGACCTGAGCGAGTTCGTCTTCGCCGCGGGCGTGCGCCTCATGCAGACGCGACGGCCGGACGTGATGTATCTGTCGACGACGGACTATGTGCAGCACAAGCATGCGCCCGGCACTCCGGCGGCCGACGCGTTTTATCGGATGATGGATGGCTACCTCGGTCAACTGGACGCGCTTGGCTGCGTCATCGCGCTCACCGCGGACCATGGCATGAACGCGAAGACCGACGCCCAAGGACGTCCGCAGGTCGTCTATCTTCAAGATTTTCTCGATGCGTGGCTGGGCGCGGGACGTGCGCGCGTGATCCTGCCGATCACCGATCCCTACGTCGTCCATCACGGCGCGCTCGGCTCGTTCGCCACCATCTATCTGCCGGCCGGGACTCGCGCTGACGAGGCGATCGAGCGGCTCACCCGTTTGCCGGGCATGGAGGCGGTCCTCGATCGCAAGGAGGCGAGCCGCCGCTTCGAGCTGCCGGAAGATCGCATCGGCGACGTGATCGTCGTCAGCGAGCGGCACACGGTCGTCGGCACCTCCGCTGCTCGGCACGATCTCTCCGGCTTGGACGCTCCGCTGCGCTCGCACGGCGGCCTGTCCGAGCAGCGTGTGCCCGTCGTTGTCAATCGCCCGACCCGATGGGCGCCGGGTGCACGCGTCCGCAACTTCGACGCCTTCGACCTCGCCCTCAACCGTCTCGCGTGAGCGCTGTCGTCGCCAGGACAGCGTGAGCCCGCCGCGGCGCGCGCGCGTCGCTGTCGTCGGCGGCGGCATTCTCGGGTGCGCAACCGCATGGCATCTCGCGCGTGCGGGCGCGCGCGACGTCGTCGTCCTCGAGCGCGACGATCTCAACGCCGCGACGACGAGTCAGGCGGCAGGGCTCGTGGGTCAACTCCGGACGTCCGCGGTGAAGTCGGCGATCGTCGGCCAGACGCTGTCAGACATTGCAAGCCTCGAGGCCGACGGTCTCGTCAGCGGGTTCAGGCGGACCGGCTCGCTACGGCTGGCGCTGACGCGCGAGCGTGGGGACGAGATTCGGGAGCAGGTCGCCGCGGCCCGGCGCTTCGGCGTCGAAGCGACGCTCATCGGCGCCGACGACGTCCGGCGCCTCGCTCCAGGTGTCGAGGCCGCGAAGGACCAGCCCGCGGCGTGGATGCCGAACGACGGATACGCGGAGCCCTATACGCTGGCGACGGCCTACGCGACCGCGGCGCGCGCGCTCGGTGTGGCGTTCGTGACCGGCTGCGAAGTCGTGGCGATTCGCGTCGTCGATGGCCGTGCGCGTGGCGTGACGACGCGCGACGGCGACGTCGACGCGGAACGTGTGGTGATCGCGGCGGGCGCGTGGAGCAGCGGGATCGCGGCGCGCGCGGGCGGCGCCGTTCCCGCGTTCGCCATTCGACATCAGGCCTGGGTCACCGCGCCGCTGGACTGGCTCACGTCGAGCTTTCCCGTCGTGAGAGTGCCCGACCGGCTGGCGTACCTGCGGCCGGAAGTCGGTGGGCTCATGCTCGGCTTCTTCGAGACCACTCCGCTGGCCGTCGACCTTGCCGCGGATCGGCAGTTCACTGTCGCGGCGACGCCGCGCGATCGTGAGGTTCTCACCATGCATGCCGCCGCGCTCCTCGACGTGATTCCGGGACTGGAAGAGGCGCGCGTCGTCGGCGGCACGGCCGGCGTGCCGACCTACACCCCGGACGGCCACTTCGTCGTCGGTGAGCTGCCAGGCATCGCGGGACTGTTCGTGGCGACCGGATGCTGCGCTCACGGCATCGCCGGCGCAGGTGGCATCGGCCGCGCGGTGACCGAAGCCGTCATGGGCGAGGCGTCAACGCTCGATCCCGCGCCGATGGCGCCCGGGCGATTCGGCGCGCAAGCTTGGGACGCCGCGTGGGTTCGTGTAGCCTGCGAGGAGACGTACGCGCATTACTACGATCTCGTGAGGCGCTGAATGGCCGATCGTGAATGGATTCTGCTGAACCCGGGCCCTGCGAACACCACGGCGACGGTTCGCGCGGCGCTCGTCATGCCCGATCTCTGTCATCGAGAGGCCGAGTATTTCGAGATGATGCGTCACTGCCGGGCCGAGATCACGCGGCTCGCCGGCTGCGGCAACGACTGGGCGGCCGTGCTGGTCACCGGCTCGGGCACCGCCGCCGTCGAGGCGGCGATCTGCTCGGCCGTGCCCTCGGACCGGGAGCTACTCGTCGTCGACAACGGCGTCTACGGCGACCGCATGCTCAAGATCGCGCGTGCGCACGGCATCACCGCGCACGCCGTGCGCTCGGACATCTTCACACCCGTGAGCGCCAAGGACGTCGAGCTGGCGCTCGACGGTCACCCTGAGGTCAGTCACGTGGCCGTGGTTCACCACGAGACGACGACAGGACTGCTCAACCCCGTCGCCGAGATCGCGCGCGTCGTGCATCGCCTCGGCCGCCGACTGATCGTGGACGCGATGTCGAGCTTGTTCGGCGAGCCGCTCGACGTCGCGCAGGAGCCGCTCGATTACGTCACCGCGAGCGCGAACAAGTGCTTGCAGGGCGTGCCGGGCATCTCGTTCGTCCTCGCGCGCCGCACGGCGCTGCAGGCGTTGCGCGGCCAAGCGCCGCGGTCCGTCTACCTCGACCTGCACGCACACTTCGCGACGCAGGAGCAGGACAACACACCGTTCACCCCGGCCGTCCAGGTGCTGCACGCGATGCAGCAGGCGCTCGCCGAGCTTGCGCAGGAAGGCGTCAAGCATCGTGTCGCCCGTTACGCGGAGAACGCGCGCGTCCTGCGGGAGGGGCTCGAGCGGCTGGGGCTCGAGATTCTCGTCGCGCCGAACGGCCGCTCGAACATCCTCACGACGTTTCGGCTGCCGCCGGGCGTCGCGTACGACGCGCTTCACGACGCGCTGAAGCGCCGCGGCTACATCATCTATGCGGGGCAGGGCGACCTCCGCACGTACGCGTTCCGCGTCGCGAACATGGGAACGCTCACGCCGCGCGACATGGCGGCCGTCGTGCGGGCCTTTACCGACGCGTTCACCGAGCTCGGCGTTCCTGCGCGTGCCTGAGTCGCGTAAGCGCAGAGTCGCGTCTGGAGGATGTGGGGGGCCATTTCGGGGCCCCACACAATGACAGCCGGCGCGCTGGTGCTCGTGCTGGCCGCCGCCGTCCTGCACGCCGGCTGGAACGCGCTCGCCAAGCGCGGCGCGGATCCACTGGCGTTCCTGGCGCTCTGCTCGTGCGTGGCCGCGCCGATCTTGCTTCCGGTCGCGGCGCCGCTACTCTGGCGCGACGGCGTGCCCGCACAGGCGCGACCATTCGTCCTCGGAACGATTGCGTTACACGTGCTCTACTTCTATGCCCTCGGCCGGGCCTATGCCTCAGGCGCGTACTCGATCGTCTATCCCATCGCGCGCGGGCTCGGCGTCGCGCTGGTACCGATCGGCGCCTACCTGCTGCTCGACGAGCGCCTGTCGCCGATCGGCATCGCCGGCATCGCGTTCGTGGTGCTCGGCGTCACCACGCTGCACCAAGTGGGCCATCGCCACGCGGTCGCGACGGGCGCCACGCTGGGGGCTGCGACGCTGTGGGCCGTCATCACGGGGCTCAGCATCGGCGCGTATTCGCTCAACGACAAAGCGGGTGTCGCCCATGTGCATCCGGTGGCGTACATGCTCTTGATGGAAGCGGGCTGCGGGCTCGTGCTGTTGCCGGCCGCGCTGGTCACGCGGCCGACCGCGGTGCGACGCGAGTGGGCGACGAACTGGCGGGCGATCCTCGCGGTCGGCGCCATGAGCGCCGCCGGCTACACACTGGTGCTGCTCGCCTTCAGGCTCTCGAAGGCGGGTTATGTCGTCGCCGCGCGCGAGCTGTCGATCGTCCTGTCCGCGCTCATCGGCACGCTCTGGATGGGCGAGGGTCGCGTCGGCCCGCGGCTCGCCGCGGCGAGCATCGTGCTCGCCGGCGTCGCATGCGTGGCGCTGGCGCGTTAGGAATCCGCGCGCTTCAGCTCGTACGCACCATTGAGGAATACAGACTCGCCTCAGCGCGTGGCGCGCTTCAGCTCGTACTGCCACGCTGAAGCGATGATCTCTCGAAGATCCTGGCGTTGTGGCCGCCAGCCGAGCTCGCGCGTGATCCGTCCCGTCGCGGCGACGAGCGTCGGCGGATCGCCGGTTCGCCGCGGCCCGACGCGCGTGGCGATGCGCCGGCCGGTGACGGCCGACGCCGTCTCGACCACCTGACGCACCGTGTAGCCGTCGCCGCCGCATCCGAGGTTGTAGACCGCGGCGGGAGCGCCGGCGGCCAGCGCATCGAGCGCGCGCACGTGCGCATCGGCGAGGTCCAGAACGTGAACGTAGTCGCGCACGCAGGTGCCGTCGCGGGTCGGATAATCGTCGCCGTAGATCTCTACCGCGTCGCGTCGGCCGGCCGCGGCCTCCAGCACGAGCGGGATCAAGTGCGTCTCGGGATCGTGCCGCTCGCCGCGGCGCGCGCTCGCGCCTGCGGCGTTGAAGTAGCGCAGGCTCACACCGCGCAGCCCGAAAGCGCGCCCGTACCATGCGATCGCGCGTTCGACGACGAGCTTGCTCTCGCCATACGGGTTGGTCGGCGCCGGTGCGTCGTCCTCTTCGATCGGCTGCTTGTCGGGTCCGCCATAGACCGCCGCGCTCGACGAGAAGACGAGCATTCCCACGCCCGCCGCATGCATCGCGTCCAGCAGCGCGAGACCTCCGCCGACGTTCACGCGATAGTAGCGCGCCGGATCGCTCATCGATTCGCCGACGAGCGACAGCCCGGCGAGATGGACGACGCCTTCGATGCGGTGCTCGCGCAGTTCGCCGCCGAGCGTCGCCACGTCGAGAATGTCGGCGATCACCAGCGGCGTCGCGTCCGGCACGGCATCACGATGGCCACGGACGAGGTTGTCGTACACCACTGCCTCGTGACCGCGCGCCAACAGCGCTTCGGTCACCACGCTGCCGATGTAGCCTGCGCCTCCTGTGACGAGCACGCGCATGGGTCAGCCGCGCCGCGCGCCGAGGATCGCGGCGATGCGGCGCGGCAACGGCGCGGTCTCGAGTGCCTCGAGGGTCAGAGGCAGGCTGATCGACCAGTTCGGTCGCTCGAACGACGTGCTGGGGACGTTGGGCCGATCGGGCACGGCCAGCGCGTCGTCCAGCGTGGCGGTCACGAGCAGCGAGGGCGCCTGTGCCAGTCGTGCGTGCACCGCCTCGATCACCTCAGTCACCGGAGCGTCGTTGCCGAGTCCGGCCAGCTGAGACAGGCGCTCGCGCGTGAAGTCGAGCGCAGTCTCGTCGTTCACGAGGCCCAGGCGGAGAAGCTCGCGGACATCGGCGCCGGTCCACAGCCCAGCGATCGTCGGCAGATCGTGGGTCGCGACCGCGGCCATCGCGAGCTGCGGATACTGCGCCGGCGGCCGCTCCTCGAAGAACGCGACTCGGTATGACAGGATTTCGTGTGCGGCGAGCGTCTCGCGCACGCCCTCCTCCACGGTTCCCAGATCCTCACCGACGACGGTGGCGAGCGCGCGCTGACTCTCGAGCGCGACGATCGCCAGAAGCTCGTCGGCGGCGTACCGGACGTACGCGCCCTCGGCTGGCGGCATGCCGTGTGGAATCCAGAACAGCCGAAAGAGGCCCATGACGTGGTCGATGCGGAGCCCGCCACCGCGGCGCAGCGAGGCGCGGATCGTCTCGATGAACGGCGCATAGGCGAGTGCCCGCAGCCGGTGCGGCACGAACGGCGGCAGCCCCCAATCCTGTCCGCGCGTAACGAATCGGTCGGGCGGCGAGCCGATCGAGACACCCGTCGCCAACGCGTCCTGCCATGCCCACGCGTCAGCGCCATCGGGATCCACACCAATCGGGAGGTCTTGCATGATTCCGACCTCTGCCGCGGCGGCCGTGAACTGCCGGTCGGCCAGCCACTGCAGCCACTGGTGAAATCGCACGCGGTCGCTGTGGGCTTCGGCGAAGCGTGCGACCTCGGGCGCTGTTGGACGCCGATGCTCGAACGGCCAGCCGTGCCAGCCGCCACCGTGGTGCTCGGCCAGCGCGCAGAAAATTCCGAATTCCCGCAGACTCCGCCCGCACTCGGTGATCCAGCGCTCGAACTCTTCGCGGTCGGCGTTGCCCTTCGCCCAGATGCGCTCGAGCGCCTCCATCTTCAGATCGAACACCCGCGCGCGGTCGATCACGCGGTCGGCGTTCAACGCGCGACCCAGCGCCAACAGGCGCTCGAGATCGGCGCCGAGCGCGTGAGCGCCGGGCGCTTCCTCCACGCGCAGATAGAGCGGGTTCACGAAGCGGCGACTCGAGGGGTAATACGGGCTCGGCTGCTGCGCGCGCAGCGGGAGCGGCGCAGACAGCGGATTGATGAGGATCATGCCGGCACCCAAACTCGCGGCCCAGCGTCCGAGCCCACGCAGGTCGGCGAGATCCCCGATGCCCCACGATTGCGTCGAGCGCGTCGCGTACAACTGTGCCGCCCATCCCCACGTGCGGCCAGACGGCCTCGGACAGCGGCCGGGGCTGACGATGACTCGGATCGGGGCACCGTCGTCGGCCGGGTGAAGGTCATGGTAGCCGAGCGGAATATCGGGCGGCAGCGTGCCGACGACGTCGAGCGTGGCGCCATCTTCGAGAATGAGACGGCTCGGCGTCGGAATCTCGATCGGCTCACCGGCGCGTTGCACGAGCAGCGGCGGTGGCGCCGGCGCATCGCCCTCTGCGCCCATCGCGTGACGCAACGCCTCGCGCGTCGCCGGCGAGAGGGTGCGCCATTCGCCGAAGGCGTCGTGATAGCCGTCGGCGATGCCCCACGGATCTGTCATCCCGGTCATAGTACGCGTCGCGGCAGCTGCCCGCGCCGTTATGCGCGCTTTCGCGCGCGCGGCGGCCGACGCGGCGTCGACGCCTGCAGAATCGCGGTGAGGTCGGCGCCGGCTGATTGGCGCAGCAGCGCCCACAGATCGCCGACGCCGCGCACGCGCGCGGGCAGTGTCGCGAGCGTGAAGTCGCGCGGGTCCACCCCGGCGTGGACCTCGCGCCACGTGAGCGGGGTCGACACGCCGGCGAAGTCCGAGCCCCGGGCGCTGTACGCGGTCGCGAGCGTCTTGCCGCGGAAATTCTGCATGTAGTCGATGTAGACGCGGCGCCCGCGCGCGTCCACCGCGCGCTCGACGGTCGCCGCGCGCGGATGCCGGTCGGCGACGAGCGTGGCGACGATCTCGCAAAAGATGCGGCCCGTTTCGTACGACGTGCCGGGCGGCAGCGGAACGTAAACGTGCATGCCCGTCGCGCCGGAGGTTTTCGGAACGGACGGCGTGCCGATGCGGTCCAGCTCGTCGTGGATCCAACGCGCAACGTCGACGACGGTCGCGAACGGGACGCCGGGCATGGGATCGAGATCGAGGACGGCGTGGTCGGGGTCGTCGAGCGCGCCGACGCGGGAGAACCACGGATCCTGCGAGATGGCGGCGATCTGTGCCATGGAGAGCAGCGTGATCAGCGAGCCGCCGATGAGTCGGCTCGGAACTTCTGTGTCCACCGCCAAGCGCTCCACGCGAACGCCCGGCGGCACGTCGGCCGGGGCGCGCTGTTGATAGAACGCCTTGCCGCGCACGCCGTCGGGAAAGCGCCGCATGACGAGCGGCCGGTCGGCGACTGCGGGCAGGACCAACGGCGCCGCCCACGCGTAATAGCGCAGCAATGCACCCTTCGTGAGCCCCAGACCGGGCCAGAACACCTTGTCGAGGTGACTGACGGCGAGCGTCCCGCCGTCGGGCAGATCGATCACCGCGTCGGCGCCGTGCGTCTCGAGCTCGGCGAGCCGTGCGATCAACGTGCCGGTGACGCCGGACGCCGGCGGCCACGCCTCCACCTCACGGGAATGGCCGCCGCCGGCGCGACGGCGTGTGACCGCGCGGCGCCCCGCCACGCCGCGCGCCGTGTCGATCGGCACGACGGGCTCGCGCCGCACCTCGCTCGGGTCGATGTCGTCGCGCAGGCCGACATATTTCGGATGTCGCATCTTGCCGTCCGCCGTCCATTCGGTGAACGCGACCTCGACGACGATCGCCGGCCGCGTCCAGTGTGGCCGCTCGTTCGCGACCGGCCGCGTCGCGAACGGGCACGTCTTGACCTCCAGCGGACGCAAGAGCGTGGCCACGCGATCGAGCTCACGCGCGCTGAAGCCCGTGCCCGTGTGGCCGACGGGCATGAGCGCGTCGCCTTGCCAGACGCCCAGCAGCAGTGCGCCGAAGTGCGGGCGGCTGCCGCGTCCCTCGGTCCAGCCACCGACAACGCATTTCTGTCGCCGCAGGACCTTGATCTTCCGCCAGGCGCTGCTGCGCCGTCCCGACTGGTAGGGTGAGTCGAGCTGTTTGGCGACGAGGCCTTCCCAGCCTCGGTCGAGCACATCGCGGTAGAGCGCGCGCCCGTCACCCGGGCGGAACTCAGAGAGCCGCAGCCGTGGCGTCCCCGTGTTGCCGAAGATGCGCTCGAGGCGCGCGCGCCGGGCCGTGAGCGGGAGCGGGCGCACGTCCTGCTCCCCATCACGCAACACGTCGAACGCCACGAAGGCGACCGGCTCGGTGCCCTCGCGGCCGCCGATGTCCCGCTCGGAGGTCAGGTGGATCCGCCCCTGCAGCCGCTGGAAGCCGGCGGGCTCGCCGTGTTGGTCGAGCGCGACGATCTCGCCGTCGAGCACCACGTCCGCCTTGAGGCGGCGCGCGAACGCGGCGAGCGCGCGCGAGATTTCCGGAAATTGCCCCGTTTTGTCGTTACCCAGCCGCGACCAGAGCCTGACGGCGTCGGGTCCGCCGCCGGCCCGCACCACCGCAAGAGTACGGATGCCGTCGTACTTGGGCTCATATGCGAAGCGTGGATCGGCCAACGGCGCCTCGTCGAGCGAGGCCAGCATCGGGCGGGGCAGGGGCTGTGGCATCGACGTTGCTGTCAGTGTAAGCATGTCCGAGCCGCCGGAGTCGCCGAAGACGCAGCCCGCCGCGCGAGTGCATCAGTTCACCGTGAACCGCGGGATGACGCCGGTGCTGCTCATCGAAACCACCGCCTGGTACCTCGGACTGTTACAGGCCGCGCTCGCCCGCGTCGTTCTCGAAGGTCAGAACTGAGCGGCAAATTTCTTGCTGAGTCGGTCCGCGGAGGTGAACGTATGAAGGCGACCGACCTGCTCAAGAAGCAGCACAAGAGCGTCAAGGCCCTGTTCAAACAGGTGGAAGACACCGAGGACGGCCGCCGGCGCCGTCAGCTCATGGACGAGATCGCCAACGAGCTCAAGATGCACACGCAGATCGAAGAAGAAATCTTCTATCCGGCCGTTCGTGAGATTGGCTCATCCAAGGCCGAGGAGATGGTCGACGAGTCGTACGAAGAGCACCATGTCGTCGACCTCGTGCTGGCGGAGCTGCCGAACGTCGATCCCGAAGACGAACGGTTCGCCGCGAAGATGACCGTGCTGTCCGAGCTGGTGGAGCATCACGCCGACGAGGAAGAGGACGAGATGTTCCCGATGGCCGAGAAAAAGCTCGGCAAGGAGCGGCTGCAACAGCTCGGCGAGCAGATGGAGCAGATGGCAGGCGGCCAGCGCCGGGCCGCGTGATGCGCCGCTCGGCCGGGTTGCTTCTGATCCTGGCCCTCGTCGCTTGCGCTCTGTGGGCGACGGGTGTGATCACGGTTCACGTCAACCCGCCGAAGACCGAGCATGTGAGCGCCTCGCCGTTCTGGCAGGAGAAGGGCGGCGAGGCGCAGCTTCCTCCACCACTGCGAATCTGGGTCGACCTGGCCAAGACGACGCGGCCCGCCGCGGTGAACGTCTCCACGACCCAGCGGGTGAAGGGTCGCGGTCCGCTGCCCGAGGATTTCTTCCGACGATTCTTCGGTGGTCCGCGCGACAGTGAGCCACCACGCGGCCGCCAGAGCCTCGGCTCCGGCGTCATCGCCTCTGCCGACGGTTACATCGTCACCAACGGGCACGTCGTCGCCAATGCCGACGAGATCGTCGTGAGGCTCAGCGATCACAGCGAGCACCGCGCAAAAGTCGTCGGCGTGGACGCGCGCACGGACCTCGCCCTCTTGAAGATCGACGCGTCCAACCTTCCCGCGCTGCCCTTCGGCGATTCCGACAAGCTCGAGGTCGGCGAGCCGGTCATGGCGATCGGCAACCCATTCGGGCTCGACCAGACCGTGACGACGGGCATCGTCAGCGCCAAGGAACGGTTCATCGGCAGTGGACCGTACGACGACTTCATTCAAACCGATGCGTCGATCAATCCAGGCAACTCCGGCGGTCCGCTCGTCGATACCCGGGGCACGCTGGTGGGCATCAACACGGCGATTTTTTCGCAGACCGGCGGCTCCGTCGGCATCGGCTTTGCCATTCCGGTGAACCTCGCCAAGGACGTACTGCGTCAACTGAGGGATCATGGTGAGGTCGTGCGGGGCTACCTCGGCGTGGCGGTGATACCGCTGACTCCAGAGGCTCGGCAGGCCGCGAAGCTCGAAAGCAGCCGCGGCGCGCTGGTCGCCGAGACGGTGTCGGGCTCTCCTGCCGCCTCGGCGGGGATCAAACCGGGCGATATCATCCTGGGGTTCCAGGGGGAGCCGGTTCAGAACCCCCACGACCTGACCCGCCGTGTCGCGGGGACGCCGCCCGGCGCCAAGGTCGAGTTGCGCGTCACGCGAGGTGGTCGCGAGACGCCCGTCGAAGTCACGCTCGGACGGCTCAAGGACGCGCCGCCGACGCCGTCGGGCGCAGAGCGTTGAGCAGGATTCGCCGGCTGCTCTGCTAGGATCTAGCCAACGATCATTCCCGAGGAGGTGGGCCCAATGACCAGACTCATCGCGATTCTCGTGGCGCTGATGTTCGCGCTCGGCGCCGTCAGCGTGCCGATGGCGAACGCCGCTGGCACGACGACGAAGCCCCCGGCCAAGAGCGACAGCTCGGAGACCAAGGGCGGCGCCGGCAAGCCGATGAAGAAGCAGCTCGACATCAACAGCGCAAGCGACGAGGAGCTCAAGCAACTGCCGGGCATCGGCGACGCGCTGTCCAAGAAGATCGTCGACAATCGGCCGTACAAGCGGAAGGACGAGCTCGTCTCCAAGAAGGTGTTGCCGCGCGCGACCTACGAGAAGATCAAGGACCAGATCATCGCCAAGCAGGACTCCGCCGCCAGCAGCGCGCCGAAAAAGTAGCTCGGCGAGCCGGGGCGGAGCCAGCGCTCCGCCCCGGGCGCCGCCCGCCCGAGCCTGCTCGTCGTTCGTTTCACACACGCCTGCATTCGGTGTTCTTGGCGCGAGAGACTGCTTGCTCACCGGAGGTGCGGCATGGACGCGAAGCAGGATATGATCCGCTCGGCCGAGCACGAGTACGCCCAGCTGCGCGCCGCGGTTCGCGGGCTCGATGAAGCGCGCATGAGCGAGGCCTGGCTGGGGACGTGGGGCGTGCGCCAGATCGTGGCTCACATCGCCGGCTGGCACCGCGAGATGCTGCCGGCGCTCGAGCGCGTGGCCCGTGGACAAACGCCTTACTCCGATGGTGCCTACGATGATTTCGACCGCTGGAACGCTCGGTTCGTCGACGAGCGAAAGGACGTTGCGACGCGCGAGTTGCTGCACGAGATGGACGCGTCGCATCGGGAGTTCCTCGAAGCCGTCGCACGGCTGTCCGAAGCCGACCTGGTCGAAGGAGCGACAGCGCGCGGACTCGTCGACGGCGTGGGCGCTGGCCACTACCGCGAGCACGCGGCGCAGATCACGGAGTGGCGCGCCCGGTCGATGCGCTGAAGGCGGGCTTCGCTGAGGACGATTCCCCGGCGCGCGGTGGTCGCGCTCTTTCTGGAGCGTCAGCACCTGGCGCGGCCACGGGCGCGCGCGCTCACCGCGAATCGGCTGCAGCGATTCGTCGAGGACGTCGGCGGCGTGCAGCTCGACTCCATCAATGTGCTCGAGCGCGCGCACTATCTGACGCTCTGGAGTCGCTTCGGGCCCTACGACCGGGCGCGGCTGGATCGGCTCGTGTATCGACGGCGGCTGTTGTTCGAGTACTGGGCGCACGCCGCGTGTCTGGTGCCGACGTCGATGCTGCCATGGTGGCGTCGCGCGATGCTGGATTACCGTGTGCACCATACGGGATGGTCCGACTGGCTGCGCCGTAATACCCGCACGCTCCGGCGCGTGCGCGAGACGATCGCGCAGAACGGGCCGATGGCGAACGCGGACTTCGACGGACGCCGTCCGCGCGGCGCGTCGGGGTGGTGGAATTGGAAGCCCGTTCAGCACGCGCTGCACTATCTGTGGATGAGCGGCGCGCTGGCCATTCACTCGCGGCGACATTTCCACAAGCGGTTCGACCTGTTCGAGCGCGCGCTGCCGGCCGCGGCGGCGCTGAACACGGCCACGCCTGACGAATTCAGGCGCTGGCACCTCGAGCGCACGCTGCACGCGCTCGGCGCCGCCACGCTCGCGGACGTGACCGGGTATTTCACGTTTCCGCGCTTCGGCCCAGGGGGACGGCGCGCAGCGCTGGCCGAGTTGCGCACGCGTGGCGCCATCACCGACGTCGAGGTGGAGGGCTCGAGCGTGCCGTGGCTGGTGCTGACGCGTGACCTGCCCGCGCTGGCGCGCGCCGCGCGCCGCGGAGCCGCGTCGGTCGGCACGACCCTGTTGTCGCCATTCGACTCGCTGCTCTGGTATCGCGAGCGCGTGGCGCGTCTGTTCGGCTTCGATTACCGGATCCAGGTTTACACCCCGAGCGCCAAGCGGCTGCACGGCTATTACACGATGCCGATCCTGCACGATGGGCAGCTGATCGGACGCGTCGACGCGAAAACGCATCGGTCCGCGCGCCGACTCGAGGTCGTGAGCGTGCACTTCGAGCCGTGGTTCGCGTCCGGCCGCACGACACCGACGGGCGACGGTATGCTGGACCGCGATGCGGCGGCGGCGGGGTTGGCGGACGCGCTCCACTCGATGGCGACGTTCGTGGGCACCGACGAAGTCACCCTGGGCGCGGTCACGCCGTCTCGACTGCGCGCGCCGGTGCAGCGGGCGCTGCTGGCGGGGCAGGGCTCAGCCCGCGATTCGTCAGTCCGCGATTAGAACGAGGTCCGTCGTGATCGTCTGCTGACCATCGCGCGGGTAGAGCTGCGTGACGAGGGTACGATGACCCGGCGCGCTGATTTTCAGATGCAGGTGCGGCGGCCGGCCGGGATAGCGGCCGGGCGCGACGGTCTCATAGCGGAAGCTGCCATCGGGACCTGTCCGCTGGGTCGCGCGCAGCTCGTCCTGATATTCGCCGCGGCCATCTGCCGACCACCACTCCAGCCGCGCGGCCGGCAGCGGATGACAACCCTTCGACGAGCGTACGGTGCCGCTCACGACGAGGCCGTGCCCGGTGACCGCGCGCTCGGGGGCGTCCGGCTTGTAGAACGGCCCGAGCATGTCGGCCTTGGTCGGCGCGCAAGCTGGCGACTGCGCCGACGCGGTCACGCTCAGCGCCAGCACGAGGACGAGAGCGAGCACGACTCGAGCCACATACGCATGGTAGCATCGCGCGCTGAACGCGGAGGCGATGCATGGCGATGTGGCGGTCGATGGATTCGGGCTGGGGCGTGGCGGCGGTGCGCGTCGTGATGGGACTGATCTTCGTGCACGCGGGCTGGAACAAGATCGCCGCTGGCTTCGGCGTCGTCGCATCGAACTTCGCCAAGATGGGCATGCCGATGCCTGGGCTCACGGGCCCGTTCATCGCATTGCTCGAGCTGATCGGCGGCGCGCTCCTGGTGGTCGGCCTCGCGGGTCGCTGGGTCGGACTGCTCTTCGCGCTCGAATTCATCGTGGCGGCGTTCGTCGTGAAGTTACCCACCGTCGGTTTTGCGGGCGCACGGCTGGATCTCCTGCTGCTCGCGGGCAGCGTGCTGTTGTTCTTCGCGGGCTCGGGTCGCCTGTCGGTCGACGAGGTGTGGCTGGAGCGTCGGCGCGCTTGATGCGTGGTGTCTGGAGGGTCTTCGCGACGTACGTCGCCGCGGTCGCAGGCATCTTCGCCGCGTCGGGCGTCGCGATCGTTACGCTGAAGTCGATCTTTCCCGACACGCCCGATCAGGCGCTGCTCCAATCGCTCCCCGCGCTCATCGCCGGAAGTCTGGCCTCGTCGTTCGCGCTGGTCTTCACCCTCCTCGCGATCGTGCAGCCGACGACGCCGGCGGCGTTGAGACTGGCGCCCGGATGGGAGACGGGCCGCGCGCTCGCCGTGATGGTTCTCGGGATGCTCGCGCTCGGGCAGGCGCTGGACTCGCTCACGTCGCTCCTGGGATTCGGTCAGCACGGCGCGATGATGCTGGTGCGCCGCGTGCTGGAAGGCGCCGTCGGCCCAGACTTGTTCGGCGCCGTCGTGGTGTTCGGGCCGATCGCGGGCGTCGCGGAGGAGCTGTTCTTTCGGGGTTACATGCAAACGCGGCTCGGCGAGACGTGGGGCGCGACGCGCGCCGTCGTCGTCACCGCGGCGTGTTTCGGCGTGCTCCACGTCGACCTGTCCGGTGTGCACATGGCGCTCGCGTTCGCGATGGGCCTCTATCTCGGCTTCATCGTCGAGCGAACCGGCAGCGTGCTGCCCGCGGTCGTCTGTCACGTCGTCAACAACGTCGTCTACACATTGCAGACCGCGTTCGGCGCCACGGTGCAGGATCGCGCGACCAACGCGGTTCTGGCAGCCGCGTGCACGCTCGCGTTCGCCCTGTGTCTGGCGTGGCTGCGCCGCGCCGCGCCGTCCCCGGCGCGCTCGTGACTGTTGCGGCAGCGCGGGCGAGGGCGGTACGCTCCATCACCACCAGCTGAGAGTGGAGGTCACGCATGTCCGAGCTGACGCGGCGCTACGTCGTGATGGCGCTCGCCACGGCCGCGCCCTTCGATCCGACGGATCACGATGGCGCGTTCGTGTTGAAACCGTGGAAGGATCCCGCCGCGCTCCGCGCGCTCGCCACGTACCGCGATCACTGCTATCCGGAGCTGGCGCGTGATCTCGACGCCTGGATCCGCGCGATCCAGGCCGGGCCAACCGTTCGCGGCGACGTCGGGCGCCGCAATGAGCCGCATCTGAGAAAGGGCCACATCAGAGGCTCGCGACATCCGGTGCGCGGCAAGCGCCGTCGGCGCCGGCGCTGAGAGGCGCCGCATGAGCGACGATCTCGTCAAGGAATGCATCGCGGCACGCGACGATGCGCGACCGCATCGGCCGCCGAGCGAGACGCGGCGACTGAGCCTCACCGAGGCGTATGCGGTGCAGGATCGGCTGCGTGCGACGCTCGTCGAGCGTGGTGACCGCGTGGCCGGCTGGAAGGCCGGGTTCACCAACAAAGCGGGACAGGAGACGTGGCAGGTCTCCGAGCCGGTCTGCGCGTTTCTACTGGCGAGCAGCGTGCTGTCGACCGGCGCCGAGATCGCCGCCTCACGCTTCGTGAAGCCCGGGGTCGAGGCGGAGATTGCGTTCGTGATGAAGCACGATCTGGCTGGCCCGGGCATCACGGTGCCGCGGGCGCTGCAGGCCGTCGAGGGGGCCGTGCCCGCGCTGGAGCTCATCGACTTCCGTCACAGCGGCAAGCCGGTCGGCACGGACGTGATCGCCGACGGCGTGTATGCGAAAGCCATCGTCGTGGGCGGCGCACTGACGCCGGTGAGCGGCCTCGATCTGGCGCTGGAGGGCCTCGTTTACGAGCAGAGCGGCGTCGTCGTGGCCACGAGCACGGCGTTCGAGGTGATGGGCAATCCGCTCAACTCGCTCGCGTGGATTGCGAACCATCTCGGTACGCGAGGGCAGGGGCTGCGCGCCGGCGACGTCGTCATGAGCGGCTCGGTGTCGAAGATTCTCAGCGTGAAGGCCGGCGACAGCGTCCGCGCGACCTTCACCCGCCTTGGATCCGTCAGCGTGAAATTCGTATGAGCAAGATGGAGTCCATCCTCGTCACCGGAGGCGGTGGCGGCATCGGCGGCGCCGTCGTCCGCGCCTTCGCGGAGCGCGGCTGCAGCGTGGTCATCGCCGATCTCGGCGACAGCGCGAACACGATGGCTGCCGCGATTCGCGCCGATGGCGGCCGTGCTGTCGGCGTGCGCGCCGACGTCACGCGGAGCGAGGACATGCAGGCCCTGGTGGCGGTCGCCGAGCGCGAGCTCGGCGGACTAGACGTCCTGGTGACGTGCGCGGGTCTCGGGCTGAGCGGGCTGCTCGCGACGCAGGCCGAGGCGGACTGGCTGCGCGTGATCGACGTCAATCTGAACGGCACGTACCGCGCGATCCGCGCCGTGCTGCCGCGAATGATGGCGCAGGGGCACGGGCGCATCGTGACGATCGCGTCCGTCCTCGGCAAGATGGGTGGTTACGGCTACGTGAGCGCCTACACGGCGAGCAAGCACGGTGTCATCGGCATCACGCGCGCGCTCGCCGCCGAGCTGGGCTCGCAGGGCTACCCAGGCATCACTGTGAATGCGATCTGCCCGGGCTACACGCGTGCCGGCATGGGCATCGCCGTGCAGTCCACGAAAGCCGGCCCGCGCTCCGGCGAGGAGATCTTCGAGCGCTACTACAAGCGGCAGGTCCCTCAGCGGCGAATGATGGAGCCCGAGGAGATCGCTCACGTCGCCGTCTTCCTCGCGTCGCCCGAGTCGGCGGGCATCACCGGCCAGGCGCTCAACGTGGACGGCGGCTTCGTGATGTCCTAGTGACCACGGCCGAGCTCGTGGCGCTCACGCGCGCGCGCCTGGCCGCGCGCGAGCGCCGTGTCGTGATCGGCGGTCCGCTCGTGAAGGCGGCGGTGCTCGTCCCGATCCTGGATCGTGGCGAGCCGTGGCTCGTCTTCGCCAAGCGCACCGACACCGTGGGCCAGCACGCCGGGCAGATTTCGTTCCCCGGTGGCCGCGTAGACCCGAGCGATGCCGGCTTTCTCGAGGCGGCGCTCCGCGAGGCGCACGAGGAGGTGGGACTGCCGCCGGAGATCGTCGAGCCGCTCGGCGCGCTCGACGATCAGGAGACCGTCGCCACGCAGTTCATCATCACGCCGTGGGTGGGAGTGGTGCGCGGGACCGTCGCCTGGAAGCCGGACGGCGTCGAGATCGAGCGCGTGATCGAAGTACCGTTCGGCGCGCTGCTCGACGCGGCGAATGCTCGGACCGAGCGCTGGACGCGCGACGGCGTCACACGCGACGTCTATTTCTACGACTACGCGGGCGACACGATCTGGGGCGCGACGGCGCGCATCCTCCGCGACTATCTGGCCATTCTCGGGACGCCGCCGTCGCCGTGACGCGGGAGTCCGAAGTCGGTCTCTGTGTCACGTGCCGCCATGCGCGATGCGTCGAATCCGCCCGCGGCTCACGCTTCTGGCTTTGCGGGCGGAGCGCCGACGATTCCCGCTTCGCGAAGTATCCGCGGCTGCCCGTGCTGCAGTGCGCGGGCTTCGAGGTGACCGACGCGCCTCCGGGCGAGCCCCGCAGCGCCTAGCCCTTCACGCCGCCCGCGCCCCAGCCCTGGACGAGATAGCGCTGGACGGCGGCGAAGAACAGCACCGCGGGAACGGTGATCATGACGCCGGCGGCCATGATCATGCCCCAGTCGACGATCGTCGCATTGAAGAGGTCGTTGACTCCGACGGGCAGCGTCTTGAGCTCTTCGGACGTGATGAGCACGAGCGCGAAGAGGAAGTCGTTGTAGGCAAGAATGAACGTGAAGATCGCGGCCGCGATCAGGCCCGGCAGCGCGAGCGGCAGCACGACGTGCCACACGGCGCCCCCGCGGCCCGCGCCGTCGACCAGCGCCGCTTCCTCGAGCTCGAGCGGGATCGACTCGAAGAACGCGCGCAGCAGCCAGAGGCAGAACGGCAGGCAGAACGTCGTGTACGAGAGCACGAGCGCCAGCCGCGTGTTCACGATGCCGAGCTGCTTCACGAGGATGTAGAACGGGATGATGATCATCACCGGCGCGAACATGTACGTGACGAGAATGAGCCCGGCGACCTTGTCGCGCCCCGCGAACGAAAAGCGCGTGAGGCCGTAGGCACCGAGCGCCGATACGGTCAGCGTCAGCGCCACCGTCGCCAGCGACACGAGCGCGCTGTTGCGGAAGAACGTCGCAAACGCGGTGTCGGCGAAGAGCCGGTCGAAGTTCTCCAGCGTCGGGTGTGCTGGCACCAGCCGCGGCGGCGTGGCGAAGATCTCCGCCGACGGCTTGAGCGAGGTCGACAGCATCCAGAACAGCGGGAAGGCGCCGACCACGAGGAGCACGAGTCCGCCGACGTAGAGCAGGCCGGCCCGGCCCGGGCGCCTCACGACAGCGCCTCCTGCCGCTCGAAGACGCGAAAGTACACGGCCGTGGCGACGATGAGCATGACGAACATGATCACCGCGAGCGCCGCGCCCATGCCGGCCTGCAGATAGGTGAAGCTGCGCGCGTAGGCGTAGACGGGCAGGGTGCGGATGTAGCGGCTGACCCCGCCGTCGCCCGCCATGAGCCAGACCGTGTCGAACTTGGTGAACATCCAGATCGAGCGCAGCAGCACGATGACGAAGAGGACGCTGCGCGTCTGCGGCAGCGTCACGTGCCGAAACCGGCGCCAGGCGCCGGCGCCGTCCACCGTCGCCGCTTCATAGAGCTCCGGCGGGATCGTCTGCAGCCGGGCCAGGTAGGTCACGACGACGAACGGAAAGAATTGCCAGACGCTCGTGATGACGAGCGACGCCATGATCCAGTCCTTGCCGAGCCACGCGACGGGTGCGCGCGTGACGCCCGCCGCGACCAGCAGATGGTTGACGAGCCCGTAGGAATCGTTGAGCAGCCATTTCCACAAGATGACCGCGACGATCGTGGGGATCACGTAGGGAAACAGCACGACCCCGCGCAGGAGGTTGCGTCCCCGAAAGCCCTCGTTGAGCAGCAGCGCGGCGGGGATGCCGACGGCGAGCTGTAGCACCAGCGTGGCGCCGGCATAGACGAGCCCGTGGCCGAAGCTGTTCCAGAATTCTTCGTCGTGCGCGAAGTAGACGTAGTGGCCGAGGCCGACGAAGCGCTGCACGGGCAGGAACGCGTGCTTGTCGAAGAGGCTGAGCCAGGCGTTATACAGGACCGGGAAAACGACGAGCCCGCCGAGCAGAAGGAGCGACGGGGCGAGGAGGAGCCAGCCGGCGACGGCGTTCTTCCTCACTCGCCCCGCTCTCCGACGGCGATTACGACCAGCGCTTGTGACCGAGCTGGGTCAGCAGCTCCTCGGCGCGCTTCTGCGCGCGGTCGGCCTCGGCCTTGGGTGGCTTCTGCCCGTCCATGACGGCCACCACCATGTCGGCCACGATGCTCGAGCCGTCGAGCTCGGCGAGGAACGGCAAGAGATTGTCGTCCGGCCGCGTGAACCCGAGCGGGAGCAACCGCTTCTGCTGAAGCGCGGCGAGCATCACGTCGTGCCAGTACTTCCACTTCTTGATACGCGGATGCGCGAGGTACTCCGCGTCGTTGATCATCGACTTGAAGATCGGCGTCAGGTGGATTGGCACCGAATGGCAGTACGCCATGTAGTGCTCTTTCTTGTAGAAGAGCTTCAGAAACTCGAACGCCTCGTTCGGATACTTCGACTGCGTGAACGCCGCCCAGTTCTCGCCGTCGAGCGTCGTCATGCCGATCTTGCCGGACGGTCCGCGTGGACGCAGCATCGGCGCGAAGTGCTCGGGGTCGCGCATGTTGTCCGGCGCGTACTTCTCGATGTAGCCGATCGCGCGCGCACCTGACAGGTGCGACATCGCGATCTTGCCGGTGGCGAGCGCGGCCTGCGTGTCGAGGTATTTCTGCCCTGCCCAGCCGGCGGGCTGAAACTTGTTCAGCTTCTGCAGATAGTCGAGGATCTCGAGCATCGACTTGCCGTTGAGCTGCGGCCGCCACGTCTTGGCGTCGACCCAGGTGCCGCCGTTGGAGGCCAGCCACTCCGCGGGGTGCACGAAGCCCATGTAGAGCTTTTCGCCCGGCACCTGGATCGCGTAACGCCCGTCCTCCGTCAGCGCCGCGCAGAGCTTCAGCATGTCGTCGAATGTCTCGGGTGGCTTGAGCCCCTTCTTCTCGCGCAGATCGCGCCGCTCGCAGAAGTACGTGGCACCCATCGCGTGCGTCACGCCCCAGTACTTGCCGTCGAAATACTGCAGCTTCAGCGTCGCCTCGTGGATGTCGTTCTCGCCGAGCGCGCGGATCAGCTCGTCCATCGGCCTCAACAGATGCTTGACGTAGAGCGACGCCGTCATGAACGGATTGAGATGCGTGAGATCCGGCGGGCTGCCGGCGGCCAGCGAGGCGAGCAGCTTCGTGTTTAGATCGCCCCAGCCCAGGGCCTGCTGCTTGACCTTGAATCCGGGGAACTTACGCTCGAACTCCGCGATGGAGGTGTCCTGAATCGTCTTGACCGTCTGGGCCTCCACCTCGGTGTGCCAGACGTTGAGCTCGCGCACCTGCTGGCCGATGGCGGCCGGCGCGCGTGAGAGCAGCGTGCCGCCCGCAGCGGCGGCGGCGGTGGTCCTGAGGAAAGCGCGGCGGGAAACGAGCGCGGATCGCGTCATTGGGTTCCGCTCCTTGGGTTGACGTCCACTCCTTACGGCGACCACAGATAAAGGAAGCGCGGACCGGCTCCGGCCAGGGCGGCCAGCCGCTCCACCGTGCTGTCCAGGGCGGCGCGCGCTTCCGTGCGCGTCTGCGCGTAGTAGGTCGCCTGATACTCGCGCGGTCGCTTGTACACGATCACCTTCGCCTCGTCTACTCCGATCGCGGTGCGCGCCGCCGCCAGCGCATCGGGCATGTAGCCGATGGCGTCCACGAGATGCTTGTCGAGCGCCTGCGGCGCGGTGTAGATGCGTCCGTCGGCGATCTGGCGCGCGGCCGGCTCTGGCATGTGCCGGCGCTCCACGACCTTGGCGACGAACTGCCGCTGCAGCTCGTCGATCACGGACTGGAAGATCGCTCGCTCCTCCGGCGTCAGGGTCCGGAACGGGCTGCCCATGTCCTTAAACTCGGCGGACTTGAACGTGTTGGTCGCGACGCCAATCTTGCCGAGCAGACCCTCGACGTTGGCGGTGACCATGATGGTGCCGATCGAGCCCGTCACGGTGGTCGGATGAGCGATGATGCGGTCGGCGGCGAGCGCGATGTAGTAGCCGCCCGAGGCCGCCACATCCATGAGCGCGGCCACGACCGGCACGTGTGTCTGCTCCCGGAAGAGCGTGATCTCGCGGAAGATGATGTCCGACGCGGTGACCGTGCCGCCCGGCGTGTTGATGCGAATCACGAGGCCCCGTACGTTACGGTCCTTCGCCGCCTTGGTGAGCTCTTCGCGGATGCGCACGAGCATCGGGACCTTCGCGGGCGAGGGGCCGAGCCCAAGGCCGCTCGATGGCGCTTCGTCGCTGATGAAGCCGGAGACGTCCATCAGCAAGATCTTCGCCTCGCCCTTGCCCTCGACGACTTCCTCTTCGAGCGGTCGCACGCGCGGTGTGAGATCCACGGAGAGGACCGAGCATCCGGTCAGCATCAGAACGACGATCAGCAGCGCGGTGACGTGGCGAAGCATGCCGGCCAGTATACTAGCGCCTCATGAGCCTCTCCATCGATGACGTCCACGCCGCGGCGCGACGCCTGCGCAATCGCATTCACCGCACGCCAGTCGTCTCGTGCCAGTCCCTGGACGACGCCACGGGGTTTGCCGTGTTCTTGAAGTGCGAGAACCTGCAGCGCGCGGGCGCGTTCAAAATCCGCGGCGCGCTGAACAAGCTGCTCACGCTCGGCGACGACGAGCGGCGGCGCGGTGTCGTCGCATTCTCGTCGGGTAACCACGCGCAGGGCGTCGCCCTGGCCGCGCAGATGACGGAGACGACGTCGATCATCTGCATGCCGTCCGACGCGCCGAAGCTCAAGCTGGAAGCGACGCGGCGGTACGGGGCCGACGTGGTGTTCTACGATCGTCAGCGCGACGATCGCGAAGCGGTGGCGCGGGCCCTGGCCGAGAAGACGAACCGCGTGCTCGTGCCGCCCTACGACGACTACGCGATCATGGCCGGGCAGGGCACGGCCGCCCTGGAGCTGTTCCAGGACGTCCCCTCGCTCGATGCGTTGCTCACGCCGGTCGGCGGCGGCGGTCTCATGGCGGGATGCTCGACGGTGGCGCGCTCGCTCTTTCCCGGTATCCAGATCTTCGGCGTCGAAACCGATACGGCGAACGACACGTACCTGTCGCTGCGCAAAGGAGAGCGAGTGACGATTCCGCCGCCGCCGACGATCGCCGACGGGATCCGTCTCACCACGCCGGGGGCGCTGACGTTTCCGATCGTCAAAGCCAACGTCAACGACATCGTGCTGGTGAGCGACGACGAGGTGCGCGAGGCCGTGCGCTTCCTGGCGCTGCGCGCCCACGTGGTGGCGGAGCCGACGGGCGCGGTGGCCGCCGCCGCGGTCCTCTCCGGCCGGCTGCCGCTTCCTCCCGGCGCGCGTGTCGGCGTCGTCCTCTCCGGAGGGAACGTCGATCCCGACGTGCTCGGCGCAATTCTGAACGGCTGAGCTCGAAATCCGTCGCGACGTCCGCCACGTCAGGCGGCGGCCAGTCGTAGGTCGTCGGTCAGCATCCGATAGAGTCGCTCTTGCGCCGCGCTGTCTTCCCCTCGCAGCACGGCCGAGGGATGCAGCGTCGCGAGCGTCCGAGGCGCCCAGCGGGTCGTGAACACGCGACCGCGATCGCGCATGAGCCGGAAGTCGTCGCCGAGCAATGCGCGCGCCGCCGTGGCGCCGAGACAGACGAGCGTCGCCGGCTTGATGAGCGCCAGCTCTGCTTCGACCCATGGCCGGCAGGCGACGATCTCCGACAACCGCGGCGTCTGGTGGATACGCCGCTTGCCCCGCATGACGAACTTGAAGTGCTTCACAGCATTGGTGACGTAGAGCGAGTCGCGATCCAGACCGGCTTCACGCAGCGCTTGATCGAGCACCTCGCCGGCCGGGCCGACGAACGGCGCGTCGCGCAGATCCTCCTGATCACCGGGCTGCTCGCCGACGAGGACGACACGCGCATCCGCCGGGCCACGTCCGAAGACAGTCTGCGTCGCGTCCCGGAATAACTCACAGCCCTGGCACCGCTTGGCCGCTGCCGTCAGCGCCGCGAGATCGGCACCCGCGGGAACGAACGCCGCGGCGCCGCCGCCCTCGGCCTCGAGGCGAAGGACTTCTTGCTGCTCGGCGCGCTCGGCCTCACGACGTCCGCGAGCGGCCAGTCCGTGGAGGCGCCGGACCATCGGGTCGGCGCTGTCCTCGAGCAGGTCCCGTCGCTCGTTCACGACGCGCCACAGGACCTGGTAGAGCGCGTCCCAGCGCGCGGCGTCCTGCGCGGCCGCGGCCTGGCGGGCGAGATCGAGGAACCGGGGCGGCACGCGGAAGAATCTGGCGGCGGCCGGCGGCGGCGGCGCGCCCGGTCGCTCGCGCCAGTCGACGTCTCCGGGACCCACGCCATCGCTCAGCAGCGCACGCGCCGCGGCCTGCCAGCTTTCGAACGTGGGCTCGATCTCGACGGTCACCATGACCCCACCACGCGCGCCGCGCGGCTTACCGCCGGTGAAACGCGGGAACGACCTCGTCGGCGAGCTGGCGGAGCTGGTCGAGCATCATCTCCGGCGGGCACATCGGTCGTGCGATGAACTTCGATCCGCCGCCGGCGACGTATTCCTCCAACCGTTCGCGCAGGAGCGCGGGTGGGCCAAACGCCGTACACCGCTCCAGCGTCGCGTCGTCGACGCGATTGCGAGGAACGAACGGGCCGGCGATCGCGCGCGCCGTGGCGCGATCGGCGGCGAAGCAAAAGTTCACGAGCGTCCCGAAATGATCGACCGGCACTTCGCGGCCAGCTTCTGCCGCGAATCGCTGCGTCTGCGCCACGCCGGCCGCAAAGCGGTCGGGCGGAATGAATGACGGGATCCAGCCGTCGCCGAGGCGGCCCGCGCGCTTCATCGCCGCTTCGCTGTTGCCGCCGATCCACGCGGGCATCGGCTGCTGGATGGGCCGAGGCAGCACGGTGATCTTGTCCAGGCGCCAGAAGTCGCCCTCGAAGCTGACCTGGTCCTCGCTCCAGCAGCGCCGCATGATCGTGAGCGCTTCGTCGGTGCGCCGGCCGCGCTCCTTGAACGGCACGCCGGCGGCGAGGAACTCGCGCTCCTGCTCGACGCCGATGCCGAACGCCGGCAGCATGCGGCCGCCTGAGAGGTAGTCGATCATCGCGATTTCGCGCGCGGCAGTGACGGGGTTGCGAAACGGCGTGATGAAGACGCTCGGTCCAAACTTCAGCCGGCGAGTGCGTGCCGCAACCGCGGCAAGCGTGGTCATGGGCTCGGGCACCGGCAGCGGCGACGACAGGCGTTCTGAGAACCAGAGGGAGTCGATCTCGGTGGTCTCGCACAGATCGACGAGGCGCCAGAGGAACGCCGCGCCGTCAGGTCCCGGCGGCCACGGTCCGGGCATCACACCGATCCGATACTTGATCTGCATTGCGCGCACTCTACCACCTTTGTAGAATGAACCGCGGTTCAGTCACGGCATGCGCGACCCCGACAAGCCCCAGCAGATCATCGACGCAGCCGTGCGCGTGTTCGCGCGCAACGGCTTCTACAACTCGCGCGTCTCCGACATCGCGCGCGAGGCGGGCATCGCCAGCGGCACGATCTATCTGTACTTCAAGACCAAGGACGAGATCCTCGTGACGCTGTTTCGCGAAAAGATGGCGGGCTTCGTGAGCGCGCTGCGCAAGGAGATCTCCGGGGAGGCGGACGCGCCCGCCAAGCTGCGTCGGCTGGTGCGCCTGCACTTCGAGACGCTGGAGGCCCGACCCGAGCTCGCGGAGGTAGTGCAGCTCGAATTGCGTCAGGGACAGAAGTTCTTCCGCGGCGCCTGTGCGCACGAGATCTCGACGTACTTCGATCTGATCGGCTCCGTCCTCGAGGAGGGCGTCGCGGCGGGGTTGTTCCGGCCCGGGTTGCCGGTGAAGGTCGCGACGAAGATGCTTTTCGGCGCCATGGACCAGCTCACGACTTCCTGGGTGCTCGGCAAGCGCGGCTATCGCCTCGCCGACGCCGCGGAGCCGGTGGCCAACATTTTTCTCAGAGGAGTGACTCGAGATGGGATTTGAAACACTCGTGCTGGCGCGCGAGGAGTCGTATGCGATCGTCACGCTGAATCGCCCGCCGGCCAATGCGATCAGCGAAGCGCTGATCCGAGAGCTGAATGACGCGCTGAACTCGGTACGGGACGACGACAGCGTGCGCTCGGTCATCATCACGGGCGCGGGGGACAAGATCTTCTGCGGCGGGGCCGATCTCGGCTCGGCCTTCTCGGGTGGGGACGTCGAGGCGTTCATTCGCTTCGGCAACAGCGTGATGCGCAAGATCGAGCGCTTTCCAAAGCCGGTCATCGCGGCGATCAATGGCCACGCCATGGGCGGCGGCATGGAGATCTCGATGGCCTGCCACTTCCGTCTGATGAAGGAATCGGCGCGAATGGGCCAGACCGAGTCCAATCTCGGCATCATTCCCGGCTACGGCGGGACCCAGAGGCTCCCGCGGCTCATCGGCCGCACCAAGGCGCTCGAGTTCCTCATCCTCGGCACGCAAATTCCCGCCGCGGAGTGCCTGCAGCTGCGGCTCGTCAATCGGCTGTGCAAGGACGGCGAGACGCTGAGCGACGCGAAGGCCCTCGCGAGGCAGCTCGGCAAGCGTGCGCCGCTCGCGACGGCCGCGATCATTCGGGCGGTGGACGAGGGGCTCGAAGCGCCGATGGCGAAATCGATCGACGTCGAGCTCGAGGCCTTCATGCCCACACTGCGCAGCGAGGACGCCGCCGAGGGGATCCAGGCGTTCTTCGGCAAGCGTGAGCCTCAGTTCAAGGGCAAGTAGTGGATCTCGGTATCCGCGGCAAGGTTGCCCTCGTCACCGGCGGCGCGCGGAGCCTGGGCAAGGCGGACTGTCTCGCTCTGGCCGCCGAGGGCTGCAAGCTCGCCGTCCTCGATCTCGACGCGGACGGCGCCGATCTCGTGGCCAAGCAGATCCTGGCCGACGGCGGCGCCGCGCGCGGCTACGGCTGCGACATCCGCGACACCGCGCAGGTGACGGAGGCGCTGACCGTAATCGAGCGCGACCTCGGACCCGTCGACATCTGCGTCAACAACGCCGGACTCATTTATACCGTCGGGCAGCTCAAGGACATGCGCGACGAGGACTGGGAGCTGAATCTGGCCGTGAACGTCACCGGCACGTTCAAGGTCACGCGCGCCGTATTCCCGGGGATGCGCGAACGACGCTGGGGGCGCATCGTGTGCATGGCGTCGATCGCGGGGCTGATGGGGGGCTTCGGCCAGACCGCGTACGCGACATCGAAGATCGGCGTGATCGGCTTCGCGAAATCCGTGGCGCTCGAGGGGGCGCGCTACAACGTCACGTGCAATGCAATCGCGCCCGGCATCATCGCGCCGAACGCGTCGCTGTCGCCGCTCTACGAGAGGATGGTCAAGCGGGTGGCGATGCAGAAGGAAGGCGAACCGGAGGACGTCGCCGCCGCGGTGACGTTTCTGTGCTCCGAGCGGGCACGCTACATCACGGGCGCTGTGCTCACCGTGACGGGAGGAATGGACCTCTTTACGTTCTAATTCGGCTCACGCAACATTTGCCCGACCGTCGGGCGGCGGAGCCCTGCGGTCACGTAACGTAAGGATTGCCCGACCGTCGGGCGGCGGAGCCCTGCGAAGCCGTCCCGACGGCGAATACAAAGGAGGAGACGCAATGCCGACAGTACAGGAGACGTTCGCCGCGATGGGTAGCCGATTCCGTCCTGACAAGGCGTCGGGGACGAACGCCACCATTCAGTACGACGTCACGGGCGACGGCGGAGGCACCTGGAGCGCCGCGATCAAGGACGGCACCTGCACGGTGACGCCGGGGCCCGCGGCGAATCCCAACCTCACGCTGTCGATCGGCGCGCAGGATTGGCTTGACATGCTGTCGGGCAAGCAGTCGGGACAGATGCTGTTCATGTCCGGCAAGCTCAAGGTCAAGGGAGACATGGGTCTCGCGATGAAGCTCGGCTCGATGTTCTCGATGTGAGCGCCGTCGTCGCGGACGTCGACCGACGTGCCGTCGCCGCGGCGTACGGCTCGCGCTACGACGCGCTGATCGCCGGCCTCTGCGTGCTGTTCCAGGGCGGCGCCTATCTCGACGTGTGGGCGCACGTCCACCGGCCCGAGCTCGAGACCTTCTTCACGCCGTGGCACGCGGTCCTCTATTCGGGCTTTTTCGCCGTGGCTGTTGCGACGGCAGCACCGCTCTTGCTTCGACGTCGCGGATCCGCCACGTCGTGGGCCTCGGCCCTGCCGGCCGGCTACGATTGGAGTCTCATCGGCGTTCTCGTGTTTCTGCTCGGCGGCGTCCTCGACATGCTGTGGCATGTCGTGTTCGGAATCGAGGCTGACGTCGAAGCGCTGCTGTCCCCGAGCCATCTCGTCCTGGCCATCGGCTCCACGCTCATCCTCACCGGCCCACTGCGCGCGGCATGGCGTCGCGTCGACCGCGACGCGTCGTGGCCGGCCGTGCTGTCGCTGGGCTTCCTGCTCTCGTCGTTCTCGTTCTGGACGCAATACGCCCACCACTTCGGGCGGCCGTGGCCGGCCGCCGGAAATCAGCCGACGGACGCCGTCTTCGCCGCGGTGGCGCCGGATCCGCTGTTTCGGAACGCTCCAATCCAAAATCTTTACGTCGCGCACGCGCTCGGGGTTGCCGGAATACTCCTGCAGTCGGCGTTCATCTCGGGCATCGTGCTGCTGGCGCTTCGTCGCTGGGGACCGCGTCTGCCATACGGCGCGTTTGCGGTGGTCTTTGGCCTCAACGGGTTGCTGGTCGCTGCCGCGCGCGATCAGCTCACGCTCGTGCCGGGCGCTATCGCGGCCGGCCTCGCGGCCGATTCGCTCGTTCGGGCGCTCGCGCCGTCGGTGGAGCGGGCCGCCCAGCTACGTCTCGCGGCGTTCGCGATCCCGGCCGGCTACTTCGCGCTCTACTTTGTCGGTATCGCCGTCACGCGCGGAGTGTGGTGGTCGACGCCGTTGTGGTCCGGGATGATTCTCTTGGCCGGAGCCGTCGGCTGGCTGGCGTCGTGGCTGGTGGTTCCGCCGCCGATTCCCGACAACCCGCGCCGGTGACGCAGCGCAATATGTCAATGCCGCTCGGCGTCATTCGGTGTCATACTAGGACTAAGCGCTATCTCATTTCGGAGGCGATCGGATGGCCCTGGAGCGTTTCGCAGACGTGGTCGAGCGATTCACGCACGGCTACAGCAATGGGCACCTTCTCGAACCGCAGCTGCAGACGGTGAACGAGTGGCAGCAGGAGCTCGACCGCGCCGTTCGGCGCGCCGAGAACCTGCAGCGGATGGTCGCGAACCCGCAAGAACCGAAGGTCGGTCAGACGCCGCGCACAGAGATTTACAAGAAGAACAAGTCGCGCCTGTATCGGTACGAGTCCAGGCGCACGCACAAGACGCCGCTGCTGTTCGTGCCGAACCTCGGCATCAGTCGGCCGTACATCTTCGATCTGATGCCAGGCGGCTCGTTCGTCGAGCACATGACGCGCGAGGGGTTCGACTTCTACATGCTCGATTGGGGCGTCTTCGGCCCGGAGGACAACGATCTCTCGTTCGAGCACTGCGTGACGAAGATCTTGCCGCGCATGGCAAATCAGGTGCTCGAGTCGTCTGGGGCGGAGTCGCTGTCGGTGCTCGGGTATTGCATGGGCGCCCCGCTCTCGGCGTCGTTCATCGCGGCCTATCCCGAGACGCCTGTGAAGAACTTCATCGACATGGCCGGGCCGATCGATTTTTCGAAGATCGGGCTGTTCGGACTGTGGCTGGACGAGAAATACTTCAATGTCGACCGCTTCGTCGACACGCTCGGCAGCGTGCCAGCGGACATGGTCAAGGCGGGGTTCAAGCTACTGAAGCCGACCATGGACCTGTCGACCAATCTCAATCTGTGGTGGAACCTGTGGAACGACAAGTATGTCGAGGGATTCAACGCGCTGAACCGCTGGGCGAACGAATACGTCGCGTTTCCCGGCGAGTTCTTCCGTCAGTGGGTCGGCGACTTCTACCAGCAGAACAAGCTGTTCAAAGGTGAAGCGGTCTTCGGCGGACGGCCCGCGCGGCTGTCGAGCATCTCGTGCCCCGTGTTCGTCGTCGGCGCGAAGGAGGACTACATCGCGCCGCCCGCGTGCGTGCGCGCGCTCATTGACGCCGTCTCGAGCCGCGACAAGGATTACATCGAGCTGCCGGGCGGCCATATCTCGCTGATCGCGGGACGGGGGGCGTCGCTCCACTGCTGGCCGAAGGTGTCGAGCTGGCTGGCGCCCCGCTCGTAGGAGGCAATGATGGCTGACGCGACGAAGCTGAATCCGATGTTCGAGCTGTGGCGCAAGCAGTTCGAGGAATCGGCCGCCGCGTGGACGCGTCTGATGGGGCAAGCGCCCCCGCCGCCCACGGATCCGACCGCATTCTGGCGCCCCGTGCTCAACCAGGGGCTGGAGCAGTGGGCGCGCCTGTTCGCGCAGACACCGATCACGCCGGATCTCGCCACGCAGTGGAAGCAGTTCATGGATCAATGGATCGAGGCCTGGTCGAAGGCCCTCGGGCAGGCCATGAACACCGAGGCGTACGCGCAGATGATGGGCAAGTATCTCGATCAGTGGCTGGTGGCGAATGCGCCGGTGAAGCGCGCGGCCGACCAGCAGATCGATCACGCGCTGCAGGTCCTCAATCTCGCCTCGCGGACCCAGCTGACCGCGGTGGCCAAGCAGATCGTGGAGCTGGAAGAGCGGCTCGAGCGCATGGAAGACGTGCTGGGGGCGATCCTCCGACGCGTCGATCACAAGGAGCCGAAATGATCGGCAAGACGATCGCAGACCTGGCGCCGGGCGATCACGCGGAGCTGACGCGCGTGGTCGATGACGGCGACATCGCGGCCTTCGTAGACGCCGTCGGCGACTACAATCCGGTCCACAGCGACCGTGCCTATGCCGCCACGACGCCGTTCAAGGCGCCCATCGCGCCCGGAATCTTCACCGCGGGCCTCATCTCGGCCGTCATCGGCACGCAGCTCCCTGGACCGGGCGCGATCTATCTGTCGCAGTCGCTCAAGTTCGTGAAGCCGGTGAAGAGCGGCGATCGTATCACCGCGCGCGCCGAGGTCATCGAGGTCATCCGCGACCGCAATCGGATTCGCCTGCAGACCGTGTGCGTGAACCAGAACGGCGAAGAAGTGCTCTCGGGTGAGGCGTGGGTGATGCCGTCGAAGACGCGCGTCGTCTATGAGCCGAAGCCGCGCGCCGCGGCCGCCGGTCTCACGGCGCTGGCGCTTCAACCGTGGGCCTGGGCCGCGCAGGCAGCGTCGCTGTGGGGCGCTTGGTCGCTCGCCGTTCTCACCCACGGCATGCCTCGTCGCGCGTAGAGACGTCGCCGCGCCGGGCGTGATGGACGCCGGCCGTCTGCGGCGCCGGCGTTACATCAACAGCCCGCCGTTGATCGAAAGCTCCGACCCCGTGATGTAGTCGCCATCAGCGGAGCAGATGTAGACCACGGACCGCGCGACCTCGTCGGCGCGACCGAAGCGCTTGAGCGGGATCTGATCGAGCAGTTTCTGCCGGACCTTCTCTGGAATGCCTTCCACCATCTCTGTCTCGATGAAGCCGGGCGCCACCGCGTTGACCGTGACGCCTTTGCCGGCGAGCTCCTTGGCGAGCGACTTGGTGAACGCCGCGACGCCGGCTTTCGAGGCGGCGTAGTTGGCCTGGCCGAAGTTGCCGATCTGACCGATCACGGACG
>DAIRVP010000033.1:0-36744 GCA_036802765.1 Candidatus Rokuibacteriota bacterium
CGTGTATTTCGCAAGGTCGACGTTCTGCGCTGCGTGCTCGTGATCGCCGCCACCGGCGTCGCGGCCGTGGACGACTCCGTGGCGGAAACGGCGCGGCGCCACGGCGCGCTCGTCAACGCGGTGGACCGGCCGGCCCGTTGCGACTTCATCTACGGATCCGTGCTGCGCCGCGGCCAGCTCCAGATCGCGGTATCGACGGGCGGCCGCGCGCCCGCGCTCGCACGCGAGATCCGCCGTCGGCTCGAGGCGGTGATCGGCGTCGAATACGCGGCGCTCGTCGACGACGTCGGCGCCGCGCGCCGCGCGGCGCGCGCCGCCGCGTCGACGGCCCCTGCGCGGCTCGCGGCCGGCGAGCGCGTCGTCGCTGCAGCGCTGCGTACGTTGTAACAATCCGCCCCGGTCAATCGCTGGCATTGCCGCTGCACGCGAGCCGACACAGGGGAGGTACGACCATGAAGATCAAGCACGTCATGACGAAGGACCCGACGTGTTGTCTGCCGTCGGACACCGCGCAGCGTGCGGCGAGCATCATGCGTGAGGAGGACGCAGGCGTGGTGCCGGTGATCGACGACGAGCAGGGTCGAAAGATCGTCGGCGTCGTCACAGACCGCGATCTCTGCATGAACGTTGTCGCCGAGGGCCGCGATCCACGGACGACGTACGTCCAGGACTGCATGACCGCCACGGTGGTGAGCTGCGTTTCTCAAGATTCCGTCGACAAGGCGACCGAGCTGATGCGCGAGAACCAGATCCGGCGTATTCCGGTCGTCGACGAGGAGCGCCGACTGTTGGGTATCGTGTCGATGGCGGACATCGTCGGACGGGCGGACACGCGACCGTCTGAGACGCACGAAACGCTGAAAACGGTCTCGGCACCGACGGCCCAGCCGAGCAAGCCACGCGCGAAGTCCCGTAACGTAGCCTAAGCGTCACGAAACGACCGATTCTGTGGCAGGTCGCTCGCGGGCCTGCCATAGAATCGTGGAAGCATGACACCATCGGAGGCGAGCAAGATCGTGCGCCGCGTGCTGTGTCGCGGCCTGACGCCGGAGCAGAGCGAGCAGATCCTCAAGGCGATGATTCCGGTGAAGGCCGACGCAGGTCTCGTCGTGCTCAAAGAGGGCGACCGAGCGCAGGGCCTCATCGTCCTGCTCGAGGGCACGGTGGAAGTCGTCAAGAACGGAAGCACCGAGGCGCTCGCCACGTTCACGGCACCGACGGTGCTGGGCGAGATGAGCCTGCTCACCGACGGCCCGCACACGGCGAGCGTCCGAGCGAAAACCGCCTGTGAGTTCAGCCTGCTGACGACGACGCAATTCCAGCGACTGCTGCGCGACGAAAGCCTGGCGGCCTACAAAGTCATCGCGATTCTGGCGGAGGTGCTCGCGCGGCGGCTGCACCGCATGGACGAGAAGTTCGTCGAGGCGTCGCGCCACGTCAGCGAGTGGAGCTCGTGACCTCCCGCCAGTGCCAGCAGCGCACGGCCTCGGCGCCGCGCTCCACCGCCACCGCGCCGGCGTAAGCGGGCCCGAGCGCGAGCTGACGCACCGTCCAGCCGGCGGGCGGCGTGTCGCGCATGGCGTCCAGCCCGCGGCCGATTGCCTTCGCATACGCCTCGCGCGCCGTCCACACCGCGAAGAACGCGCGACAGCGGAGCTGCGGCGGCATGCCCTCCAGCGCGAGCGCTTCGTCGGGCGAGAACATGCAGCGTGCGACGTCGAGGTCGGCGCGCTCGGGCGCCTCGCGCTCGATGTCGACGCCGACCTCGCGTCGCCACGCCACGGCCACCAGCGCGACGCCGTCGGCGTGCGCGAGATTGAACCGCAGCGGCGCCGGGCGATCGCCGTCACGCAGGAACGGTTTGCCGTGGACGTCGGCCATCAACTCGAAGGTCTCCGGCGCGCGCTGTAGATAGCCGGCGAGAATCGCGCGCAGCGTGCCGCGCGCGGCCGTCCAGCGGTCGCGATGGCGCTCGAAGCGAAACCGGGCCGCGCGCTCACGCTCGGCTGAGCTGAGGCTGGCGGATAGCTCCGCGAGCCGACTCGCCCGCACGTCGAGGTCGACGCGCCACACGTGAACTTCCCCCGGCGGCAGCGTCGGCGCCGATCGAGCGGCGGCCCACGCCACCGCCGGGCTCACGCCAGCAACTCTTCGAGGGTAGCGGCGATCCGCTCGATGTGCCGCGTGACGATTTCGTCGTGGTCGCCGGGGACGCGGAACGTCTCGATGCGCGAGACCAGCGACTGCCATCCGTAGCTCGGGTCGCGCGGCCTCGCAGGCCGCTCGCCTTCCGGCCAGAACACGATGACGTGTCCGGGCCACGGTCCCGGGACATATCCCATGCAGGCGTCGTAGTAGCGATCGAACAACCGCGGCGGGGGTGCTGGCGCGGCGGCGGCCCGCGCCGACGCGCTCGGGAGCAGCGAGCGCCGCAGACGCCGCGCGACCTGATGTGCCAGTCGCGCGCCGGCCCACGCGATGAAGGCCGCCTGGCGGCGTCCATTGAGCTCGCGCAACCGGTCGGCGAAGTAGCGCACGCGTCCGAACTGCTCCAGCGCGCCCTCGGGTCCGAGTCCGAGTCCGCGCGCGGCGGCCGCGATCGGCCTGCGCAGCCTGCGGAACCGCGTGTCGGCATCGGTCGCGATGAGCACGAGCCGCTCGACGCGCCGGCCAGCCGCGGTGAGCAGGCGGGCGGTCTCATATGCGACGAGACCGCCGTTGCAGTAGCCGCCGAGCATCAGCGGCCCTTCGGGGCACGCGGCGAGCAGCTGCTCGAGATGGACGCGCGCCATCGCCTCGATCGTCGTCGGTGCGGGCCGGCCGTATAAGCCGAGCGGGTGAGCCACCCAGAACGCGCGGCCGGTGGCGAGCCGCCGCGCGAGCGTCAGCGTGTAGAAGCCGCCTCCGTTGATATCGCCATGGAAGAAGAAGAGTGGCGCGCGCGTGCCGCCGTCGCGCAATCGCACGAGCGGCGCCTCAAACTCTGCGGGCTTGCTGGCGATGAGCGCGTCGGCGAGCCCATCGATGGTCGGGTTCGTATAGAGCACGGCCAGCGGTAGCGACGTGCCGTAGAGATCGTGCACGCGCTGCAGCATTCTGACCGCGAGCAGCGAGTGTCCGCCCAGGTCGAAGAAGTCGTCGGTGGTGCCGACCTCGTGGACGCCGAGCAGCTCGCGCCACACCTCGGCCAGCTGCCGCTTCAGCGGGCCGTGTGCCCGCACGACCGTCCGTTGCTCACGCATCGCCGCGGCAGGTGCCGGGAGCGCGCGGCGGTCCAGCTTGCCGGTGGGCCCGATCGGGAGCGCGTCGACCAGCACGAAGGCCGAGGGAACAAAGGCCGCGGGGAGACGGCGTTTGATGAACTGGCGCAGCTCGGCTGTCGTCGGCCGCTCCGCATGTCCGGGCACGAGGTACGCCACGAGTCGGACGTCGTTGGGCCGATCGCCCTCAGTCGCAATGACCGCGACTTCACGGACCGTGGGATGCGTGGCGAGCACGGCCTCCACCTCGGCCGGCTCCACGCGGACGCCCCGGATCTTCACCTGCGCGTCGAGCCGCGCGAGGTATTCGAGCGTGCCGTCCGGCCGCCAGCGCGCGAGGTCACCGCTGCGATACAAACGCGCGTCCGGGCGCGGATCGAACGGATTGCGCACGAAACGCTCCGCGGTGGCGTCGGGACGGTTGACGTAGCCACGTGCGAGGCCGGCGCCACCGATATGCAGCTCACCCGTGACGCCGACCGGCGCCGGCTGACCATAGCGGTCCAGCACATACACGTGTGTTCCCGCGATCGGACGGCCGATCGGGATCGACGGCCGCTTGAGATCATCGGGCCGAATGACATGGCAGGTCGTGAAGGTCGTCGCCTCGGTGGGCCCGTAGCCGTTGACGAGCCGCGTGTCCGGCAGCAGTGCCGCCGCGCGGGCGACGTGGCGCGGCGAGAGCGCTTCGCCTCCGGTGATCAGCGTTCTCACGCCGGCGAGCGTGTGCGGGGCCTCATCGATCACGGTGTTGAAGAGAGAGGCGGTGAGCCACACGGTGGTCACGTGATGCCGCGCGATGATCTCGCGCAACGTCGCGTGCGTCGGTACCGCGCCCGGAAACAGCACGCACCGGGCGCCGTGCAGCAGCGCGCCCCACAGCTCGAATGTCGCGGCATCGAATGCGGGCGGCGCCATCTGCAAGAACGTTTCCTCGGCGCCGAAACGCGTGTACGTCTGTCCGAACACGAGGCGGAGAATGCCTCGATGGGGGACGGCCACGCCCTTGGGCGATCCCGTTGAGCCGGACGTGTACATGACGTAGGCGAGAGCGTCGGGGCCCACGTCGATGCCGGCCTCGGGGTCTCCAGCCACGATCGTGTCGAGCGCGACCGTCTGAACGCCGGCCACCGTCGGCACCGTGGACCGATCGGTCAGCAGCACGCCCGCGCCCGCGTCCATGATCATCGTCTGCAGGCGCTGCGCCGGATGCGCGGGATCGAGAGGCAGGTACGCGCCGCCGGCCTTGAGGACGCCGAGCAGCGCGGCAGCCTGGGCCGGCGTGCGTGTCGTGAGCACGGCGACGACCGCGTCGCGACCGACGTCGAGCGCGCGCAGGCGGCGTGCGATCGCGCTCGCGCGCGCATCCAGATCACGGTACGTGAGCACCTCGTCACCGAAGATCAACGCGGTCGCGTCGGGCGTGCGTGCGGCTTGTGCCTCGAAGACGCCGTGAACGGTCGCGGGATCGGGGTAGGCGCCGGGTGCCTGCGCCCACTCGATCAGCAGCCGGTCCCGCTCGGCGGGCTCGAGCATCGGCAGCGTCGAGATCGGCCGCGTCGGGTCGTCGACGACGGCCGTCAACAGATTCGCGTAGTGACTGGCCATCCGCGCGACGGTCTCGGGCGCGAACAGATCGCTGGCGTAGACGAACGATCCCACCAGGCGATCCGGGCGGTCGTTCATCTCGAGATAGAGGTCGAACTTCGACGTGCCGGTATGCACGTCGAGGTGCCAGAGGTCCCACCCGTCCGGCAGCCGCGCGAGCGGCGCCTCGAGCGACATCACGGCCTGAAAGAACGGGTGACGGCCGGCGTCGCGCGTCGGCTGCAGCGCAGCGACGACATGCTCGAATGGCACGTCGTCGTTGGCGAGCGCGTCCAGCGCCACGTCGCGCACGCGGCGTAGCAGCTCCAGGAATGTCGGCTCGCCGGAGCAGCTCACCCGCAACGCCAGTGGGTTGCAGAAGAAGCCGAGCAGCCGTGCGACCTCCGGCCGCTTGCGGCCGCCGCTGATCGTGCCGACGATGACGTCGTCCTTGCCGGTGTAGCGATGCAACAGCGTCAGGTAGGCCGCGACGAGCACCATGTACATCGTCACCCGCTCGGTGCGGGCCAGCGCCCGGAGGCCATCCGCGACCGTGCCGGGTAACGCGAACGCGTGGACGCCGCCGCGATACGACGGCGCGGCCGGCCGGGGCCGATCGCTCGGCAGATCGCCGGTCGACACGTCAGCGAGCTGCTTGACCCAGTACTCGAGCTGCGTGGCGTAGGCGCCGCGGTCGACCTCGGCGCGCTGCCATGCGGCCCAGTCCGTGTACTGGACCGGCAGCGGCGGCAATAACGCTCGCGTGCCGGCGCGCGCGGCCGCATACAGCGCGGCGAGCTCCGGCACGGCCACCTGGTAGAGCGAGTATCCGTCGAAGATCGAGTGATGGAGCGTGAGGTAGAGCCGCGAGTCATCGTCGGCAAACCACGCGAGCCGCACGCGCACGAGCGGGCCACGCGCCAGGTCGAACGGCCGCAGCAAGTCTTCGGTCGCGAGGCGCATGGCCTCTCGCTCGCGCTCGTCGGGCGGAAGATGGCGCAGATCCACGAGCGGCAGGTCGATCATCGTCGGTGGCTGTATGCGCTGCCGGAGCGCACTGGCCTCGCTGACGAAGACGGTGCGCCAGGCTTCGTGACGCGCGAGCAGATCGCTGAACGCCTGGGCCAGGCTGGACCCGTCCAGCACGCCGCGGTAGCGGACCGTGACCTGCTCGTTGTAGAGCGGCACGTCGGGCGCGAGCTGCGAATGCAGCCAGATCTGTTGTTGGGGGAAGGACAAGGGGCCGGTGTCGAGCCCGCGGCGCGGGATGACGACCGGCGACGCGCCGGCGGCGCGCGAAGGCGGTCGGCCGACGGGCGCCTCGTTCCACACAAGCGGACGCGTCACCGAGCTCACGCTGAGCCGCTCCTGACCGTCACGGGCAGCCGCTCCAGGCCGCGGAGCGCGAGGTTCTGGCGCCAGACGAGTGGTCCCGGCTCGAGCTCGATGCGCGAGAACCGCTGAAGCAGGGCTGCGAAGGCGGTCTGGCCCTCGATGCGAGCGAGTGGGGCGCCGAAGCAGAAGTGCGGTCCCCAGCCGAAGGCCAGATGCCGATTGTCCGCGCGGGCGATGTCGAGCCCGTCGGGATCGTGGAAGCGTTCGGGGTCGCGGTTGGCTGCTCCGATCACCGCCATCACGGCCTGACGCTTCTTGATCAACCGGCCACCCATCTCGATGTCCTCCGGCGCCATGCGGGCCGTGTGCTGCGTCGGAGGCTCGAAGCGCAGCAGCTCCTCGACAGCCAGCGGCACGAGCGAAGGGTCGGCACGCAGGCGCGCGAGCTGATCGGGATGGCGAAGCAGCGCAAGCACGCCGTTGCCGATGAGGTTCGTCGTCGTCTCCTGGCCGCCGACCATCGTGATGATGCAGTTGGCGACGACCTCCTCTTCGCTCAGGCGATCACCGTCGATCTCGGCAGTCAGGAGCGCGTTGATCAAACCCTCGCGCGGCTGACGTCGCTGCTCACGGATCCGATCGCGGAAGTACTCGGTCATCGCGTCGGTCGTGCGCAGCATCCGGGCCGCGTGCTCGGGGTTGTGCTGGAAGTTGCCGATCACCTCGGCGAAGTCGGCGGACCAGGCCTTGAGCTGCTCGTGGTCGCCGCTGGGCACGCCCAGCATCTCGGCGGTCACGATGGCCGGCAGCGGAGCTCCCAGGTCCGCGACCACGTCCATGCATCCGCGTTCGGCGGCGCGGTTCAGCAGCCGGTCGGTGATTTCGTGGATGTGCTCGCGCAGCACCGCAACGCGCCGCGGGGTGAAGGCGTAGGACGCGAGGCCGCGCAGCCGCCCGTGGGCTTCGCCGTCGAGAAAGAGCATCTGCTTGACCAGCACGCGCGCGATCGGCGTGAGGGCTTCGAGCCCCATCGCCGCGAGCTGCTCGGGCGACGGCGTACGGTTCGCGGAGAACTTGTAGAGCACTGTCACGACATCGGCATAGCGGGTCACAACCCACGCGTGCAGGAACGGATCCCAGTGCACCGGGTCCTCCGTGCGGAGCCGGTGGTAGAGCGGATAGGGGTTCGCGAGCACCTCCGGATCCAGCAGCCGGTACAGGCTCAGGCTGGGATCAGCCCCCTGCGCGACCGTCGCGGCCGAGGCCATCAGGCGGCCTCGGCCAGCCTGGCCCGCTCGATCTCCACGGCGAGGTCAGCGATCGTGGGCGCGTCGAAGAGCGCCCGCAGCGACAGCTCGACGCCGAAGACGTCGCGCACGCGCACGATCAGCTGGGTGCCGAGCAGCGAGTGACCGCCGAGCAGGAAGAAGTTGTCTTGCACGCTGACCTCGGGCAGGCCGAGCAGCGACGAGAGAATGGCTGCCAGCTCGGTCTCCACTTCACCGCGCGGCGCGACGATCTCGCCGTCGCCGAGTGTGTTGCTGCCGTCGGGAGCGGGCAGGGCCGCGCGGTCGATCTTGCCGTTCGTCGTCAGGGGCAGTGCGGCAAGCGTGACGAACGTGGCGGGCACCATGTAGTCGGGAAGATTGCGCTGCAGCGCCGCCACGAGCGCTTCACGGCCGAGGCTCGCGTCCGCGGTGGGCACCACGTACGCGACGAGCCGTCGCTCGCCGTCGTCGTCGCGCGCGACGATCGCGCATGCTGCGATACCGAGCTGCGCCCCGAGCACGGCCGCGATCTCATCGGGCTCGATGCGATAGCCGCGGATCTTGATCTGATCGTCGACGCGGCCAAGGAACGCCACGCGGCCGTCGGCGAGCAGCCGCGCGCGATCGCCGGTCCGATACAGGCGCGCGCCGGGCTGGTCGGGATGCGGCACGAATCGCTCGGCCGTGAGATCGGGACGCCCGTGGTAGCCGCGCGCGAGTCCGGCGCCGCCGATGTAGAGCTCGCCGGGCGCGCCGGGCGCCGCCGGCCGCATCGCGTCGTCCAGGATGAACACCTCGACGTTGTCGATCGGGCAGCCGATCGTCGGCAGCGTCTCGCCGAACGGGTCCGGCTCGATGGCACCCGAGGTGGCGACGACGGTGCATTCGGTCGGCCCATAGTTATTGACGAGGGTGAACGGCAGGCCTTCGGGCGGATAGCGGTGCAGCGTGTCGGCGCCCGTCAGGAGCGTGCGCAGCGACGTCCACAACGGCCAGCGCAGCGCGATCAGCCGCTCGGCGATCGGCGTCGGGACGAAGCCGATCGTGATCGACTGGGCGACGAGCCAGTCGCGTAGCGCCTCGGGATCGGTGCGGACCGCCTCCGGCACGACGTGGACGCTGGCTCCGGAGACGAGATACGGCCAGATTTCCCACACCACGGCGTCGAAGGAAGGACTCGCATAGAGCGACGCGCGGGCATCGATCGTCACGTCGAATGCGCGCCGGTGCCACGCCACCAGATTGGCGAGGCTGCCGTGCGTGATCTCGACGCCCTTTGGCCGGCCCGTCGAGCCCGACGTGTAAATCATGTAGGCGAGGTGCTCGCGCTGTGTGACGACGTCGCGCCCGGACGCGATGGCCGACCCGGACGAGATTTTGTGGACGTCGAGCCGCGGACATGCCGTTGCGAGCAGGCGGGGGCCGAGACGGGCCTCGCTGATGATCACGCGCGGTGCGGCATCCTCGAGCATGAATGCGATCCTGTCGCGCGGTGTGCTGGAATCGATGGGCAGGTACGCGGCGCCGGCACGCAGGACGGCGAGCGCCGCCACCACGAACGCCGCAGAGCGCTCGAGGCAGATCGCGATGAGAGTATCGGGCTCGGCGCCGTGGCCTCGAAGGGCCTCGGCCAGGCGGCCGGCCTGGTGGTCCAGTTCTCGGTACGAAAGCGCCACGGTGCCGTCCGCGACAGCAAGTGCGTCGGGGGTTTCCGCGGCCTGCGATGCCACAGCCTGGGACACGAAATCCGAAATCATGTCCCTAGCGTTGTACAAGCCCGGTGCCAGACCCAAACCCCGCTCTAGCGCGGCAGCGCCGGGGAAGTGTCTGTGCAAACGAGAAACTTTAGGGGTACGAGCGGGGAACGGAGTGCGCCGTCCGGTGCAAAGAATTGCAGACTTCTGCCTCGAGCTGGGCGGCGACGCGGAGCACCGCTGCCTCCTCGAACGGCCGGCCGATGAGCTGGACTCCCAGAGGCAGCGAACCGGGGATGACGATCGGCACCGACACGACCGGCAGCCCGACGAAGGAGAACGGCTGAGTGAACGCGCCGAGGTGCCCGCGGGTCGGCACGTCCACTCCGCCGATCCGCGTGTTCCACGGAGCGCCGATGACCGGCGCCGTCCACGGCGTGGTCGGGGCCAGCAGCACATCGGCGTCACGGAAGACTTCGGCCACCCGGTCTCGGAACCACGCGCGGAGGCGCTGCGCGCGCACGTAGGCGGAGGCGGGCAGGAGCGTCGCCGCCAGCAGCCGGTCGCGCGTCATCGGATCGAAGTCCGCCGCACGGGTGCGCAAGTTGTCGAGGTGGATCGTCGCGGCTTCGCAGGCGGTGATCACCCCTGCCGCGGCGCGCGCGCGATGGACCTCGGGCAGCGTGACCTCACGGCTGACCCCGAGGGCGCGCGCGACGCGAGCGACCGCGCCCAATGCGTCGTCGGTGGCCAGGCGGGCGAAGTGACCACCAAGGATCGCGAGGCGCAAGCCGTCGACGCCACGAGCGAGCTCGCCCGAGCATGGCCCAGCGGGTCGCGTCGAGCACACCGGATCGAGCGGATCGGGCCCTGCGATGGAGTCGAACGCGCCGGCGAGATCGGCGACGGAACGCGCCAGGGGACCGACATGGTCGAACGACCAGGCCAGCGGCGCGACGCCCGCGCGCGAGACGCGTCCGAACGTCGGCTTGAGTCCGAACACGCCGCACAACGCGGACGGCACGCGGATCGAGCCGTTGGTGTCGGTGCCGAGCGTGAGCGGCACCATGCCCGCTGCGACCGCTGCCGCGGAGCCGCCCGACGAGCCTCCCGCGATGCGCGACGGATCGTGCGGATTCCGCGTCGGCCCGTAGTGAGTGTTCTCCGTCGAGAATCCGTATGCGTACTCGTCCATGTTGAGGGCGCCGACGAGCACGGCGCCGGAGCCGCGCATACGCCCGACCGCGGTCGCGTCGCGTGCCGCCGGCGCGCGGTCGGCGTTGATCTTCGAGCCGGCGAGCGTGGTCACGCCGGCGACGTCGAAGAGATTCTTGACGGCGAACGGCACACCGGCGAGCGGGCCGGGGTCCTGTCCCTGTGCGAGCCGCCGGTCGATCGTCTCGGCGTCGGCCAGCGCGTGCTCGCTCAGGACGAGGGTGAAGGCGTTGAGCGCGCCGTCGCGCTCGGCGATGCGTGCCAGAGCACCGGCGACCACCTCGCGCGCTCGGATCTTGCCGGCGCGCACGGCCGCCGCGATCTCGAGCGCGGACGTCGCCGCGTCGATCATGGCTCGAACCGCGGCGCGGGCTCGGTCGCGCCGGGCAACGTCAGCTCGTCGATCAGCCGCACGGCGGCGAGCAGCGCGGTCAGGTGCTGAGCGACCGCCGCGCGCGACTCGGGCGCGATCGCGAGGCCCACCTGCGCCGCCAGGCGCTCGACGTCCGATTCGGTCACACGCACGGGCTCGCCGGTGTCAGCCATCGCGGCGACAGATACCCGATTGCGGCACGCGACGCAACGCAGCCGGGAGGGACGCCACCGCCTGGCTGCACAGACGATGGGCACGGATGATTGTGATGCTCATTCGCGGAGCAGTCCCGCAGCGACGACGGTCCCGCCGAAGTCCGCGCCGTTATGCGAGTCCGCGGCGGAGCCCGATGCGGCATGCGCCTTGCTCGGTGAACCTCGTTCCGCGACACTGTCGTCGCGTTCCCCGGCCATCGATGTCCGGTCAGACGATCGAGACGAGGGGGACGCGAATGGACGATATCTTCGGGCGCGCGGTCGAGCGCTCGGTCGAGCGTGCGATCTTCGGCGGTGAGGTGGGTCGCCGCGCATTCATCGGGCGCGTCGGCGCCTCGGCCGCCGCCGCCGCGCTCGCCTCGGTGTTCCCGATGGCTGCGGCGCGCGCCATCGCGCAGGACAAGCCAGGCCCTCCCGAAAAAAAGGACCTGAAGGTCGGCTTCATCCCGATTACCTGCGCGACGCCGATCATCATGGCGGAGCCGATGGGCTTTTACAAAAAGCAGGGGCTCAACGTCCAGGTCACCAAGGCCTCGTCGTGGGCGATGATCCGCGACCTTTCGATCAACGGCGAAACCGACGCGACCCACATGCTGTCGCCGATGCCGCTGGCCATCTCGCTCGGTGTCGGCTCGCAGTCAGTCCCCTACGTGATGCCGGCCGTCGAGAACATCAACGGCCAGGCGATCACGCTGGCCACCAAGCACAAGGGCGTGACGTCGCCGCTGCAGATGAAGGGCTTCAAATTCGGCGTGCCGTTCGATTTCTCGATGCACAACTTCCTGCTGCGCTACTACCTGGCCGAGGGCGGCGTCGATCCCGACAAGGACGTGCAGATTCGTTCGGTACCGCCGCCGGAGATGGTCGCCAACTTGCGGGCCGGCAATCTCGACGGATATCTCGCGCCCGACCCGTTCAATCAGCGCGCGGTCTTCGAGGACGTCGGCTTCATCCATCTGCTGTCGAAAGACATCTGGCCGGGACACCCGTGCTGCGCGTTCGCCGCCAAGCGCGAGTTCGCCTCGAGCGCGCCCAACACGTTTCGGGCGCTGCTGAGCGCCATCGTCGACGCCACGCAGTACGCGCGCGACCGCGGGCATCGCAAGGAGATCGCCGCCGCGATCGCGCCGAAGAACTTCCTGAACCAGCCGGTCGAGGTGCTGGAGCAGGTGCTCACCGGCGTCTACCCTGACGGGCTCGGCAATACCAAGACGGTTCCGGATCGTATCGACTTCGATCCGTTTCCGTATCACTCGATGGCCATCTGGATTCTCACGCAGATGAAACGCTGGGGCTATCTCAAGAGCGACGTGACCTATCGCAAGGTCGCCGACGAGGTGTTTCTCGCCGGCGCCTGTCGCGACGCGCTCAAGACGCTCGGCTACCGCGCGCCGGAGACGACGTCCGTCAAGCACGTCTTTGCGCTCGGCAAGACGAAGGTCTTCGATCCGGACAAGCCGGACGAATACCTCGCGTCGTTCGCGATCCGGAAGGTCTGATGCGACGCGATCGTCTGCGCGTCGCCGCGTATTCCGTGCTGATCGGCACCGTGCTGCTCGCTCTGTGGCAAGCGGCGGTCGCCGGCAAGCCCGCGGGCAAGTCCATTCCCGGGCCGGCCGCGGTGGCCGCCACGGCCGCGCACATGCTCGCGCACCCGTTCTACGACAACGGCCCCAATGACAAGGGCATCGGTCTGCAGCTGGCGGCGAGCCTGGGTCGGATGGCGATCGGCTATACGATCGCGTCGGTCATCGCGATCTCGCTCGGCGTCGTGCTCGGGCTCTCGCCCACGCTCTATCGCGCGGTGAACCCGTACGTCCAGGTCCTCAAGCCGATCTCGCCGCTCGCGTGGATGCCGCTGTTTCTCTACACGATCCGCGACTCCGCGCAGGCCGCCGTGCTCGTCATCGTCATGTCGTCGCTATGGCCCACGCTGGCCAACACGGCGTTCGGCGTCGCGTCGATCAAGCGCGACTATCTGAACGTCGCCGCGATCCTACAGCTGTCGTGGCCACGGCGCCTCGTGACCGTCATCCTGCCGGCCGCGGCGCCGGCGATCGTTGCCGGGCTGCGCATCTCGGTGGGCAGCGCGTGGGTGGCCATCGTCGCCGCTGAGATGCTGATCGGCGGGACCGGCATTGGCTACTTCGTGTGGAACGAGTGGAACAACCTCGCGCTCACGAGCGTCATCTTCGCGATCCTCGCCATCGGCCTGATCGGGGTGCTGCTCGACGCCGGCTTGGGGCGCCTGTCCCGGCGCCTGAGCTACCAAGAATGATCAGGCGGCCATGACGCCGTATCTTCTCGTCGATCACGTCAGCAAGACGTTTCCGCCCGCGGACGGGCGCGGCGAGGGCCTGTGCGTCTTCGAGGATGTGACGCTAGAGATCGCGCGCGGCGAATTTGTGACGATGATCGGCCACTCAGGCTGCGGCAAATCGACGCTGCTCAACATCATCGCGGGCCTCGAGCGGCCCTCGCGCGGTGGCGTCGTGCTCGAAGGCCGCGAGGTCCCGCGTCCCGGGATGGACCGGATGGTCGTGTTCCAGAACTTCTCGCTCATGCCGTGGATGACCGCGTTCGACAACATTCGGCTCGCCGTCCGCGCCTCGCATCCGATGTGGTCGCGCGCTGAGGTCGCCGCCCACGTCCACCGGTGGGTCGACATGGTTGGGCTGGCCGGCGCGGAGACGAAGCGCCCGGCCGCGCTCTCGGGCGGCATGCGGCAGCGCGTCGGACTCGCGCGCGCGTTCTCGACGGAGCCGAAGGTCCTGCTCCTCGATGAGCCCTTCGCGCAGATCGACGCGCTCACGCGCAGCGTGATCCAGGACGAGCTGGTCCGCATGTGGTCGGCGAGCCGCAACACGGTCTTCATGGTCACGCACGACGTCGACGAGGCAATCTTGCTCTCGGACCGGATCGCCCTCATGACGCGGGGACCGCAGGCGCGGCTGGCGGACCAAGTGGAGGTAAAGCTGGCGCGGCCACGACGGCGCGCTGAGCTGATCGACGACCCGGAGTTTCTGCGGCTGCGCACGCACATCCTACGCTTCCTGGTGGAAGGCTCGCTCGCTCCAGCATGACGATCTCAAGGAGGACGACGACGATGGATCGAACGGCGGCACTCGAGCAGATCCGCGCCGCACGCGCCGCGCGCGGCGTGAGCTACGAAGATCTCGGCAAAGCGATCGGCACCAAGGACCCCACGTACATCGCGGCCGCGCTGCACGGCCAGCATCGGCTGTCGGCCGACGAGGCGAAACAGCTCGCGTCGGCCGTGGGCGTGCCGGTCGAGACCGCGATGGTCACGACCGCGATGCCGCTGCGAACGGAATTCCCGCTGGCGACGGATCCGTTCAAGTATCGGCTCATGGAGCTGGTGGGCGTGTACGGCGATGCCTTGCGCGAGCGGTGTAACGAGCTGTTCGGCGACGGCATCCTGTCGGCGATCGACTGCATCGTGAAGCTCGAGAAGAAGGGCGAGCGTGGCGTGCTGACGATCGACGCGAAGTTTCTTCACTACAAAGAGTTTTGAGGAGGCCGCATGGCAGGCGATGCGGACGGCGGTCGTAACGGAAACGGAATCGGAATGCTCGCACGAACGGTGGCCGACGCCGTCCCCGGCATCGTCGAGCAACTGCGCGCGGCCAACAACCCGCGCGTGCACCGCGAGGCGCTGGCACTGCTCGAGCGCCCACTCCTCGCGCATGTGCTGGCGCTGACGGGCGGCAACCAGCTGCGCGCGGCGCGGGTGCTCGGACTCAACCGCAACACGCTCCGTAAGAGGTGCCGCGAGCTGTCGTTGCCGGCCACGCGGGTGGTGCGTCGCCCGCGGCTGAGCGCCGCGATACCCGCGCACTGACCGAGCGAATCTCGCTCGGTACCCCGCACGCTTCGGCGTTACGATCGCGAGCGTGCGAGGTCGGGTGGCGCTCACGATCGCGGTCGCGCTGGCACTGGCCGGCTGCGTGCCGGTCTTCGCGCGCGGCGGGGACGTGCCCTACGTCCAGACGCCCGACCGCGTCGTGCACGAGATGCTGGCGCTCGCGGCGGTGCGTGCCGACGATGTCGTGTACGACCTCGGAGCCGGCGACGGCCGCATCGTGATCGCCGCCGCGCGCTGGCGCGGCGCGCGCGGTGTCGGCATCGAGATCGACCCCGATCTCGTGAGCCAGGCGCGCCGCGACGCCGAGCGGGCCGGCGTCGCCGATCGCGTGCGCTTCGAGGCAGCCGACCTGTTTTCGGCGCCGCTCGGTGATGCGACCGTCGTGACGCTCTACCTGTCGCCGGAGCTGAACGCCCGGCTACGGCCGCGGCTGCTCGCGGAGCTGTCACCGGGCGCCCGGATCGTGTCGCACCAGTTCCCGATGGCCGACTGGCCACCGACGCAGACGGTCCGGCTCAACATCGACGGACGGGAGCACGTGCTGCACCTCTGGGTCGTGCCGCCCAGGGCGCCGTAACGCCGGCTAGCGCGCGGCCTCGGAGGCAAACGCCTCGATCTGCTCGGGCAATCCGAAAACGCGGACCACGTCGCCCGGACGGAGAATCGTCTCGGGCGCCGGGTTGAAGACGAGCCCGTCCGCTCGTCGAACCGCGACCACGGTCACGCCGAAGCGCTCGCGGATCCGCGCATCCCGCAGCGACTGGTCCGCCACGCCGCCGCTGCGCAGGGCCAGCTCGCGCACGTCGGGCAGCACACTGATCGCCGCGGCGCCCGCATCGGCGCGCTCCATGGCGCTGCGGTAGCGCTCAAGATAGGCGATGGCGCGCTCCTTCGGCAGTCCGAGCGTCGCGAGCGCGTGACGGATGAGCGTGGCGGAGGCTTCGAGCTCCGGCTGGATCACTTCGGTGGCCCCCTTCGCGCGCAAGGCTTCTGCCTCGGCGCGGCCGTGCGCGCGCGCGAGCAACGGCACGTCGGGATGGAGCTCGCGCACGGCGGCCACCGCCAGGCGCGCGCGCTCGATCTCCGGCAACGCCACGATCACCAGGCGCGCCCGTTGCACGCCGGCGCGCGCGAGGATCTCGCGGTGCGCCGCATCGCCGAACACGCATCGAATACCGCGCGCGCGAAGCTGCGCGCAGATCTCCGGGTTTCGCTCCACGACCGCGTAGGGGATGCCGAAGGTCTGGAGCGCTTCGCCGATCTCGCTGCCCACGCGGCCGAACCCGCAGAGGACGACGACGTCACGCACTTCGCCGCCCGGCTCGATCGGCTCGCCGCGCGCTCGACCCAGCCGGAGCGCCTCGAGCCAGTCCGGCGCGTAGCGCACGAGCAAGCCGTTCATCAGAATCGTGATCAGCGAAGTGGCCAGCGTGACGTTGTACACGTCGCTTCCGACCAGTTCGGCGTCGCGCGCCACCTGGATGAGGATGAACGAGAACTCGCCGATCTGCGTGAGACCGAGGCCGACCAGGACCGCGGTGCCGAGCGGCTGCCCGAACAGCCGCACGACGATCGTCCAGATGATGGCTTTACCGACGACGATCATCGCCAGCATGACGGCGAGCAGCGGCAGATTGGCCGCGACGCTGAAGGGATCGACCAGCATTCCGACGGTGACGAAGAACATCGCGACGAACACGTCGCGCAACGGCAGCAGCCGCGCGAGCGTCTCGTGCGCATAGTCCGACGCGCTGATGGTGAGACCGCCCAGAAAGGCGCCCAACGCGACAGACAGGCCCGCGGCCTGGGTGAGCGCGGCAGTCCCGATCCCGATCGCGAGGACGACGAGCAGAAACAGCTCGTCGTTCTGTGTGCGAGCCACTCGCTGCATCAAGGGCGGCACGACCTTGGCCGCGACCCAGAGCACCGGCACGAGCACGATCGCCGCCTTCCCGATAGCCAGACTCACCGCGACGATGCGCTCGGGAGCAAGCGTGCCGAGTGACGGCAGCAGGACCGTCAATGCGACGACGGCGATGTCTTCGACCAGCGTGATGGCGATCATCACGCGGCCGTGGCGGCTGTGCAGCTCGCCGCGGTCCATCAAGAGCCGCGCGAGGACCATCGTGCTGGCGACCGACACGACGAGCCCGACGACGAGCCCCTGCACCGGCGGCCAGCCCAGAGCGCGGCCGACGGCGACGCCGAGCACACCGGACAAAACGATCCCAAGCGGGCCGCCGAGCAACGCGACCCAGCGCACGCGCAAGAGGTCCCGCAGCGAGAACTCGACGCCGATCGAGAACATCAGAAGCACCACGCCGATCTCGGCGAAGAGCTCGAAGGTGTGCACGTCGGCAACGGCGGGGCCTGGCGTGAAGCGCCCGACGAGCACGCCGCCGAGGACGTATCCGAGGATCAGCGGTTGCCTTGCGAGCCACGCGAGTGTCCCGCCGAGGACGCTGGCGAGAACGACCCACGCCAGGTCATAGAAGAAGGTGGGGTCGACAGTCATCGGATGCGCCGAAGGTAACACGCCCGCTGGTGGGGGCGCCGTGCGATCGCCGCCGCAACATCTAGGGGCATAAACACTGTGTCGCGCGTGCAGGGCAGCGCTGCGTCCAAGCGCGGCGATTTGCTATTCTGGTTTCTGGTCACACCAAAATTCGCTGCCGGGGAGGGGCGTTGGCCGTCCAGGAATCGGTTTTGGTGCTGCAGGAGCGGCTGGCCAAAGAGCAGAAGCTGGTCCAGCTGATCGATCGGATCCACTCCGCGAAGAGCCTCGACACCATCTTCTTCGAGATCCAGGGCGACATCCTGGCGTTTCTCGACGCCGACCGCATGACCCTCTACGTGGCCGACGTGGATCGCAAGGAACTGTACTCGAAGTTCCTCGCGCTCGACGCCGTCAAAGAGATCCGCGTTCCGATCAGCGAAGGCTCGGTGGCCGGCTTCGTGGCCACCAGTCGCAACACGGTGAACATCGGCGACGCCTACGACACCGGCGAGCTGACCAAGATCAGCGGCAAGCTGCGATTCGATGCCTCCTGGGACAAGAAGACCGGGTATCGCACCAAGCAGATCCTCGCCATGCCGATCCTGCACGAAAACCGCATCGTCGGCGTGATCCAGCTACTGAACAAGAAGAAGGGCGGCCGGTTCTCCAAGGAAGACGAGCTCAACGTCGCGCGTATCGCCAAGACGCTCGGCGTCGCCTTCCACAACCAGCAGCAGCTCGGCCAGCGCCGCGGGACGAAGTTCGACTATCTGCTCGCGCAAGGGCTCATGACGCAGGACGACGTCAACACCGCCATCGCCACCGCGCGCCAGCGGAACACGGACGTCGAGACGATCCTGCTCGACCAGTACAAGATTCCGAGGGCCGAGCTCGGCACGGCCCTGAGCCAGTTCTACCGCGTGCCGTTCTTCGAGTTCGACGAGCACGTCATTCCGCCGCCGGATCTGATGAAGGATCTCAAGCTGGAGTTCCTCAAGCGCAACCTCTGGCTGCCGCTCAAGCGCGAGCGCGACGGATCGACGATCGTGCTGATCGACAACCCCCAGGACATCCAGCGCGTCGACTCGATCCACCAGGCCCTGCGCGGTCACAAGGTCCAGCTGGCCGTCGGCCTCAAGAAGGATATCCAGCAGTTCCTGGCGGCCGCCGGCGGCGAGGGCAGCGGCCCGCGCGCGAGCATGAGCGAGATCCTGTCGGACCTCGGGGCCGAGGCCCAGGCCGAGCGGGATCCGGACGCCATCGGGGCCGAGGTCGACGAGAACGACAGTGCGGTGATCCGGCTGGCCAACCAGATCATCATGGACGCCTACAAGGCGCGCGCCTCGGACATCCACATCGAGCCGTATGGCGTGCAGAAGGACACGATGATCCGGCTGCGCATCGACGGCTCCTGCATGGAGTACCAGCGCGTACCGGGCGCCTTCCGCCGCGCGCTCGTCGCGCGGATCAAGATCATGGCGACGCTCGACATCGCGGAGCGGCGCAAGCCGCAGGACGGCAAGATCAAGTTCAGGCTGCCGGACACCCGCGACATCGAGCTCCGCGTGGCCACGCTGCCCACGCAAGGCGGCAACGAAGACGTGGTCATGCGTATCCTGACCGCGAGCGAGCCGATTCCCGTCGACAAGCTCGGCATGCTGGATCGCAACCTGCGCGAGATCAAAACGGCCGCGGCGAAGCCGTACGGCTTGATCCTCTGCGTGGGACCGACCGGCTCGGGTAAGACGACGACGCTGCACTCGCTGCTCGGCTACATCAACAAGCCGGACCGGAAGATCTGGACCGCCGAGGATCCCGTCGAAATCACGCAGTACGGCCTGCGGCAGGTCCAGGTGCAGCCGAAGATCGGCTTCACGTTCGCGCAGGCCATGCGGGCGTTCCTGCGCGCCGACCCCGACGTCATCATGGTCGGTGAGATGCGCGATGAGGAAACGGCCCAGACGGGCATCGAAGCGTCGCTGACCGGTCACCTGGTGTTCAGTACGCTGCACACCAACAGCGCGGTCGAGACCGTCATCCGGCTGCTCGACATGGGCCTTGATCCGTTCAACTTCGCGGACGCGCTGCTCGCCGTCCTGGCCCAGCGTCTGGTCAAGCGCATCTGTTCGGAGTGCAGGGAGGAGTACCACCCCGACGAGGACGAATTTGCCGAGCTCGAACACGCCTTCGGTGGCAAAGAGGAGACGACGAAGTTCGGCATCGACTACAACGACGACTTCGTGCTCTTCCGTGGCAAAGGCTGCAACAACTGCAACAACTCCGGCTATCGCGGCCGCGCCGGCATCCACGAGCTGCTGGTGGCCAACGACGGCATGAAGCGCCTGATCTCGAACAAGGCGCGCGTGACCGAGATGTTTACGGCTGCCAAGGGCGACGGGATGGCGACGCTCGTGCAGGACGGGATTCTCAAGGCGATCGACGGGCTGACCGACGTCAAGCAGGTGAAGGCGGTCGCGATCAAGTAACGCCGTCGGTGGCCGTCCGTGCGCACGTACGAGGCGCCGCAATGCCCCGCTCGACCACGCGAATCGACACCACGTTGCGCCTGCCAACGAGCACCGATTCATAGCCGGAACCGACGCAATACCCGAAACACGGGTCTCGCGGGGCACTGCGCCGCCCCGCACGTGCGCCAGACCGCCTCACCGGCGCTATTTCATCCTGACGTCGCCTGCTCGGCGTCGGTGATCGACCGGCGGCTTACTTCGGGGCGGCTAAGCGGCCGCGTCAGGCGGGCGGGGGGTCGGCGTCGGTCGCGACCGCGCCGTCCGTCAGCAGCGTCCAGTCGTCCGGGGGATCAGCCGGCGGCCGACGCTTGGGCTCGGTCGTGACCACGCGACCTCGGCTCGGCGAGAACCACTCCCAGCGGTCAGGCGGGGCACCGGGGTCGTCCCGCGTGCCCATCTCGGGACCGACTTCACCCTGAGTCTCGCGGTCGGCCTTCCGCTGCTGCTTGGCCTCCTGGCGAGTCTTGCGAATCTCTTCCTTACGGCGGCGCTCGAAGCCGTAGTTTCGGCGCGGGCTCAGCGGAGGGTCCCCTGGGGCATTGGCGTGGTCACGAGTTCGATCTTCTCACGTCAGCTCTCGAGGCTTCACATCCTTGAACGTGGTCCATAGCACGACATCGTAAACGATCTTCAGGCCACCTCCGATCACGAAGGGCGCGGCCAGGGCCACGGACGCCATGACCCAGCCGGTGACGGCGGGGCTGATGGCCTGGGCGACCGTGCGCCACAGCGTCGTGACCGTCGCAGCGGCTTCGCGCTCGTGGTCCTCCACCACCGCCATCACGTAGGCCTGGCGGGTCGGAACATCCATCTGCGAGAGCAGCTGGCGCGCGTAGAGCAGCACGACCGCAGCCCACGCGCCGGGTGCGGCCGCGATCGCGATCAAGAAGACGTTCGACAGCAGATGTGAGACGACCATCGTATTCAGCAGGCCGAATCGCCGTGCGGCGCGCGCGGCCAGCAGCAGCGACGCCGCCGTCACGAGCTGCGCGCCGAGAAAGATCTGGCCGAGCACGTCGAGGCCCAGCCCGTAGCGCTCGTGAAGGAAGTACGCGACGAGCGACTGCAGCACGAAGCCGCCCGCAAATGAGTCGACGGCGAACAGCGCCGCCAGCCGGCGGATGAGTGCCGACGATGTACCGGCGGGCGACGTCGCGCGTGTTACCGGCACGCCTGGCAAACGCGCGTAGAGCAGCGCCTGGACGATCGCCACGGCAAGGAACACTGCGAACAGCGCGCGTGGCGCCGCGAGTCCGACGACCGCGGCGCCCACCCCGGCCGCAGCGTATCCCAGCAGGTTGTAGACGCTGAGCACCGTCGTACGCCGCTGGCCGGCCACGGCACGCGTGAGCACGACCTGTTCGATGGAAAGGAAGGGCCCGGTTTCGCCGGTCCCGACCGCGACGTTGCCGATCATCGCGGCGAGCACGACGACCCACGGATGGTCGAAGGCGAGCAACAGCGCGGCGGCGAGCGCCGAGAGCGCCACGAGGATGCCGAGCGCGGCGCGGGCGCCTAGACGCTCGGCCGGCCGGCGAACCGCCCACGTCAGCACCGCGCTGCCGAGCAGCGTGCACGTCATCGCCAGCCCGACCCCCTGCGCGTCCATGCCGTGCTCGGCGAGATAGACGGGCAGGAGAATGCCGAGAAAGCCGTAGCAGAACGTCCGCAGCGTCTTCGCGACGAGGACCAGAGTTACCGGGCTGAAATCAGAGCTTGACAATCACTCAACTCGTGTTGAGTATATGGCTCCCACGACGTACGGCAGGAGGTTGGGCACATGAATCCGGTAGAGCGGCTGCTGCAAGAAGAGATCACTCACTTCATCGATCGACTGGCCTCGTCGATGCCGCCGGTCGGTGTCACCTCGCACGCGATGACTTCCGCGGTGCGCACCCGCCTGGACGATGCGGAGACTCAGCTGGCCCAGGCCCGCGCCGCGCTGATGGAAGGCTACGGACGCTGGCGCCGCGCGCTCGAGGACGTCGAAAATCTCTGGGCGCTCGCGGCGTGGCGATCAACCGCGACTGAAGAGCCGAGCGAGCATCCCGCGCCGCTCGCCGCCTGACGCGTCCGGGTCCGCCAGAAACCGCGCGCTGAGCGCCTCGAAGCGCTGCCAATAATCGGGCAAGGCGCGTGCGCGTGCGACCTGACCGGCGAGCAATCGCGCTTCTTCGTTGCCGGCGTGGCCGCTCGCGCGCCGGTCGTCCGGCGGCGCCACTTCGGCGTCGAGGAGCCGCAGGAAGGCGAGGACGTGCTGCGAATATTCAGTGCGGTCGGCGGCGCTGTCGGCCTCCGGCGCCGGCAGCCCGCGCGCCTGCCGCGATCGCACGAGGGCATCGAGGCACACGAAGTCGATCGCCTCCTCGAGGCGCTCGCGGACCTCGTGCTCGATACGGGTGGCAAGATCCTGCGCGCGATTTGGATCGCGGAACGGCATCAGGCCAGCATCGCGGCCAAGCCAGTGTCGAGCGGCACCGGGGCGAGGCCGAACGTCTCGTAAAACGGGCCGGGCTCGCAGGTGTTCTCTTCTTCGAGCATCAGCAGCTGGTCGGGGGTGAGCGGGTAATCGGAAAATCGATACAAGGCTCGCGTCACCGTGCGTACGAGGCCGAGCGGCACGTGCGCCTTGATCGGGCGCCGCCGACCCATCGCGGCGGCGACACGGTCGATCAGGTCGACCATCGTGACCGGCTCGGGCCCGCCGACGTCATACGTGTGCTTCACGCTCGCGTCGATGCTCAGCGCGCGAACGAAGCCCTGTGCGACGTGCGCGACCGGCACCGGCTGCAGGCGTTGCCGGCCGGCGCCGATGATCGGGACGACGGGCAGCCGTTGGAGCATCCGCGCCAGGACGCTGACGAATCCGTCGCCGCGGCCATAGATGATCGACGGGCGGAAAATCGTCCACGGCACCGGACTGGCGCGCACGGCTTCTTCGGCGGCCCACTTGGTCTGGTGATAGCGCGATCGCGCGCCCGAGCGCGTGCCGAGGGCGCTCATGTGCACGTACCGACGCGCGCCGACAGCGGCGGCGGCCTCGAGCACGTTGATCGTGCCCTGCGTATGCACGCGCTCGAACGTGACACCGATGGCGGGGTGCTCACGGATGATGCCGACGAGGTGGATCACGGCGTCGCAGCCGTCCATGGCGTGATCCAGGGACTGGCGCGACATGACGTCACCCTCGAGGCGCTCGATCGCCCCCAGGCCGCGCAGGTCTCGCTCCGAACCGCGACGGACCAGACAGCGCACGGCGCACCCCTCGGCGCGTAGGGCATGGATGACCGCCCGCCCTACGAATCCCGTGCCGCCCGTGACGAAGACCCGTCGCATCGACGGCGACTGCATGACCTTAGGATATCAATCCGGTCGGCGCCGGATGATAAGATCGGAAACGTGGTCGTGTCGCTCCGCCCCGCCGTCGGGCTGGCCCTCGTCCTCGCGCTGGCGCTGACGTCCGTTCCCGTATCGGCGCAGGACTGGAGCGGTATCGACGAGGCCGCCGTCGACGCGGTCGGCTCGGGCGAGATTCCCGGCGTCGTCGTCCTCGTCGGACGTGGCGATCAGATCATTTATCGCCGCGCCTGGGGCTCACGACGCATCGTTCCCGAGCACGTCGCGATGACCGAGGACACGATCTTCGACATCGCGTCACTCACCAAGCCATTCGGCACGACGCTCGCCGTGATGTCGCTCGTCGAGCGCGGTCACGTCAAGCTGGACGCGCCGCTCGGGCGTTACCTGCGCGAATTCCGTGGGCACGCATACGACGCGGTCACGATCCGGCGCCTGCTCACGCACAGCGCGGGACTGGCGGCGATCCCCCCGGACGCCACGATGCGCCCGGGATTTCCGAAGGCCGCCGCGCTCCTCGCGAAGCTGCCGTTCGACTACCCGCCTGGCACCGCGTTTCAGTACAGCGACACGGGCTTCATCCTGCTCGGCGAGATGGTGCGGCGTGTGTCGGGCGAGCCGCTGGACCGTTATCTCGAGCAGCGTGTGTTCAAACCGCTGGGGTTGCGCGACACGAGCTTCAATCCCGGCGCGCGTGTGCGCGATCGCATCGCGCCCACGGAGTTCGTGAACGGCCACCTCCTCGTCGGCGAGGCGCACGATCCACGGGCGCGCGCGCTCGGCGGCGTCGCCGGTCACGCCGGAATGTTTTCGACCGCCGCCGATCTGGCGAAGATCTGTCGCATGCTGTTGGATGGCGGCACGCTCGACGGCAAGCGCGTATTCCGGGCTGAGACGATCACGACCATGTGGTCGCGCTCGCTGGAGGGCAACGGCAGCCGCGCGCTCGGCTGGGACATCTCGAGCAGCTTCTCCGGCACCGCGTCGCCATTTTTCCCGCCGGACTCCGTCGGCCATCTCGGATTCACCGGCACGTCCGTGTGGATCGATCCGCCCACGCGGTCGTACCTGATCGTCCTCACCAACCGGGTGCACCCGAGCGGCGGCGGCGCCAACAAGATCCGCGAGCTGCGCTCGCGCGTGGCCGCGGCCGCGAGCGCGGCGCTGTTCGTGCCCGCGCTCGGCGCGACGGTGGCCATGGCCGACGCGACGGCGCCCGCTGCCGACGGTGGCGAAGAGCCCAAATCGCCCCCGCCGCCTTCGATCGTCCGCTCGGGCCTGGACGTGCTGGTCGCGCAAAAGTTCGCGCCGATCTCGGGCTACACGATCGGTCTGGTGACCAATCACACCGGCGTCGATGGGCAGGGCCGCCGCGCGATCGACCTGCTGGCGGCGGCGCCCGGCGTGAAGCTGGCCGCGATTTTCTCACCGGAGCACGGTCTCACCGGTGACGCCAACACCGAAGTGCCGAACGGACGCGACGCGATCACCGGGCTACCGGTGTGGAGCCTTTACGGCACCACGCGACGGCCTACGGCGTCGATGCTGCGCGGGATCGACTTGCTCGTGTTCGATATCCAGGACGTCGGCGTGCGCTACTACACGTACCTCACGACGCTGCTGTACGTGCTGGAGGAAGCGGCGCGCGCGCGCATTCCGGTCGTCGTGCTCGACCGGCCGAATCCGATCACCGGCCGCTTCGTCGAAGGCCCGCTCATGGACGCCGACCTCGGCTCGTTCACGGCACCGCATCCGATCCCAGTCCGCACAGGCATGACGATCGGCGAGTTCGGCCGCATGGCGGCGATGGAGCGCCGGATTCCCGTGTCGGTGACGATCGTGCCGCTCGAGGGCTGGGATCGCGGCCGGTGGTTCGACGAGACAGGCCTCCCGTGGGTGAACCCATCGCCCAACATCCGCTCGGTCACGCAGGCGCTGCTCTACTCCGGGATCGGCCTGCTGGAGGCGACGAACGTCTCTGTCGGCCGCGGGACCGAGCGGCCGTTCGAGGTGGTCGGCGCACCGTGGCTCGATCCACACCGCGTGAGCGAGGACCTGAGCGCCCTGCGGCTGCGCGGAGTCAGCTTCGAGCCGGTGGTGTTCACGCCGACCGGCGATCGTTACGCGGGCATGCCCTGCGGCGGCGTGCGCGTCGTCGTCACGGATCGCGAGACGATCCGCCCCGTGACCGTGGGGCTCGCGATCGCGAGAGCGCTACGCAGCCGTCACCGCGACCAGTTCAGGCCGGAGGCGATCCAGAACCTCTTGGTGAATCGCGCGACGATGTGGGCCTTCCTGCGGAACGAGTCGTTGGATCGGCTGGTGGCGTGGACCGAGATGGAGCGGAACAGCTTTCTGAATCGGCGAGCGTCGTACCTCATCTACAAGTAGCTCTCAATAGGCCCTCTCGATCACCCGCAGCTTCACGTCGGGCTTGAGCTTGGCGCGGCGCTCGGCAGGGACGGTGACGGTGGCGGGATCGCCGTCGCTCACGAAACGCTCGCCGGGATGCTTGTCGAACCAGTCCAGCCACGTGGCGAGGTCGCGCTCCAGCGCCTGGATTCGCGGGAGCCGGGTGGGGTCGAAGTCGCGGGCGAACGGTGACAGCGCAGCACCGCCGGCGACCATCAGGATCGCGTCGTGCTCGTACGCCGTGCCCTTTGCCTGGCCGCGCAGCGCCCAGCCGACGTCGCGTGGATACACGCCGTGCGGCAAGGCGATCGTGCGGATCCGATAGTCCGGCACGTAGCGCTGGATCCACTGCTGCGCCTCGGCGATCTGAACGCGGACGACCGACTCGTCGTACTTGCCGAGGTTGGCGTGCCAGAGCGTGTGGTTGCCGATCTCGTAGCCGTGGCTCACGAGGTACTGTAGCTTCTTGCCCTCGTACTCGGGCTGGTTGAACAGCCGGTTGGGCTTGCTCGCGCCCGGCAGGACAAAGAACGTCGCGGCACGGCCGAAATCCGGCTTCTCGCGCAGGAACGCTTCGAGGATGCCGACCGCGCACTTGGGATCGATCTCCAGCGCGCCGTTGACCTCGACGTAGCGGAACTGGCCGGGCGAGGAATCGTCGAAGGTCAGAACCACGGGCGTGGTGCCGGCCGGCACGGTGATGCGTCGGTCGAGGAGATCGTTCAAGGACTGCAGGCGGTAGCCACGCGCGTAGAGCGTCTCGAGGTCGCGCCGGAAGTTCTCGGGCGTCCGTGTCCAGCGCTCCTCGGGATAATCGACCTTGTGGTACTCCAGAATCATCAGCCGCCCGAGCTCGTTGGGCGTCAGCGGCTCGGCCCACGCGAACGCGGCGAAGATCAGCGCGGCGGCAAGCAGCAGGACGGCGATGAGGGCGAGTCTCATCGCGCCACCAGCGGGCTCTTCTCCCGCAACGCCGCCCGCGTGTAGTCGTTGCGCGGATTCCAGAGCATCCAGCCGCTGCCGCCGCCCTCGTCGGCGCCGCGGATCTGATCGCGGATCTCGGTCACGCCGAAGATCCGGCGATCGAAGGCGTAGTCCTTGAAGTCCTGCAGCCAGGGCCGGACGCGCGCCGGCGTGTGCGCGGCGCGCTTACGGATCAGCCGCACGCTCTCGCGCACGACGGCGTAGGAATTCTGGACCGGGTTGCGGTAGCCGGGGATGCCGACGTGATAGCCGGAGGGGTAGACCATCGGGCAGATGTAGTCGAGGCTCGGCGCCAGCTCTTCGATGCGCTGACCGATGTCCGTGTCGTTCTCGTTGAACGCCGTGTACCCGAAGAGGTCGGCGGCGACGTACGCGCCGCGAGCCCCGAGCTCCTTGCGCGCGCGCGCGAGGAACGCGGCGATGGTCGGCAAGCGGGTCTCCTTGTTCACGGGCCGGGCGTACTTGGCCGCCTGCAGCTTGCCGTCCGTGGGGAAGCGGACGTAGTCGAACTGCACCTCGTCGAAGCCGCGCTCGATCGCTTCCTTCGCGATCGCGATGTTGTAGTTCCAGACCTCTTCGTGGAAAGGGTCGACCCAGGCGAGGTTCTCGCGATCGACCCACGGCTTGCCGGTGCGCGTGTCGATGATGGCGAGGTCAGGCCGGCCCTTCGCGAGGATGTTGTCCTTCATCGTCACGATGCGCGCGATCGTGTAGATGCCACGCGCCTTGAGGTCCGCCATCATGGCGTCGAACTCGCGCAGCGTCGCCGGTCCCTGCGCGCCGACGGCCAGCGCCTGCTCGACGCGGGTGGGATAAATGATCCAGCCCCGGTCGCCCTTGACGTCGATCACCACGGCGTTCAGCTCGGTGCGCTCGAGCAGGTCGAGCACGCGACCGCGGATGCCGCGGTCACCGAAGCCGAAGTAGGTCAGGTACGCGGCCTTGATGGCCTGTGGCCGCATCACGATCTCGAGCGGGCCCTTCGTCGGCCCGGGTTCCAGCGTCACTTTCGCGTAGCCCGGGCGCTTGACGATGACCGTCGCATCGGTGGGCGGCGTGATCGTGAACGTCCCGTCGTCGCCGATGCGCGTCTCGACGCCGCCCGCGACGACGGACGCGCCAAGCAGCGGTTGGCCGTCCGGATCGCTCACCTTGCCGCTGACCGCGCCCGACCATGCGCCGCGCGGGCGCTCGGGCTTGGCCGGCTGGGGCGCGGGCCGCACGTCGGGGGTCGGCCGTGCCGGCTCGGGCCGCGTGTCCGGCGTGAGACGCGCAGTCCGTACTGGCGTGTCGGCGTCGATCGGCCGGATCGCTGCCGGCGTCACCTTCACGCCTTCGTGCGCCGGCGGCACGTCGACGATCGGAGGAATGCTCCTGACGCGAGGCCGTTCGCCGACGGGCGGGACAAGAGCGGCGCCGACGACCCTGGTCGAAGGTATAGGGATGGGGGCCAGACCGAGCCGATCAGGCGCCAGGAACCCGTAGCCGCAAAGGATCGCCGTCGCGAGCAGGCCCGCCGTGTAGCCAGCATCGAGGAAGGGACGACGTGCTGCGGGGCCGGTGGGCACTTCGAACATTCGTTGCTCCGACAATAGCGATAGCGACCTGGACGCGCCAAGAAAAATTTTGCGTAGCGCGTTTTACGCTATGACAACTACCGTAATATCGCGAGGCATGACGCGTCAACTGCTCGCTTGTGAAGAGTCGGAACATCGTTTTGAGGTCGTTAACGGCCTACGTCTGCACTTCTTGCATACGGGCGCGCCGAGCGCGCCGCCATTGTGTTTCCTGCACGGCGGCGCGGCGCATGCGCACTGGTTCGATCGCGTCATTCCCGCGCTCGCGGATCGTTATCACGTGATCGCTCTCGACCAGCGCGGTCACGGGGACAGCCAGTGGGCGACGCCGCCCGCCTACGCCACCGCCGACTTTGCCGAGGATTTGCGCGCGTTGATGACGCGCCTGGGCTGGGCACGCGTGACGCTGATCGGGCACTCGATGGGCGGTCACAACGCGATGGCCTTCGCCGCGTGGCATCCCGAGCGAACGGCCGGGCTCGTCGTGATCGATTCGCGCCCGTATCTGCCGCCCGACCGCGTGCAGCGCATGCGGGAGCGCGGCCGGCGTCCGGCCCGTGTGCACGCATCCGAAGATGCCGCGGTCGCCGCATTCCGCCTGTTGCCGCGCGACACGATCGCCGAGCCGGCGCTGCTCGAGCACATGGCGCGTGCGGGTCTGATGCGCGCCGACGGCGGATTTCGATTCCGGTTCGATCCGGCCTGTTACGCCGATCGAAAGCCCGTCGACTGCTGGCCGCTTCTGCCGCGGATCACCGCGCCCACGCTCGTCGTGCGTGGCGAGCACTCGCCCGTCTTGCCGCTGGAGATGGCCGCGCGGATGCTCGAGACGATTCCCAACGCCGAGCTCGTCGAGATTCCCGGCGCGTATCACCACCTGACCCTCGATGCGCCGGACGCCTTCAGCGCGGCCCTGGATCGCTTTCTCCGCCACACGTCGTGAGGGCGCTCTGTGGGGCGCTCGCTCTCGCGTTCGCGGGATGCGTCGCGTCGGTCGAGCCACCGACGTTCTCCGTCACGGACGCCGGCCGTATTGCCGTCCCTGTGGATCGCACGCTCACGCTGACGGGGACACTGAGCCTGCCGGTTGTCTCGACGGCCGCGCCGGCGGTCGTGCTCATGCATGGCTGCAGCGGCGTGTTGCCCACTCAGCACGCATGGGCGACGACGCTGCGTGACTGGGGCTACGCCGCGCTGGTGCTGGATTCGTTCGGAGCTCGCGGCGTGCGGTCGGTCTGCGAGACCGGCGGTGTGACGTCCGATCAGCGTGTGGAGGACGCCTTCGCAGCGCTCCGCACGTTGTCGGCGCATCCAGCGATCGATGCGACTCGCGTCGCGCTCATGGGGTTCTCGCACGGCGCCGGGACCGTGCTCGTCGCCGCGGCGCCGTGGATCGCGAACCGCTACGCGGGCCCCGGTCGATCCGGATTTCGAGCGCTGATCGCGTTCTATCCGCGCTGCGAAGGGCGCTATCCGGGGACGCCGCTCGCGGCGCCGCTGCGAATCCACATCGGCGCCATCGACAACTGGACGCCGGCGCCGCCCTGCGAGGCCCTCGCCACCTCTCTGCGGCGCTCAGGTGCCGACATCCGGATCACCGTCTACGCCGATGCGCATCACGGGTTCGATTCCGTACGACGCGGTCCGCCGATCCACATCCCGAACGTCGGCCCCGGCCGCCGGGGTGCGACCGCGGGGCCCAATCCCGAGGCCGCCCAGCTCGCCCGGGATAACGTCCATCGAGAATTGGAGGAAATACTCGGGGCGCGCTAGAGATCCTCGATCATGCGCGTTCCACCTTCACCGCGCAGACCTTGTACTCGGGAATTTTCGACGAGGGATCGAAGGCGGCGTTCGTGAGGAAGTTCGCCGCGGACTCGCCGAGCTTCACGAACGGCACGAAGATGGCGCCGGCCTTGACCGCTTCGGTGACGTGCGCGTAGCCGGTCAGCTCGCCGCGTCGGCTCTCGACCCGCAGCGGCGCTCCGTCGTCCACGCCGAGCCGCCGCGCGTCGCTCGGGTGGATCGCGATTTCGAGCCGCGGCGCCAGCTCCATCAATCCTTGCACGCGGCGCGTGAGCGTGCCGCCATGCCAGTGGTAGAGCAAGCGACCCGTGTTGAGCACGAACGGATAGTCGGCATCCGGAAGCTCCGCTGCGACCTCGATCTGTCGCGCTGGGATGAACCGCCCGCGGCCGCGCGGGAACGACTCGGCGTAGAGAAAGCGCGTGCCAGGATGCTCGGGCGTGGGACACGGCCACTGCAGCCCGCCGTCGCGGTCCAGCCGCGCGTGTGAGAGGCCCGCGAGGAACGGCGTGAGCCGCGCCATCTCGTCGAAGATCTGCACCGCGCCCGCGTAATCGAACTGCGTCCCCACGTCGACGCCGACCCGTCGCGCGACGCGCTTGGCCAGCTCCTGGGTGATCCACCAGTCCGGACGCGCCTCGCCTGGCGGCGGCACGGCGGCGCGGACCCGCTGAACGCGCCGCTCGGAGTTGGTGAACGTGCCTTCCTTCTCCACGAAGGCGGCCGCCGGCAGGAAGACGTGAGCGCGCTCCGCCGTCTCGTGCATGAACAGATCCTGCACCACGAGGAAGTCGAGCTGCTCGATGGCCTTCTGCGCGTGATTCAGATCGGGCTCGGAGAGCAGCGGGTTTTCGCCGACGACATACATCGCGCGCGTGTCGCCGGTGAGGCAGCCTTCGACCATCTCGGTGACGACGCGTCCGGCGCGGCTCGGCGGCCGTACGCCCCATGCCCGCTCGAACTGTGCGAGCGTGTCCTCGACGTAGTGCTGATAGCCGGGCAGGTTGGTCGGAATGCAGCCGGCGTCGCCGCAGCCCTGCACGTTGTTCTGGCCGCGCAGCGGCGAGATGCCGCTGCCCGGGAAGCCCATCTGACCCGCGACGAGCGACAGATTCAGCAGCGCATGCGCGTTGTGAATGCCGTTGACGTGCTGGGTGATGCCCATGCCCCACACGAGACACGAGCCGGAAAACCGAGGTCTGGCGTACCAGCGAGCCGCCTGCGCGATGTCCCGCGCGGGGACACCCGTGACGCGTTCGGCGTAGTCCAGCGTGTACGTCTCGAGCGAGCCGCGCCACGCGTGGTAGCCCTCGGTGCGCTCGCGGATGAAGCGCTCGTCGGCGAGCCCCTCGTCGACGATGACGCGCGCCATCGCGTTGAAGAGCGCGACGTCGGTACCGGGGCGCTGGGCGATCCAGAGATCGGCCTGGTCGCAGAGCTCCACACGCTTGGGGTTGACGACGATCAGCCGCGCGCCGCGGCTGACGGCACGACGGAAGCGCACGGCGATGACCGGATGATTCGCGGAGGCGTCCGCGCCGACGACCATGATGCAGCCCGCTTCCTCGTAGTCCACGTACGAGTTCGACGTGGCCCCCGAGCCCATCGAGGCGAGCATCGCCTCCACCGAGGGCGAATGACACAGCCTGGTGCAGTGATCGACGTCGTTGGTGCCCATCACGACGCGGCAGAACTTCTGCACGAGGTAGCCATCTTCGTTGGTCGCTTTCGCGCTGGCTAGCGCACCGAAGCGGCCACGATTGCGCGCCAGCCCCTCGGCGGCCGCGTCGAGCGCCTCATCCCACGACACCGGCCGCCAGCCCTTCTCGCCGCGAAGCATCGGCTGCGTGATGCGATCCTTGGAGTGCACGAAGCCGGTGGCGAAGCGTCCCTTCACACACAGCATGCCGAGGCTCGAACGATTCCGCGGCGCGTCGTCGGCCATGAGTGCCAGGCGTCCGTTGTCGCGCACCTTCACCTCGATGCCGCAGCCGACGCCGCAGTACGGACACGTCGTCTCGACCGTGCGCGCGATCCGGCCCGGCGCGTCTTTCGGCCGCAGCGCGCCCGTCGGGCACGTGGCCACGCATTGGCCGCATGAGGTGCACACGGACGACGCCATAGGGCCGTCGCGGAAGACGCCGACCTTCGTCGCGTGATTGCGGCCGAGCAGCGCGATCGCGCCGATCTGCTGGACGTCGTCACACGCCACGGCGCAGCGGCCGCAGAGGATGCACGCGTCGCGATCGAGGACGAAGAACGATTTGCTCGTGTCCTCGTCGTAGTTGTGCAGCGGGGTCCACAGGTGCTCGAGATGCCCGTGGCGGACGGCGGCGTCGCCGAGCTGGCCGAATCCGTTGCGTTGCTCGCCCGGCGTGAGCATCGACAGCGTGAGGGCCAGCACGGTCGAGCGCACCCGCATGACCTCCGGGTGCTGCGTGTCCACGATCATCCCGTCCCGAGCGGGCAGGTGGCACGCCGCCGGCGTTCCGCGCTGCCCTTCCACGTGCACGAGACAGGTGCGGCAGGCGCCGAGCGGCGCGCGGTCGGGGTCTTTGCAGAGCTGAGGCAACGCGATGCCGAGCCGGTTGACGGCATCCAGCACCGTGGCGCCGGGGGCGACCTCGGCGCGACGTCCGTCGACGGTGACGATCATGCGCGGCTCATGATACGCCGAACTGCTCGGGAAACTCTGCCAGGGCGGAGCGAACCGCCAGCGGCGCGGCCTGCCCGAGGCCGCAGAGCGACGCGAGCTGGACCGCTTCGGCGAGCGTGGCGATGCGCGCTGCGTCCACCTTCGGATCGTCGAGCAGCGTCAGCATGCGCGCGGTTCCCTCGCGACACGGCGTGCACTTGCCGCACGATTCGCGTGCATTGAACGCCAGCAGCGTGCGCACCGCCGAGCGAACTGCGGCCGCGCGGCCCAGCGCGACGAGGCCGCCCGTGCCGGGATTGACGGGGCCGCGCGGGATCAGCGGCTCGTCGAACTGCCGCGGGTGCACGATGCTGCCCGACGGTCCGCCGAGCACGACCGCCTCGATCGGCTCGCCGTCGGCGCCGCCGCCGAGGTCGATGAGCGCGCGCAGCGTGCAGCCGACTTCCATCTCCACGACGCCGGGGCGTCGGAGATTTCCGGAGAGCCCGAACAGCTTGGTGCCGTAGCCGCGGCCGAGGCCCGCGAACGCCGCGCCGCCCCGCGCCACGATCGGGACGATCGCGAACAGGGTCTCGACGTTGTTGATCACGGTGGGCTTGCCGAACAAGCCGGCCTCCACCGGGAACGGTGGTCGCGTGCGTGGCATCGCCCGCCGACCCTCCAGCGACTCCAGCAGCGCCGTCTCCTCGCCGAGGACGAATCCCCCGGCGCCGCGCCGAATCTCCACGTCCAGCGAAAAGTCGGAGCCGAGAATGCGCTCGCCGATCAGGCCCCACTGCCGCGCCTGATTGAGCGCGACGGCCAGGCGCTCGGCGGCGAGCTCGGCCTCGCCGTGTATATAAAGGATGGCGCGCGATGCGCCGATGACGTACGCGGCGATCAGCGCGGCCTCGAGCAGGCGGTGGGGGTCGCCTTCCATGAGGTGGCGATCCTTGAAGATCCCCGGCTCGCCTTCCTCGCCGTTGACCACCAGATATTTCGGCGCGCCCGCGGCCGCGCGGCACGCCGCCCACTTCACGGCGGTCTGGAAGTACGCGCCACCACGTCCCGCGAGCCCCGCGACGCGGACTTCCTCGATCACCGCCTCCGGATGCTGGTCTTCCAGAACGTGGGCGAACGTGGCGTAGGTGCCATGCCGGAGCGCATCGGCGACGTCGTACGGATCGGCGAGGCCGCAACGCTCCGTGAGCAGCCGGCGCTGCGCCGCCATCCAGTCGGGCGGCGCCGCGAAATCGCGCTCGCCGAGATTAGCGGCGAGCGCGTTGAGCAGGCGCGGCGCTGTCTCGCGTGTGACGCGCGCCGCGGTGATCGGCGGCTTGCCGTCGCGCAACACCTCGACGATCGGTGACGCCCAGCACATGCCATTGCAGCCCGCAGCGACGACCGTCCACGCCAGCCCGCGCCGCTGGACCTCGAGTCTGAGCGCTTCGAGCGTCTCGCCGGCGCCCACGGCGAGCCCGCACGTGCCGACGCTCACGGCGAGCCGCGCGCCGGTGCGGCGACGCTCCGCCTCGCGTCGCAAGGCCGTGAAGCGCGCGCCGGGCGAACCCAGGGTGGGATGGGTCGCCGGCGGTCCACCTCGACCGGTGAGCGGAGCCGGCGCGTTGTCGGCGCGCTCGCCGTCGAGGAGCGCGTCGAGACGGGCCGTGGTCGCGCGTCCTCGATAGGTGTGATCGGCTTCGACCACCGGCGCCACCGAGCACGCGAAGGCGCAGTCCATCGCCTCGAGCGTCACCGCGCCATCACGCGCTGTGTTGCCCGCACGGACCCCGAGCCGCTGCTCGCAGTGCGCGAGCAGCTCGGCGCCGCCGCGCGCGATGCAAGCGACGCCGGCGCAGACACGGACGATGCGCCGGCCGGGCTTGGCCAGGCGCAGCTCGGGATAGTGGCTGGCGACGCCCCAGACCTCGCTCTTGGGCACGCGCAGGTGCGCGGCGATGATCTCGAGCGTCTCGGGGGAGAGCCAGCCTTCCTCGTGCTGCGCGGCGTGCAGCGCCGGCAGCAGCCAGGTGCGCTCGCGTGGAAACTGCGACAACGCTTCGCCGACGGGCATGTGCCGTCAGGGTAACACTGTCGATCGGTTTCGGACGCTAGACCGTGTCGGTTACTGGCTGTGGAGCTTGCCGGTTTCCTGAATGACCAGAGCACCAACGGCGTTGGTGAGACGCTGGCTCTCGCGCTATCGCAGGCGAGGCGCTGTCAATGTCGGCACGCCGATATAGCTACGCGACGCCGACGTGCAGCGCGATGGTGCCGAGCCCGACGCGCCGATAGCGCACGTCGCGCAGACCCGCGCGTCGCATCGCGTCCGCGAGACCAGGCGGGCTCGCGAAACGTTCGACGGATTCGGGCAGGTACGTGTACGCCGCGCGATCGCCGGCCACCAGCGCGCCGATGGCCGGAACGATGCGCTGAAAGTAAAAGCCGAAAACGCGGTCCCAGCCGGGCACGCGCGGCCGCGTGATGTCGAGCGTGACGACGAGACCGCCCGGCATGGTGACGCGGCGCATCTCCGCGAGCCCGCGCGCCAGATCGACAAGGTTTCGGACCAGGAACGCCGACGTCACCGCGGCGAAGCTGCGATCGCGGAAAGGCAGCGCGAGCGCGTCGGCAGCGAGCAACGGCACCCGCGCTTCATCGCGTCGCGCGAGCTTCACGCGCGCCTGCTCCAGCATGGCCTCGGAGAAGTCGGCGCCGACGACCGTCGACGTCCCTCGCACCGCGCGCACCGCGACGGCGAGGTCCGCGGTGCCGGTGGCGAGATCGAGAATCGGTCCGGGCGGCGCGGCGACCACCGCGGCCGCCGCGAGTCGCCGCCAGGCGTGGTGGCGACCCCCGGTCATCAGCGAGTTCATCACGTCGTAGCGTCGCGCGATGCGCGTGAACATCGCGCGGATGCGCGCCGCGTTGGGATCGTTCACGCGCGCGCGATCACCGCGCCCACGCGAGCCCGCCGACGACCGACGCCAGCACGATCACCGCGATGTAGCCGTTGATGTTGAAGAACGCGACGTCGAGGCGCGAGAGATCCGTGGGGCTCACGAGCGAGTGCTCGTAGACCAGGAGCGCCACGACGGCGAGCCAGCCGATCCAGTAGAGCGGGCCGAGGCCCTGCATCACCCCGAGCAGCGCGAACGCGGCCGCCGTGAGCGCGTGACAGACGCGCGCGATGCGCAGCGCCGGTGCGATACCGAAGCGCGCGGGCACGGAGTAGAGCCCGTGCGCACGATCGAAGTCCACGTCCTGACACGCGTAGATGAGGTCGAAGCCGGCGATCCAGACGGTGAGCGCGAACCACAGCACGAACGCCGGCGGCTCGAACGCGCCGCGTACGGCGATCCAGCCGCCTGCGGCCGCGATGCCGTCGGTGAAGCCGAGGATCCAGTGCGACGTCCAGGTGAAGCGCTTCGTGTAGGCGTAGCCGACGAGAAAGATCAGGGCGAGCGGCGCGAGGGCCAGGCAGAGGGGATTGAGACGCCAGGCCGCGATGAACATGAGCGCGACGCCGGCGAGCGCGAGCGCCTGAAGCTCGCCGACGCGCAGCAGGCCGCGCGGCAAGTGACGGGCGGCGGTCCGAGGGTTGGCGGCGTCGATCGCGCGGTCGACGACGCGGTTGGTGGCCATCGCACAGGTGCGCGCACCCACCATCGCCGCGGTGACCCAGAGGACGGTGCGCCATCCCGGCCAGCCGCCGGCGGCCAGCACCATGGCGATGTAGGCGAACGGGAGCGCGAAGACGGTGTGCTCGAACTTGATGGCGTCGAGCAGGTGGCGTGTTTTCAGAGACCGTAATCCTTCCAGCGGCGCGTGACGCGGTCGCGAACGTCGGCGCTCATGCGAATCTCCTCGGGCCACGCCTGACCCACATCGTCGAGCGGGCCCTTCTCGGTCGCGTCGACGCCCAGCTTGCCACCGTAACGGTGTCGAAGCGCGGCGTGATCCAGGTCGTCCATCGGACCTTCGAGAATGACGAGATCACGGCGCGGATCGATGTTGCCGGTGGCCCGCCAGGCGACTTCGGAGAGATCGTGGACGTTCACGTGCTCGCTGACGACCACGATCGTCTTGGCGAGCATCATGAGCCCCATGCCCCA
>DAIRVP010000034.1:0-7388 GCA_036802765.1 Candidatus Rokuibacteriota bacterium
CGGTCTGCAGACCGGCCAGCAGGGTGATGGCGAAGAAGGGCATGCCGCGCCACACGTTGACGGCGATCAGGCAGCCCATGGCCATCGTTCCATCGCCCAGCCACAGAATGCGGCTCGAGATCAGGCCGGCGTTCAGCAGCATCCAGTTGAAGACGCTGAACGTCGCGTCGAACATCCATTGCCAGGCCAGCGTGCTCAGGACCGTGGGAACGATCCAGGGCAGGAGCATGGACGCGCGCACGATCCGCTTGAACCGGAAGTGGTGGTTCAGCAACAGCGCCGCCAGCATGCCGAGCGCCAGCTTGAAGAAGGTCGCGATGAAGGTGTAGACGAACGTGTTCTGGAACGCGCGGAGGAAGATGGAGTCGTTCAGGTTCACGCGGAAGTTCTCGAGCCCGACGAAGGCGCCGGGACGACCGACCACCTTGTCGCTGATCGCAAGCCAGATGCCCAGGACGAACGGGTAGGCGATGAACAAGGTCAGGATCACAAGCGCGGGCGTGAGGAGCACGCCCGCCAGGATGTGCTCGCGCTCGAGCAGACGGCCGAGCGCGCCCGGACGGCGAGCCTCCGGAACCCGCACGACGACGGGGACGGGAACGGCGGAGGCGCCCGGACTCGCACGTTGCGCCATCTCGCGTGTGTCCTACGCGTACGCCTTCTTCAGCTCGCCTTCGGCCCACCTCGCCGCGTCCTCGGGCTTCATGCCCTTGATGGCCTGGGCGTACATGTCCACGAGGATGTACTTGACGAGCGCCTCGGAGGCCTTCCGGCTCGGCGGGCCGGGATATCCCGCCCAGCGGCCGTACCTTGACGATTCCTTGAACGGAATGAGCTTGGGATCCTTCTCCCACAACACGTGCTTTTCCCAGTGCGGCGTCGGCCCCACCACGTAGCCGTCGTTGGCCGTCATCCACTTGTCGTACTGCGGCCGGTCCATGAACCAGCGCAGGAACTCCTTGGCAACCTGCTGATTCTTGGAGTACTTCATCACGGCTCGCGCCTGACCGCCGGCGGCGTAGAAGCGACCCGCCGAACCCCGCGGCATGTGGGCATGGTTCATCGCCTTGGCGATGTCGGGGAACTGTCGCTTGGCGACGAAGTAGATGCTCGCGCCGTTGATCGTGGCGGAGATCGTTCCGGCCAGAAACGCCCGATTGTTGCTGCTGTCGTCCCAGGCGAGGCCGCCGTCGTCGAGACAGTCCTTCCAGAACGCGACCGTGAACTTCAATGCCTCGATGGTCTCCTTGCTGTTGATGACCACCTTGCCCTTGTCGTCGATCTCGGCGCCGCCAAAGCACCACGTCACGGCGTACGCGTACTGGTTCGGATCGCCCAGGCTGTGGCCGAAGGCCTGACCGATCGGGCGCCCTTTCTTTTTGAGTGCCATCCCGACTTTGCGAAGCTCGTCCCAGGTGTCGGGGAACTTGCTCAGGCCCTCTTCTTTGAACCAATCCTCGCGGTAGTTCCAGGTCGCGTTGACGTTGCAGAGCGGCACCGCCTTCCACCGACCGTCCACGAAGTTGCTTCGCCGGTTGACCTCGTAGTAGGCGCCATCGCGCTTGGCGATCTCCTCGGCCACGTCGTCAACGTCGGCGAGACCGTCGGCGTAAAGATGCGCCCAGTTGGCGATCATCATGATGATGTCGGGGCCCGACTTGGTCTCGATGGCCGACGCGATCCGCGGATTCAGATCGTTCATGTTGATCTGATCGACGGTGACCTCGACCCCGGCCAGCTTGCCGAACTCGGCCGCGAGACGCTTGAACTCGACGTCGGAAGCGGGCACGAAGCTCACCCATTCCAGGATGTTGAGCCGCGTACCTTTCGGAAAGTTGGGGGCCTTCTGCGCCGCGACCATGGCCGGGATCCCGCCGGCGGCGACACCAGTCGCCGCGCCCGCCATCACCTTGAGAAACGCTCGACGATTCCCGACCTGCGAGCTTTCCTGGTGTGCCATAGCTTCCTCCTACCCAGGGCAGCCGGTCCGACGGTGGCGCAGATGGAAGCACCGCCCCCTAGCTATGTCAAGGAGGCTTGCCTACTCAACCACCTGATGCGCCCGCAGCAACAGCGACGGCGGGATCGTGAGGCCGAGCGCGCGGGCGGTCTTGAGATTGATGACAAGCTCGAACTTTGTTGGCTGCTCGACGGGGAGATCGGCGGGCTTTGCGCCTTTGAGAATTTTGTCCACGTATATGCCGACGCGACGGTAAAGGTCCGAGATATTCGGACCATAGGACATGAGGCAGCCGGCCTCTGCCATTTGACCCCACTCGCAGAGAGTCGCGAGCCGGTGTCGTACGGCAACTGCGGCGAGGCGCTCTCGATCGTCGAAAAATGTTGGGTTCGCGAGAATGAAAACGCCGGGAGTGGTTTTCGTAATGGCGCCGAGGGCCGCATCATAGTCGCGGGAATCGCGCGCTTCCACGATCTGAAGCTCGACGCCCAGAGCCTTTGCGGTTTCTCTAGCCGCTTTGGCCTGACTCACACTCGACGAATGATTCACCTGGGCCAGAAGCGCAATGCGGGTCGCAGTCGGCACCATTTCCTTGAGCAGCGCAAGCCGCTTCCCGGCGATGTCGTCAGCGATCATCGCCACGCCGGTGATGTTGCCACCAGGTCGGCTCAGACTATCGACGAAGCCGCTCCGCACCGGGTCCACTGAGATAAAAGCCATGACGATGGGGATCGCTGTTGTCGCCCTCTTCGCCGCCTCAATTGCTGGCGGGCTCACAGCCGCAATCACGTCCACGCGCGCCCTAATTAGTTCGGCGGCGAGTGCAGGAAGCCGGTCGATCTTGCCTGCCGCAAGCCGAGCTTCGATCGCGAGATTCTGGCCCTCGATGTAGCCGAGTTCCCGCAAACCATGGCGGAAAGGGCTCGAAGACAGTTGCCGATGATGAAAGATAGCCGATGCGATGAACCTTGCCCCCGACTGCGCCTCGGCGGCGACCGGCGCGGCGAGCACGGCTCCAAGGCCAGTCACGAAGGCGCGGCGATTCATCCACCGCCTCCTGGCTGCCGGGATGGTAGGCCGGACGAACGAGATGAGCAAGGCGCACTAGTAACACACGCGCAGAAAACGTGCTTGCTTACGCAGATGCTTCGCGCGATTCTCCCCTGGCCTTTCCAAGAGGAGGCTCGCCATGGCCATCCGCCTGCTCGCCCTGCTGCTTGGTCTCGTCATCGGCGCCACCGGCTGCACCACCGCCCCGCCCCGCGGCAACGGCTCGGCGCTGGTTGCCGACAGTGGCTCGCTCGACGGCGTCGTCAAGCGCACGTTCACGACCTACGGCTTCCGCCTGCAGAACGGCAAGACGCTGCCGGAGATGACGCTCGCGTTCGAGACCTATGGACGGCTGGCGCCGGATGGTCGCAACGCGATCCTCGTCACGCACGGCGGCACGGGCGGCCAGCACATGGCCGGGAAGTACTCGCCGACCGACCGTGCACCGGGCGGATGGGACACGCTGATCGGCCCCGGCAAGGCGATCGACACGAACAAGTACTTCGTGGTCTCCAGCAACGTGCTCGGGTCGTCGTATGGGTCGACCGCGCCGGCCAGCATCAATCCGGCGACGGGCAAGCGCTACGGGCCGGACTTCCCCGAGATCTCGATGCACGACATCGTGACGGCGCAGCGAACGCTGTTGCGCGGGCTCGGCGTGCACCGCCTCGTCGCGGTCGTCGGCCCGTCGTACGGCGGCTACCAGGCCTTCCAGTGGTCGGTGTCGTATCCGGATGATATGGCTGGCATCGCGGCCGTGATCACGGCGCCGAGGGGCAGCGGCAAGGAATCGGATGTCCAGGAGCTCGTCGACCGGTTTGCGAAAGACCCGAACTGGAACGGCGGCTGGCATTACGACCGCGGTGGGATTCCCGACACGCTGACGACGCTGCGCATCGAGACGCTGACGCGCTACGGGTGGAACGAGATCCTCGCCGAGAAGTTTCCGACGCAGGCCGAGCGCGACGCGGAGATCCGCCGGCGCGCCGAGCCGTGGGCGAAGGAGTTCGATCCGAACTCGATGGTCACGATGCGCCGCGCCGCCGTCCGGTACAACGCCGAGAAGGATTTCTCGAAGATCCGCGCGAAAGTGCTCTACGTGATCTCGCGCTCGGACAAGCTGTTTCCGCCGTCGATCGCGCCTGATGTGATGGACAAGCTCGCGAAGGCGGGCGTCGACGCGAAGTACTTCGAGATCGATACGGACTTCGGCCATTCCGCGACCGGAGTGGAGTGGGCGAAGTGGGGTCCGACGCTGAAGGCGTTCGTGGAGTCGCTCGAACGCTAGCCCGCTGACGCACTGCCTGCTGCGGTATGCGTGGCGCGGCGGGCACGGCTCCCAGGCCAGTCACGAATGCGCGGCGCTTCATTCCATTACCTGATCCGCCCGCAGCAGCAGCGAGGGCGGGATGGTCAGGCCGAGCGCCTTCGCGGTTTTGAGGTTGATCACGTCGTGGCGAGACGGTGCGTCGCGCCGCGCGATTGGTGGGGGGGAGGCTCGGCGTCGCGGGGCTGCCCGTGCCCGAGCACTCAGGGCTCGCCGGTCACCGCTCGCCTTCCTCGCTCAGGAGCTCGAGCGCATGCGGGCGAAGGTGTCGCGCCAAGTGAAGACGCCGTAGCCTTTGAAAGCTTTTTCGGAGCGGCCTTAGGCTCGGCTGATAAACGAAACCCGTTTCAGCCGAAACGTTTTGGATCTCAGCGGCTCGACCAAGCCTCGTTGACTAGACGGGGCAGATCGTGTGTCCAGTCCTGTTGCGTAACCCCGCTCGGGTAGATCAGGTGGCCCAGATTGTCTTTCGTGTAAGCGACGACAAATGACGCATGGGCAACCGCATAGTCTCCGGCCGCGAGCGCTGTCTTTCTGGCCGCAGGTAGTCCCGCAGCCTTTTGAGCTCCGTCGATCGCGGCGTCGGTTCCCGTGAGGCCGATAAAGCGTTCGTCAAAACGGTCGAGCCAGGCTCGGAGTGCCTTTGGGCTATCACGCGAAGGATCAGTCGTAACGAAAACCACTTTGACTTGATCCGAAACATCTTTGGGCATCTTCTTGAGGCCCGCAGCGATATTCGCCATGTGGAGTGGGCACTGATCCGGGCAGTGGGTATAGCCGAAGAAGAGCAGCGTCACGCTCCCCCGGGTCTTTTCCCGGAAATCAAACGGAGCACCGGCGGTATCGGTCAGCGTGAATCCTGGTTTGAGCAGGGGCGGCGTCACCAGCCCGCCCCTGTATGTCGGCCCAGACCGAGGCGCGTGCGACGCGTCGGGCTCACTCTTTGGCCCCGAGGCAGCCCATCCGTACTCGCCCAGCACAAGTGCGAGGATGACCAGGCACGCGCCGAAAAATCGCTGCCTCATTTGTGAACGATCACCCTCGCCACCATTCCCAGATCATCATGGAGAGCACAGAAGTAATCGAAGGTGCCTGGCGATGTGAACGTCACCCGAAACCGATTGACGGCGAGAGGCGACTGTGCAAGCCCGCGCCTCTCTTGGGGTGCCGCGACAAGAAACCCTGAGTGCAAGTTGCCGCCAGGCGCACCAAGTACTGCGTGCTCGGCCCCATCCGAATCCGTGCCGACCCCCGCCGAAGGAGGAACCGGGTTGGCAGGCTCGGCTCCGAACGTGACGGTATGCGGCGTCTCCGGGTCCAGATTGGTCCACTCCACGGTGTCTCCAACCCGGACAACGGTGGTTCCCGGCAGGAAGCGCATGACCGATACGATCTGAGCTCCGCCCCCGGTCGCCGCGATCTCGCCGATGCCGACGGTAACCTCATTTTCGGAAGTTCGCTGGGCCGTAGCGGTACCCAGGCCCTCCAGGCGCGCGCCGTCGGAAAGGAGCTCCGCTTGCTCCCTACTCGCTTCTCGGTCATAGAAAGCCTGATCAAAGGGAAGATTCTGCGACAGAGGAAGAACGTGAACCGTTCCGGTCATGCTCGGATGAACTAGGCAGACGAGCTTGAAGTTGCCGGCCGTCGGGAAATGCACCGTATACGTCTGCCCGTTCACCAATTCGGGCGAGGTCACGCACGTGGAGCCGCCGAAGCTAGAGCCGTCGGGGGTGGTCCCTGGACAGCCCCCTCCAGCGCCTGGGCGAGCCGGTCGGACCTGCTGCGGAGTAGTGTCTTGTTTCAGGAAGGTCACCGTGTGGATCTCTGGCGTGGGAAATGTCCAGGTGATGCTGTCGCCGGCGTGAATCCAAAGTTCATTGACGAGGAAAGCCAGCGCCTGCCTTCCCATGTCGCTGCTCTGGGCACCGGCAGTAGCTTGCCAAGTAGCTTCGGCCTGAATTGACTGTGGAGCGATCAACAACGCGAGAGCCAACATGCAGCGGGCAACGGTTGAAAACCGGATTGAAGCGAAAGAGTTCATTGTTGCCTCCCCTCTCCTGTTGCTCGAGGAGCGTTCTGAACGCGAGGTCGGAACGTGGGGGGCTACTGCGCGCGGCGAATCAGGCGGCGAATCAGGCAAGCGGCGGAGCGCGGATTTCGACCGACGACCAGTCCGCAAGGGCCAGGACAATGCGACCCCTTGCTTGCATCGCACCGGAGCATACGCCGGAGGCGGAATCAAGTCGAGGCCATAGCTGGTACCATCAGGCCTCGCAGCGTTTTGCGGCGGAGTCAGGAGAACGCGTGGCACATCCGATCGATTTCGACGGCGGCTCGGACGACGATCGCGTCAGGCTTCAGCCTCACGCCGAAAGCGCTGGTGATGACCGAACGTAAAAATCGCCGGTAGTAGCCCGCCGCGCGAAAGGCTGCGAGCGCGCACAACTGCCGAGCCAACAGCTTGCGACTCTCCTCACGTCGCGCCGCGTTCCAAGCGACGTCAGCCCGGGATCGGTCGCGTAGAGCTGCCCCGAGCGAGTACGTGGAGAGATCCCCCTGAACGAAGATTGGGAACGTGCTCGGGATGGCAGGTGATCGTTTCGTCCACTCGTGATTCGACGGTGATCGGCCGGGACCCTGCCGTCAGCAGCCGCGTCCTCTCACCGCTAACCCTCATGGACGTCAGTAGCGCCACTTCCCCCGTCGCGCTCCTCTCAGGGAAGACGACATCCATGAGGACACGACAAAAGCCACGAGAACTGCCGCCGAGAGACCGAGCCACTCCAGCCAAATCATCTCAGAATCTCGTTTCTAAGCCTGCGCAACGGCCAGATGTTGCGCTGGAGCACGATTAGGAGAGCCGCTCCGACCAACGCGGCAACGGCCATCACGCCCCTTCCCGCTTCCGAGGAAGCACCGAACGCCGAGGCGACCGTGCTTGCCGCGCCACTCCCGGCAAGACCAAGCATCGCGTCCCAGATTCGCCCATAGCCGCCGTCCTTCATCACGAAGCTGATCAACCAGCTGGTCATCAGCCCTACGACGATCCAC
>DAIRVP010000034.1:7488-14470 GCA_036802765.1 Candidatus Rokuibacteriota bacterium
ACACGATGATTTGTGGTCGCGACGGGCGATCCCAGATTGTGGAGGCGACGGCCCCCGGTCCTTGCCACAAGCCACCGGTCCGGCCGCGCCCCTGAGGGCTCCTAAGCGCCCTCCTCCGATCGTGGCGAATCGACGAGACCGTCTCGAGCCCGACGCGGCGTGGAACCGCGCCATCGCCGCGGTGACGAGCGAAGGCCGGGGGCTCATGCCGGTCGACACCGGCATGGCCCTCGGTCCCGGCCAGCTTCGATCAGGCGGCCTTGACTTCGATCGTCCTCGGCGTCGCGGCTTGCGGCGCGGGGACCCTCACCTCGAGCATGCCCCTCTCGTACTTCGCCTCCACGTGGGCGGCGTTGACGCCCTCAGGAAGGGCGAAATTCCGCTCGAACGCGCCGTACGCGACCTCGCGGACGAAATAGTCCTTGCCCGCGGTGTCGTGATCGGCCTTGCGCTCGCCCTTGACGGTGAGGACGTTGTTCATCAAGGACACCTTCACGTCCTTCGGATCCACGCCCGGCAGGGCGAGCTGGATGACGTAGGTGCCGTCCTCCGTCCGCCCCTCCGCAGCCGGAAGCCACGACGGACGCTGAGCGACCTCATCCGTGGCGCCGCCGAAGAACCTCTCGGGTAGGTCGTCGTCGTGGTGGAAGTGGAACTGATGGATCGGAGACCAACGAAGCATGGTGTTCATGGTGCTCTCCTTTCGAAGATTTTCGTGTTTATAGCTCCGGGTTGAAACCACCCCGGAACAGGTCTGTTTTCGCACCGCGGAGCTCCCGCGCTCTGGACGACGGTTTCCTATCCCCCACTCACCGTGCAGCCCCCAGGTCAATCGACATGAAGTGCTCGCGCTCCGATTTCCAAAGTCCTTCGTCTGTGCCCTTCGACACCATCCTTTGAAAACGCGTTTCCGGCGCCGCCAGCATCGCCGCCCCTCTGTCCACTTCTAGCCTCCTAGTCTCCTCTCACCAGCCAGGTATACGGATCACCCTCGACCGGCGGGTCGCAGTAGGCTTTGTCCTCGATGGGCCAGTTGTCTTGATCGACCCGCCACGGTCCGCTGGTGGCGAACCGCCTTGGCCTGCCCCTCAACGTTGGCGAGGAGGGCTGGGTGGTTATCTCGCTTCAGCCCCACTTCGATGAGGGCCCGGAGGACGATCTGGAGGCTCACCGGGAGCTTGAGCGTGGTCGTCGCCTTCCCCGCCAAGACCCGAGCCCGGCCCAGGACGTCCTCCGTGAGAATGAGGAGGACTTTCGTCTTAGTTGTCAACGGTCACCTCGATAACCTATATAACTTATATCTTATATATACTATATATAAGAACGAGCCGGGTCAAGCATCTCGGGTGGTGACTCGCCTGGGCACTGCGCGGGCCGGAAAAAATCGCTCTGCCCCCCCAGCGACCCGCGGGCCTCGGTGAACAGCGCACGAGCTCGGCGACGGCCTCAGTCTGCTTCGGGTGGCGCGGCCACGTCCGTCAGCCTTGGGACTGACAACGCGCGCTACGAGTTGTCAGCAGGTGCAAGGGTAGACGAGCACAACGGCGCGGTTGAACAGGTCGAAGCACCACACTCGCCGAAACCGCGAGGTCGAAAGCCCAGCGCGGACGGACGCCAGAACCTTGTCGCGCCACTGCGGCGTGACCGGCGCTGGCGATGCCGCCCAGTAGACCAGTAGCTCGCGCGGCGCCCAACTCTCATATCGGCCGGCGAACTTCGCTGTGAGCAGCCGCTCCGTCGCGTCGATAACTTCGATCGCTTGGATGACGCCGAAGAATGGCTTGCCGTGAGCTGTCGACCGAACAGCTAGGTCCGTCAAGAACCGTGACAGGCCAGGGATCCGCCACACAGCAATGTCGCCAGGGCCAAGGCGCTCATCCCCGGAGGCATGGGCTCGCGCGACGAGGAGATCTAGAACGGGCTTGACGGCGCGGCGCCATTGGCCTGGTGGAATCTTCGGTGCGAAGCCAACGAACACGGCCGGCACGCCACCGAGGCAGGTTTCGATCGCTTGACGTTCGGCGCTCGCGAGCGCGTCGTAATCGGTTCGGAACCGGCGGCGGACCGCGCGCTGTTCGTTCGTCGCGCGGGCGCGCGCCTCACTCACGACTTCCCCGAGCTCGAAAGCGATAGCACCGTCACCGGCAATATCACACAGGATGTCCGGCTCAGGCGGCCGTCGGCTCTCGATCGAAGTGCAGCGCAGGCCGGCGACCTCGGCGAAATCGGCAAAGACCGCTCGTTCGGATTCTTCCTGCTCGTCCCGCGCGCCCTTCGGCGCCGCCGATGTCAGCTGTGACCCCAGAGCCGGGCCAGCGCATCGAATAGGACGCGAAACCACTTTTCCTCGAGGCTGTACGGCGGCGACGCCGTCGGCTGCACGTTCATGTACTGTCCGATCGTGTAGAGCGGGATCGATTCATCGACCGCCGGCGTGATCGTGTGCCAGAGCAGTCCCGCAATCTCCCTCGGCAATCCGCCCCAGGTGGAGCGCATAGCGTTCGAGGCCATCTCGAGGTCTCGCGAAAGGGCTGCCTTACCCTGCGCTTCGCCGCGGTACCCGAAGAGATGATCGCCTGGATTCAAGAGCTTCATGAGCGACAGCGCGATCACGCCCACGGCCGCTCCGTTCGATAGGCTCGGCGGTCGACCACCGAAAGGCTCGAGCAAAAAACCACCCGCGAAGTCCTAACGACGGCCGGCGGCCGACGCACGACGGGCCGGAGGAGCGATCCCCCAGCCCGTGGTTGCGTCTAGGGCCCGGCCCGGTTGCCGCTGGGTTGCCACATGCGATGCCAACCGAGGGCATCCGGTGCAACCCCGACCCTCATGTTTTCAGCAGACAAAAGCCCTGGGACTCGATCCCCAGAGCCACATTAAATTTGCTGCGGAAGTTCTCCAGCGCCACCGCGGCCGTCAGCTCGACGACCTGGTCCTCAGAAAAATGCCGCCTGACCTCCGCGAACAGCTCATCGGTGACCTTCTGCCCGGTGATCGTCATCGCCTCGGCGTACGCCAGCGCCGCGCGCTCGGCCGCTGAAAAGTGACGGCTCGTCGCAAACGACGCGACCTCGCGCAGCTTGTCCTCTGAGGCTCCTTCCCGCAGACCGCGGGACGAATTGATGTCGATTCAGAATGGACAGCCGTTGATGAGGGCGACGCGCAGGTACACGAGCGGCAGCAGATCCCTCGGCAGCAGGCCCGAACGATCGACGGCGACCGAGAGCGCCTTGGCTGCTTTCAAGATGCCGGGCGTGTGCGCCTGGACTTTCGTGGTGTTGAAGACGGCGCCGAAGGTGTCGATCTCCTTCGCAAACATCTCCTTGAGGACGGGATCGTTGCCGGGCTCGGTGATCTCGCGAACACGTGGCATGGATTATCTCCTCGCCGGCTGGGTCGTCAGGTACTGCTCGATCGAGGGTAGCGCGTCCAGCACCACGTCGCCCACGATGGCGAGGCTCTGCGCCGAGACCTTGTCCAGCGTGTCGTCCGCCGTGTGCCACGGCGGATAGTCGAAGTCGATCAGCAGCGCGGCCGCGACGCCGGCCTTCAAGAAGGGCGCGTGATCGTCTTCCACAGGCATGGGGTCGTTCAGGAACGATTTCGTGTGGCCCAACCGCGCCGCGCTCGCCCACAGGATGTCGGTCAGCCATGGCGTGGAGTACGTGTCGCGACGGATATTGAGGTCGCGGTCGCCGATCATGTCCACCAGCACCAGCGCGCGCGGCAATCGTCCGGTGCGCTCCAGCTCCGCGGCGAGATGCCGCGAGCCGTACAGGCTGTCCGTCGACGTCCACGTCTCCCGCGCCTCCTCGCCGTCGAACCAGACTACCCACACCGTGTATTCGCGCGGCGTCTTTGCGAGGCGGCGCGTCAGCTCGATCAGCAGCGCGGCGCTCGAGCCGCCGTCGTTGGCGCCGACGAATCGGAACGAGTTGAACAGCTTGGTGTCGTAGTGACCGGCCAGCACAATGACGTCGGACCTGCGTCCTGGCAGCCGCGCGATGATGTTCGCCATGCGCATCCGCCCGTGCGGCGTTGTGGCCTCGAAGCTCTGCACCTCGGGCTCGATGCCGAGACGGCGTAGCTCGCCGACGATGTATGCACGTGCGCGCTCGGCGCCGGGCGAGCCAGCGACGCGGGGACCGATGGCGACCAGACGCTCGACGTGACGCAGCGCTGCCGCGCCATCCACGCGCGGCGGTGTCGGAGCCTGTGCGAGCGCGACCCCGATCGTCAGCGCGACGATGAGCGTGGCGATCGCCGCCGCCGCAGCGGCGAGACGACGCATCACCGGGAGGCCTTTGTCGGTTTGACGCCCGCCGCGCCGAAGTACTGCATGGTGAGCACGAAGTTGCCTTCCGCGTGCAGCGCGTTGAATCCGTCGAGCCAGCGCTCGGCGGTCGGCACGTCGACGATGCCGAAGCGCACCGCGTTCTCGGCGCGCCGTTCGAGGAAATTGCGCGAAAAGCGCGTGAGCGTCGTGTCCTGGTAGACATCGGCGAGCATCCGGACATCGACGAGGCCCGCGGCCCGCAGGAGCGCGCCGAGGCGGCGGCCGCTGTGCGGCTCGGGATAGATGCGCGCGGCGACGCCGTCGAGGATGCGGGCGGTCAGCTCGCGGTCCGGATGTGCGGCGCCAACGAGCCCGAAGTCCTGATCCTGAAGACCGACGCGACCGCCCGGTCGCGCGACGCGCGTCATCTCCTTGACCACGCGCAGCGGATCGTCGACGTGCAAGATCACCGTGATGGCGAGCACGGCATCGAAGCGCTGATCGGCGAACGGCAATCGATGGCCGTCCGCGTGCCGGAACGCGATCCGAGCGCCGGCCACGCCACGCGAGAGCGCCCGCGCACGCGCGAGCAGCATCGCACTGGTATCCACCGCCGTGACGACGCCGGCGCGGCCCACGAGGCCGGCAAGATCGCGAGCGACGACACCCGTGCCGCAGCCGACCTCGAGCACACGGTCGCGAGCATGCACCGGGAGCCATTTCAGGAAACGCCGGCGCAGACGAATCTGGCTCGGCGTGCCGCCGCGAACTTCGAGCGCGGCCGCCATCGTCTCGGCGGTAGGCTGAGCGTCCACGGCGCGCCAGGGATCGGGATGACGAGGGGGCGACGCCGTCACGCTAGCCGACGTGGCGACGGGCGCAGTCCTCGCTGCAGAAGTACTCCGCGCTGCCGGCACCACGGCCGCGCACTGCGCGCGAGCGTACGACGTACGTCTGGCAGACCGGATCCTTCACCAGCTCGTCGTTGACAGCGACGGGAGGCCGCGAGCCTCGCGCAATCGGGCGGCGCAGCAGCGGCACGACGACGGTGAGCAGAAGCACTACGACAGCAAGCAGCAGAACGACGCGCACGACGTTACCGTTCGGGCTTGATGGAGACGGCCCGAAGGAATTCCTTGTCCTGCGCGGTCAGCTCGGAGGAAAAGCCGCGGCTCTTGGCGCCTGCGAAGAAGATCCCGGTGTCGGCGCCGCGCTTGAGGATCTCCTGAACGGCGTCGCGCGCGGCGTCGGTCGCGGCCAACGACGCCTCGATCGTCTGCACGAGGCGCTTGAAGAGACCTTCGAGGTGTCGCTCTCTGGCCATGCGTCCTTACGATAACATACGGCGCGTGCCCGGCCCGTGGACTCGGCTGGCGTCCTCCATCCGCTGGTCGCGTGACAAGCTCGCATTGCGCGAAGACGTGTGGCGACTGCCCGATGGGCGCGAGCGCGCCTACCCGGTGCTGGCCGTGGGCGTGACCGTCGGCATTCTCGGTTTCACGGAACCCGACCGCGTGGTGCTCGTGCGTCAGTTCCGTCACCTCGCCGGCGCCGACTCGTGGGAGCTGCCGGGTGGCGGAGCGCTGGCCGGCGAGACGCCGGACGCCGCGGCACAGCGCGAGCTGCGCGAGGAGGGCGGTTATCGCGCCGAGCGCCTCGTCCTTCTCACGCGGTTCTGGCCCTCGAGCGCCTATCTGGATGAGGTGGCGTGGTGCTTCGTCGCGCACCGGCTGACGCCGGATCCGCTGCCCGCTGACGACGACGAGTTCTTCGAGCGCCGGGTCGTGCCGGTCGCCGACGCAATAACAATGGCGCTGGACGGGGAGATCACGGAATCCGTTTCCAAGGTCACGCTGCTGCAATACGGGTTAACTCGCGAGCGGCGCTGACGTGGCACACGGGCGGCTACATTCACCTGCTCCTCGTCATCGCGATCGTGATCGTTCTGATCCGCATCATCCAGGGACGGCGACCGATCTGAGCGCGGCCCGAATCGACGCCGTCATCTTCGACATGGATGGCGTGCTGGCGGACTCGGAGCCGCTGCACCAGCACGTCATCCGCGTCATGCTCGCGGAGTACGGCGTCGATTGGGACATCAGCCGTGGCGATCCGACCGTCGGCCTGCGCTCACTCGACGGATTCGAAATCATTTGCGCGCGCCATCCCCTGCCGCACGACGCGCGGCAGCTCGATGTGCTGTACACAGCGCGGGTGCTGCCCGTGCTGCGGAACCAGTTGCGGCCGCTGCCCGGCGTGCCGGAGGTGCCGCGCGCGCTGGCCGCGCGGGGCCTTCGGCTCGCCGTCGGGTCGTCATCGAATCCCGAAGTGATCGAGACGACGCTGACGGCGCTGGGAGTGCACGCGTTGTTCGAGGCGGTCGTCTCCGGCGCCGAAGTCGCGCGCGGCAAGCCCGCTCCCGATGTGTTTGTCGAAGCCGCCAAGCGGCTCGGCGTGCCACCCGGTGCGTGTCTCGTGATCGAGGATTCCGAGCGCGGCGTGCAGGCCGCGCGCGCGGCGGGTATGCGCTGCGTGGCGATTCCGTGCGGCGAGACGCGCCATCACGATTTCAGCGAGGCGACGCTGGTGCTGTCGGCGCTGCCGGAACTGCTGGCCTCGCCGCTGTTTCTGAGCTAGGTCAGACGCAACGTGAATGAGGGGGGTTTGGGGGGAAGCGGTACGGGTCCCCCCAACGCAATGAGGGGG
>DAIRVP010000034.1:14570-36651 GCA_036802765.1 Candidatus Rokuibacteriota bacterium
GAATGAGGGGGGTTTGGGGGGAAGCGGTACGGGTCCCCCCAACGCAATGAGGGGGTTTGGGGCAACGAACGACTGCCCACCGCGCGAATGAGGGGGGTTTGGGGGGAAGCGGTACGGGTCCCCCCAACTCAATAAGTCGCGCGTCCTCCCGACAGGTCGTACACCGCGCCCGTCGAGAACGAGCACTCGTCGGAGGCCAGCCACGCCACCAGCGCGGCGACTTCTTCCGGCTTTCCGACGCGCCCCATCGGAATCTTCGCGATGAGCATGTCGACCGTCGAGCGTTCCATCTGCTGAAGCAGCTCGGTGCCGATGACGGCAGGCGCGACGGCGTTGACCAGGATGCCTTGAGTGGCGACTTCCTTGGCGAGCGCCTTCGTGAGGCCGATGACACCGGCCTTGGCCGTCGAGTACGGCACCAGCGTAGGGTTGCCCTCCTTGCCGGCGATCGACGCGATGTTGATGATCCGCCCGCTCGCGCGCGGGCGCATCAGCCGGACGGCGGCGCGGCAGACGAGAAACACGCTCGAGAGGTCGACGTCGATGACCTGCCGCCAATCGTCGTCGCTCAGCTCCCACGTCGGCACGGATCGACCGGTGATGCCCGCGTTGTTGACGACGATGTCGAGCCGCCCATGCCAGTCGTGCGCCGCCTGCACCGCGCGCTCGACGTCAGCCGTCCGCGTGACGTCGGCGACGAGCGCACGCGCGTCGGTGCCGAGGCGCTTCGCCGCGCCCTCGACGGCCGCCGCGTCGCGGTCGACCATCAGCACGCGGGCGCCGTCGGTGAGCAGCCGCTGACTGATCGCCAGCCCGATCCCGCGCCCTGCGCCGGTGACGAATGCCGTGCGGCCGTCGAGACTAGCCAAGAGCCTGCGCGAAGTCTTCGATCAGATCGTCGGGATGCTCGAGGCCGATCGCGATCCTGAGCAGGTTCACGGGCGTCGTCGTTCCGGGCCCCTCGATCGAGGCGCGATGCTCGACGAGGCTCTCCGTCCCGCCAAAGCTGGTCGCGCGGGTGAAGACGCGCATCTTCGCGGCGACGGCCAACGCGGCCTCGGCGCCGCCCTTGATCTGTACCGACAGCGTCCCGCCGAACATCGACATCTGCCGCCGAGCCACTTCGTGGCCAGGGCTCGACGGCAGCCCGGGATAATGTACGCGCTCGACACGCGGATGGCCGGCGAGAAACGTCGCGAGCTTCAACGCATGCTCGGACTGCGCGCGCACGCGATAGGGCAGCGTTCGAATGCCGCGTAGCACGAGCCAGCAGTCGAACGGTGACGGCACCGCTCCGCCGGCGGTCTGCAACATCCGCAACCGATCGAGAATCGGACCCCGCTCGCGCGCGATCACGATGCCGCCGAGCACGTCGGAGTGGCCGCCGAGGTATTTCGTCGTGGCGTGCACGACCAGGTCTGCGCCGGCCTTGAACGGCGACTGTAAGATCGGCGTGGCCGTCGTGTTGTCGACGACGTACCGCGCACCGGCCGAGCGTGCGATGGCGCCGACGCGCGCGAGGTCGGTCACCTTCCACAGGGGATTCGAAGGCGATTCCGCCCAGACGAGCTTCGTCGGCGGATGCACGGTCTTTTCGACCGCCGAGAGATCCGTCATGTCGATGAACGTCGTATCGAGGCCCCATCCCGCGTAGACCTCGCGGAGCAACTTGCCCGTTCCGTAGTAGGCGTCCACCGGCGCGACGACGCGGTCGCCCGGCGACAAGGACTGGAATACCGCGGACGTCGCCGCGGAGGCCGACGCGAACGCAACGGCGTCGGCGCCGCCTTCCAACGCGGTCACGCACGCCTCGAGGGCCGCACGATTCGGCGCGCTGCTGCGCGAGTAAATGTGGCCACGCGGAAACGAGCCGTCGGGATCTCGCTCGAACGTCGTCGAGGGATGGATCGCCGGCGTTACGGCTCCGGTGGTGGGATCCACCTGGGCGCCTGCGTGGACGGCGACGGTCTCGATTCTCATGACGTCAATCTCCTTCGTCCGCGGCGCTGAGCACGACGCCATCCTCCGGCCGCCAGGTGAGCGCCACGCGCGTCTTGCGCGGCAGCGCGGCTGCGCGCGCGTGCGGGACGTCGACCCAGAACGGCCGGCCCTGCACGCTGATCTGCAGCCGGACGACGGCGCCGAGGAACGTCACGACGTCCACGATGCCGTCGAGCCGATTCGCGCCGTTCGCGGGCACCGGATCGGCGAGCACCATGAGCTTCTCAGGGCGCACGGCGAGCGTCACCGCCGCCCCGTCGCTGACGCCCTCGCAGACGGCGCGCAAACGCCGGCCCTCCCACTCGAGCATCCCCTCGGCCGCCGACACCACACGACACGGCACGAGGTTGGAGACGCCGATGAAGTCGGCAACGAAGCCGGTGCGGGGACGGCCATAGACGTCCTCGGGGCGGCCGAGCTGCTCGATCCGGCCGCCGCGCATCACGGCCAGACGGTCGGCGAGCGACAACGCTTCCTCTTGATCGTGTGTCACGTAGAGCGTGGTGATGCCGAGATCTTGTTGCAGCTTGCGAATCTCCGCGCGCAGCCGCAAACGGATCTTGGCGTCGAGCGCAGACAGCGGCTCGTCCAACAACAAGATTTCCGGCCGCCGCGCGAGCGCACGCGCGAGCGCCACGCGCTGCTGCTGCCCGCCGGACAGCTGATTGGCATAGCGTCCACCGAGCCCATCGAGGCGCATGAGGGCCAGCAGCTCGTCGACGCGCTCTCGAATCCGCGGCCGAGGCCAGCGCGCGACGCGCAGACCGAAGGCGATGTTGTCGGCCACGGTCATGGTCGGAAACAGGGCATAGGACTGAAAGACGATGCCGACACCGCGGCGCGCCGGCGGCACGTCGTTGACGACGCGATCGTCGAAGCGCACCTCGCCGGTGTCAGGGCGCTCGAAGCCCGCGACGAGCCGCAGCGTGGTCGTCTTGCCGCATCCGGAGCCGCCGACCAGCGCGACGAGCTCTCCCGGCGCGATCTCCAGGGAGAGCCCGTCGACGGCGGTCGACGCGCCGAAGCGCTTGCTGACGTCACGCAGCGTGATTCGCATCGCGCTACTTCGAGTATTTCTCCTGCCACAGCTTGACGAGCCGGTCCTTGTACTGCGGATCGCCCGCCTTGACGAAGTCGAGGTCGATCAGCTTCATCTCGGCGATCTTCGGTCCGCTCACCGCCACGTCGGGCCGTGTGATGCCCGTCCCGCGCCACTCGGCATACGACGCCATCGCTGACTTCGAGACTGCCCAATCCAAAAACCGCTTCGCGTTGGCCGGATTCTTGGCGCCCTTCACCAGCCCGTTGGCCTCGAACGTCCACGGCACGCCGTCCGAGGGCCAGATGACATCGATCGGCGCCCCCTGCTTCTTGGCGACTTCGACTTCGTACGCGAGCGCGACGCCGATCGGCGTTTCGCCGGATGCGGCCATCCGTCCCGGCGCGCCGCCCGACTTCGTCACTTGCGACAGGTTTTTGTCGAGCGCGTCATAGAACTGCCACATCCGATCCTCGCCCAGCCGCGCCGCATGGCTGGCGAGCAGCAGGTACGCGGTGCCGGACGTCGACGGATTCGACATCACGACGTGGCCCTTGTACTTCGGATCGATGAGGTCCGCCCACGACTTCGGCGCCGGCAGCTTCAGCTCTGCCATCTTCTTCTGATTCACCGCGAACGCGACGGTCAGGAGCGTCACGCCCTGCCACATGTTGTCCGGATGCTTGAACTTGGCCGGAATGACGTTCGACTCCTTGGCCGCGTACGCTTCGAGCAGACCCTTGGTCGCCGCGCCGGTCATGTAGTCGTTAAACACGCCCCAGACCACGTCGGCCTGTGGATTGGCCTTCTCGGCTTCCAGCCGCGCGATCGTCGGCCCCGTCGAGCCGCGGATGTACGAGGCCTTCGCCGCCAGATCCGGCAGGTCCTTCTTGAACTGCTCCCAGAACGTCTTCAGCTCGTTCTCCTCGTAAGCCGTGTAGATCACGAGGCGGTCCTCGGCGGTGTCGGCAGGCGGTGCGCCCAGCGGCAGGACCAGGGCGGCGACAAGGATGAGCAGCAGCAGTCGGCGCATGCACGTCTCCTTTTTCACGAGCTCAGGATTTGAGAATCGCCACACGGTCGCCGCCGACCGCGGCACGCAGCAGCAAGACCGCGCCGATGACGATGGCGAGAATGATGGTGCCCAGCGCGCAGGCCACGCCCGGGTAGCCGTTCTCGACCTGAGCGAGGATGGCCACCGAGCCGAGGTTGAAGCCGGGGTAGATCAGGAAGATCACCGCGCTGACGGTCACCATGCCGTTGACGAAGAAATAGATGAAGATCGAAAATGCCGTCCCCGTCAGCAGCGGCAAGACCACGCGGGTGAACGTTCGAACAGGACCGGCGCCGAGGCTCACGGCCGCTTCCTCGATGGCGGGATCGATCTGCTTGAGCGTGTTGACGGCCGCAAGCATGGCCACCGGAAACTTCCAGAAGACGACCGAGGCGACGAGGACCCACACCGTCCCCGTGAGCAGCAGCGGCCTCACGTTGAACGCGAGGATGTAGCCGACACCGATGACGGTGCCCGGCAGCGCGGCGGGCAGCAGGCTCAGCGCTTCGATAGCGCGTGCCCCTGGAGGCCGCCTCCGCTCGACCACGTACGCGGTCAGCAGGGCCAGGACGGTGCCGATGACGCCCGACAACAGCGCCAGCTTGACGCTGTTGACGATGGGCCAGGCGCCCTCCGCGGTCGAGCCGAACGCATAGTGGGTGAGCGAAAGCGACCAGTCGGTGCCCCAGAGGCGGACGATCGAGCCGAGCGGGATCAGCGCGTAGATCAGCGCGATGGCGAGCGCGATGGCCAGCGACACGGTGACGAGCGGCCAGCGTACGGCGGCGGGCGTCGGGCGCAGCGTCGTGCGCGCGCCGGCCGATAGCGTGACGTACGACCGCCGGCCTACGACATAGGTGTTCAGCACGTACGCGGCCAGGCACGGCAGCAGCAGAACGACGCTCATCACCGCGGCCGCGGGAAAGTCGTTCATCCCGATCACCTGCGCGTAGATTTCCGTGGCCAGCACGTTGTAGCGGCCGCCGATGAGGATCGGATTGCCGAAGTCGGTCATGCACAGGATGAAGACGATGAGCGAAGCCGAGGCCAATCCGGGTCGCGCGAGTGCCAGCGTCACACGGCCGAGCGTGGTCACTAGGCCCGCGCCGAGATTCTCCGCGGCCTCTTCCAGGCTCGTGTCGATGTTCGCAAGCACGTTGGCCAGCAGGATGTACGCCTGCGGCAGGAACGTGAAGACCTGCGCGACGACGATGCCGTGGAAGCCGTAGATCGACCCCTCCAGGCCGAGCGCGCGCGTGATCACGCCGTTGCGGCCGAACAACAAAATAAAGCTGAGCGAGACGAGAAACGGAGGTGAGATCAGCGGCAGCAGGCTCATCAGCGAGACGAAGCGCTTGCCCGGCACGGTCGTGCGTGTCACCGCGTAGGCGAGCACGAGCGCGATCGCCACGGTGATGACGGTGGAGACGGCGGACACGAGCAGGCTGTTCACGAGGATGCGCGCGAGGCGCCACGAGTTGAAAAACGCCGCGTACTGCGCGACACCGAGCGGCCCGGTGACGCTCATGGCGAGCACGCGCAGCGCCGGCCACACGACGAAGACGAGCAGGAGCCCCAGGACGCCCGCGGCCGCGACGCCGACGAGCGGGTCCACGCGCGCCAGCCGGGTCAGCGGTGCGGCCGGCGCGCGGGCGACGGTCGCCATGCTCAACCGGCCGTGAAGCCGCCGTCGACGACGAGCTCGGCGCCGGTCATGAACGAAGACTCGTCGCTGGCCAAAAACAGCGCGACGTAGGCGATCTCGCGCGGCTGCGCGATGCGGCCCAGCGGAATGCCCGTCTCGAACTCCTTGCGGATCGCGTCGGTCAGATACGGCGCCTGCAGAGGCGTGTCGACGATCCCGGGATGGATCACGTTGCAGCGGATCTTGTCTTTCGCGAACTGGATCGCGAGGGATTTGGTCAGCGAGATGAGCGCTCCCTTCGCGGCCGTGTAGGCGTCCTGGGCGCGCGTGAAGCCGGCCAGCGCCGACACCGAGCCCATCATGATGATGGAGCCTCCGCCGGCGCTCTTGAGATGCGGAATGCCGTGCTTCGTCACCCAGAAGACGGACTTGAGATTGATGGCCATGACGCGATCCCACCACGTGTCATCCGTCTCCAGCACCGAGCGATCGCGATCCTTCCAGAGCACACCGGCGTTGTTGTAGAGCACGTGCAGCGCGCCGAACTTCTTGACACCGGCGGCGATCATCCGCTGGACGTCGGCCTCGAGCGCGACGTCGCCCGTGACCGCAACCGCCTGCCCGCCCGCCGCTTCCACCTTCTTGACGGTCTCCGCCGCCGCCGCGCCTTCGATGTCGGCGACGACGACCCGCGCGCCCTGTTCGGCGAACAGCACCGCCGCTTCGCGGCCCATGCCGGCGCCGGCGCCCGTGATGAAGGCGACCTTGTTGCGCAGTCGGTCTGTCATCAGATCCTTTCGAAGTTGCGAATCAGCTCCCAGTCCGTCACGGCCTGATCGAACGCCTGCTGCTCGAGGCGGGCCGCGTGCAGATAGTGATCGACGACGCGATCGCCGAACGCCGCCCGCGCGACGCGGCTGCGCTCGAGCTCGCCGATGGCTTCGCGCAGCGTCTTGGGCACCTGGGGCAGCGTGGCGTCCTGATACGCGTTGCCGTCGTAGGCCTTGGGCGCCTTCAGCTTGCTCGCGATCCCGTGCAGCCCGGCGGCGATCGTGGCTGCAAACGCCAGGTACGCGTTGGCGTCGGCACCCGGAATGCGATTCTCGACGCGGAACGACGCGCCCTCGCCGCACAGGCGGAAGCCGCACGTGCGATTGTCCCAACCGGCCACGATCCGCGTCGGCGCGAACGATCCCGACTGATAGCGCTTGTAGGAGTTGACGGCCGGTGCGTAGAAGTACGCGAGCTCGCGCGCCATCGCCATCTGTCCGGCGAGCCACTGGCCGAAGAGCGCCGGCCACGTAGCGCGCCCGTTGCCGCGCGCGCGTCCCGTCGGCGCGAACAGCGCCTTGCGCCCGCCGCGATCCCAGAGCGAGCTGTGCAGATGGAACGAAGAGCCGGCAGCGCCCATGTCGTACTTCGCCATGAAGGTCAGCGAGCAGCCGTGCAGGTGCGCAATCTCCTTGGCGCCGTGTTTGTAGAGCGTGGTGCGGTCCGCCATCTCGAGCGCCTCGGCGTAGACGAGATTGATCTCCTCCTGGCCGCGACCCCATTCGCCCTTCGACGTCTCCACGGGCACGTCCGCGCCTTCCATTCCATTGCGGATGGCGCGGACGAGCGGCTCCTCCTTCGTCGTTTGTAATATGTGATAGTCCTCGAGGTAATCGGAGACGGGCGTTAAATTCTGGTAACGCTTCGCTCTCGCCTGCTCGAAGGTCTCACGAAAGCAGTAGAGCTCGAGCTCGGCCGCCGTCTTCACGAGATAGCCCTGCGCGGCCGCCCGCGCGATCTGGCGCTTGAGTATCCAGCGCGGCGCTTCTTCGATCGGCTGGCCGTCGTCGTCGTAGACGTCGCAGAACACGAGCGCAGTCTTCTGCAGCCACGGGATCACGCGCAGCGTGGCGAGATCGGGCACCATCTTCATGTCGCCGTAGCCGCGCTCCCACGACGTGAGCTTGAAGCCGGGCTGCGGCTCCATCTCCATGTCCACAGTCAGCAGATAAATGCACGCGTGGACGCCCTCGGCGAGCACGTGATCGACGAAATGACGACCGACCATCCGCTTGCCCATGAGCCGCCCGTAGTGATCGGGCACGACGGTGAGCACGGTGTCGATCTCGCCCTTGCGGACGAGCGCTTCGAGACTGCGGGCGTCGAGCCGACCGGGCATGTCGCGGATAGTAGCGCATGCGCCGACGGCGTGTCATCCTGCCCGCCCTCTGCGCAGGCGCGTCGGCGCGCGTTCGCGCGCGTCGAATCAATCGTGGATCAGAACGGGCGGCAGCATCAGCACGAGCAGGACGAGGCAAGCGATGCCGACGACGCGCCGGCCGCGCGTGAGCGGCTCCGTCGGATCGAGCAGCGGGCCGTGGGCGTAGCCGAGCACGAAGCGGATCAACATGGCGAGTACCAACCAGTTCACGCCGGGGATGATCGCCGACCAGTCCGCGCGCATGCCGTACATGACACCGGCCACCACGATGCTGAGCATGGCGAGCGCGGCAACCGTCAGCCGCCCGAGCATACGATGGCGACGCGGCGAGAGCGCAAACGCGATGCGGCCGCCGTCCAGTTGGCCTGCGGGCAAGAGATTCAACGCGGTGACGAGAAAACCAAACCACGCCGCATCGGCGATCGGGTGCGTCGACACCATCATGCCGTCGGGCACCGCGCCGAAGCGCAGCCAGACGAGCGCGCGCGTGAGAAGCGACTCGCCGAAGACCAGGTGCGGCCCGGATGGCGCCGGCACGATGGTAGACCACGCGAGGCCGAGGAGCGCCGCGGGCACCGCAATGGCGAGCCCCGCCAGCGGACCAGCCGCTGCGATGTCGAACAGCGCGTTTCGGTCGCGCGCCGCCGAGCGCATACGGATGATGGCCCCGAGCGTGCCCGCCATGAAGATGAAGGGGGGTGCAGGAATGAAGTAGGGCAGGCTCACGGCGGCACCGCGCGCGCGCGCGGTGAAGTAGTGGCCGAACTCGTGGACCACGAGGATGCCCAACAGCGTCGCCGCGAACGGAACGCCGCTCAGCACCCAGGCAAACGGCTCGCGGGACGCGCGATACGCATCGAACATCGGCGAGCCCGAGAACATCGTACCGGCGAGCAATGTCGTGAGACACGTGAGCAAGAAGAGGACGACGTTCCAAATCGGGCGGCGCTCGCGGCGGCGCGCCGGCGCCGGTGGACGCGCATACGCATGGCCGTTCGTCGTCGCGAACGGATCGGCGGCCAACGGACGCTCGGCCATGCCGCTCAGCGTATCACGCGCGCAGGGCCGCGGGCGGGAGTGGCCCTCGTCGACCTACGCAGGCTCGCCTCGGCCGTCGAACGGCCTGCGGCTTCGCACGACCGCGCTGCCCGACGACACTCCCGGCCGCGGCCCCCTTGCTACGACGCGTCGCGCGCGAGTTGCTCGACGACGCGGCGAACCGCATCGAGCCCGGCTTCGAGATACAGCGCGCCCAGCACGGCTTCGAGCGTCGTCGCAAGAATTGACTCGCGTGCGCGCCCGCCGGTCTGCTCCTCACCGCGGCCCAGACGCACGAGCGCGCCGAGTCCGAGCGCGGCGGCCCACCGCGCGAGGTTCGCGCCCGACACGAGCGCCGCGCGCGCGGGAGTGAGCACGCCGACCGCGGCCCCGGGGTCGCGCGCGAGCAGCCGCTCGGCGACGACGAGGGCGAGCGCGGCGTCACCGACGAATGCAAGGCCGTCCTGCGCGACGAGGGGCGGGTGCTCGTTCACGTACGACGCGTGCGTGAGCGCACGCTCGAGCTGATCACGATCGCTGAAGCGATGGCCGAGCGTGACTTCGAGGGGTGTCACGGCTCCGCCGGGGCACCCCGCTGGGGCCGGGGGAGCCCGAGGGGGGCGTTGCCCCCCTCGTACGAAGGTTGGGGGCCATTTCGGGGCCCCTCATGTCCTAAGCCAGGTATTTCCGAAACGCCAGCGTCGCGTTGGTGCCGCCGAAGCCGAATGCATTCGACAGCGCGATCTCCGCGTCCTGCTTGCGCGCCTGATTGGGGACGTAGTCCAGATCGCACTCCGGATCGGGCGTCTCGTAGTTGACCGTGGGAGGCAACACCCCGTGGTGCAGCGCGAGCACGGTCGCGATGGCCTCGATGCCGCCGGCAGCGCCGAGCAGATGCCCGGTCATCGACTTCGTGGAGGAGACTGCGAGCTTGCGGGCGTGGTCGCCGAAGACCCGTTTGATCGCGAGCGTCTCGAACTTGTCGTTGTACGGCGTCGAGGTGCCGTGCGCGTTGATGTAATCGACGTCGGAGGGCGACAATTGGGCGTCGGCCAGCGCGTTGGCCATGGCGCGCGCGGCGCCGTCACCTTCGGGATCAGGCGCGGTCATGTGGTGAGCGTCGCCCGTCATGCCGTAGCCCACGATCTCACCGTAGATGCGTGCGTCGCGTCGGCGCGCGTGCTCGAGCGCCTCCAGCACGAGGATGCCCCCGCCTTCGCCGCACACGAAGCCGTCGCGTCCGGCGTCGAACGGTCGCGACGCTTTTTGCGGCTCGTCGTTGCGCGTCGACATCGCTTTCATCGAACAGAAGCCCGCGATGGTCAGCGGCACGACGATCGCCTCCGCGCCACCCGCGATCATCACGTCCGCGTCGCCGCGCTGGATCAGCCGGAAGGCGTCGCCGAGCGCATGGTTGCCCGTGGCGCACGCGGTGACGACGGCCGAGTTCGGGCCTTTCGCGCCGAAGCGCATGGAGACGAGGCCCGACGCCATGTTGACGATGAGCATCGGAATGAAGAACGGCGAGACCCGGTCGGGTCCGCGCTCGAGCAGCATCTTGTGCGCCTCGAGCAGCGAGCTGATGCCACCGATGCCGGAGCCGATGAGCACGCCGAAACGCGCACCGTCGACGCGGCCGGTCTCGAGGCCGGAGTCCTCGACGGCCATGACCGAGCAGGCCATCGCGTATTTGAGATACGGGTCCAGCCGCCGCGCGTCCTTCTTGTCGACGTACTTCAGCTCGTCGAAGTTGCGAACCTCGCCCGCGATGCGCGTGACGAACTTGTACTCGCCGTTGTCGTGCTTCTCGCTCGTGTCGAACTTGGTGATGGGGCCGATGCCCGACTTGCCCTGCGTGAGCGCAGACCAGAATTCCTCGACGGTGTTGCCGACCGGCGTGAGCGCGCCCAGGCCTGTGACGACGACGCGTCGGGGATCCACAGTCTTACGAGTTGTCCTTGATGTACTGGATGGCGTCGCCGACCGTCACGATTTTTTCGGCATCCTCGTCCGGGATCTGGATGTCGAAGTGCTCCTCGAGGGCCATGACGAGCTCGACCGTGTCGAGGGAATCGGCGCCCAGGTCTTCGATGAACTTCGCAGCCGGAGTGACGTCGTCCTCCTCCACCCCTAGCTGCTCGATGATGATCTCCTTCACCTTGTCCTCGACTGACTTCGCCATGAACCCCCTCCGGATGGGGAAGTTGACGCGTGACTCACATGTAGAGGCCGCCGTTGACGTGGAAGACCTGCCCCGTCACATAGGCAGCCCCGTCTCCGGCCAGGAATCCTACCATTTCCGCTACCTCACGGGCGGTTCCGATACGCTTGAGCGGCACTTGCGCCAGCAGCGCATCGCGCGCGTCGACGGGAAGTGCGGCCGCCATGTCGGTCTCGATGAGCCCCGGCGCGACGGCATTGACGAGAATGCCCCAGTGCGCAAGCTCGCGCGCGGTGGCTTTCGTCAGTCCGATGAGGCCCGCCTTCGCCGCGGAGTAGTTGGCCTGCCCCGCGTTGCCCATAGCACCGGCGGTGGAGGCGATGTTGATGATGCGCCCGCCGGTCTTCGCGCGCACCATCGCCTTGCTCGCCGCGCGCGTCATCAGAAAGGCGCCCTTGAGATTCGTCTCGAGCACGCGATCCCAATCCTCGTCCTTCATTCTGATGAGCAGACCGTCACGCGTGATGCCGGCGTTGTTGACGAGAATGTCGAGACGTCCGAAGCGCTCGCGTGCGGTGTCCACGAGACGTTCGGCGTCCTCGCGACGTCCGGCGTCGGCGACGAGGCCTGCGGCCGGTCCGCCGTCCTGCACGAGCTCCTTCAGCGCGATGTTCAGCCGATCGGCGTCGCGGCCGGAAATGACGACGCTCGCACCGCGCTCGAGCATCCACGCCGCGACGGCGAGCCCGATGCCGCGCGTGCCCCCCGTCACGACGGCGACCTTGCCCGTCAGACTCACGACATGCCCGCCAGTGCTTTGTCCAGGCCAGCCGGATCCTCGACGGCGAAGCCACGGGCGTCCTCGACGATGCGCTTCGTCAGCGCGGTCAACACGCGGCCGGGCCCGACTTCGACGAACGCCGTCGCCCCTTCGGCGGCAAGACGCTGCATGCATGCGGTCCAGCGCACGGGGCTCGCGACCTGGCGCAGCAGGAACGGCACGACGTCGCTCGCCGTGCGCGTGACACCGCCGTCGACGTTGCGAACGACGGGAATCGTCGGATCACCAACGGCGGCACCCGCCAACGCGGCAGCGAGCCGCTCGGCGGCGGGTTTCATCAGCGAGCAGTGAAACGGCGCGCTCACCGGCAGCAGCACGCTCTTGCGGCCGCCACGCTCGGACGCCACCGCCACGGCGCGCTCGACGGCGGGCTTGTCGCCGGCAATGACGATTTGCTGCGCGGAGTTCACGTTGGCGACCTCGACGACCTGCCCCTGGGCGGCGTCGCGCACCACGGCCTCGACGGCGTCGAGCGCCAGACCCATGATCGCCGCCATGGCGCCGGTTCCGACGGGCACCGCCTCCTGCATGAATTCGCCGCGCTTGCGTACGACGACGACCGCGTCGCGCAAGGACATCGCGCCGGCCACCACGAGCGCCGAGTACTCCCCGAGGCTGTGCCCGGCGACCAGCCCGGGCTTGAGGCCGCGCTCGGCGCAGGCGGCTGCGGCGGCCACGCTCGCGGTCAGAACGGCAGGCTGGGTATTGGCGGTGAGCACGAGCTCGCTTTCGGGCCCTTCGAACATCACGCGACGCAGATCGAAGCCGAGCGCCGCGTTCGCCTCCTCGAAGACGGTGCGCGCCGCGGCGGAGGCGTCGTGGAACGCCTTGCCCATGCCGACCGCCTGTGAGCCCTGACCGGGGAATAAGAAAGCGATCATGTGCGATTTTCGATCATTTCACCGCTCGCCTCAGCGGAGGCACCGCTTCGGCTCGCACTACCAGCGCATCAACGCGGTGCCCCAGGCGAAGCCGCCGCCGAAGGCCGCGATGAGAATGAGATCCCCCTTCTTGATCCGTCCGCCCGTCACCGCCTCCTCCATCGCCACGTACACGGACGCCGCGCCGGTGTTGCCGTAGCGGTCGACGTTGACGAACACGCGCTCCATCGGCAGGTTCACGCGCTTGGCGGCCGCCTCGATGATTCTCAGATTCGCCTGGTGAGGAATGAAGAGGTTCACGTCGTCCGCGCTGAAGCCGTTGCGCGCGAGGATGCGCTCCGTGCACTCGGCGAACATGCGCACCGCCACCTTGAAGACATCCGCGCCCTTCATCTTCGCGTAGTGCATGCGCTTGTCGATCGTTTCGTGCGTAGCGGGGTGGCGTGAGCCGCCGCCCGGCATGTAGAGCAGATCCCAGTACTGCCCGTCCGAGTACAGGTCGAAATCGATCAGTCCGCTGTCGTCGGTCGACGGCTCGAGGACTGCCGCGCCGGCGGCATCGGCGAGCAGCACGCAGGTGCCGCGGTCGGTAAAGTCGGTGATCTTCGACAGCGTCTCCGCGCCCACGCACAGCACGCGACGATACTTGCCGGTCTGAATGAACTGCGAGCCGATCGACAGGCTGTAGACGGAGCCCGCGCAGGCGGCCAACAGGTCGACGGAGCCGACGCGCTTGCAGCCGAGACGGTGCTGCAGGATGTTGCTGACCGTCGGAAAGTACATGTCGGGGGTCGTCGTGCCGACGGCGATGAAATCGATATCGTCGGGCACGAGGTTGGCGCGCTCGAGCGCCTGCTGCGCCGCCTTCAGCGCGAGATCGGAGGTCGCCTCGGTCTCGTCGGCGATGCGCCGCTCACGAATGCCGCTGCGCTGCACGATCCACTCGTCGTTGGTCTCGACCATCCGCTCGAGGTCCGCGTTCGTCAGGATTCGTTTGGGCGCGTACGACCCGACGCCGACGATCTTGGCCCGCGTCATTCGCGGCCTCCCTCCCGGCCGCCGCGCGCGACCTCCGCCTCCAGCGCGGCGCGGATGTGCTCGTTGAGCCCTTTCTTCGCCCACTCCCCGGCCACGCGGACCGCGTTCTTGATGGCTTTTGCGGGCGAGCGCCCGTGGCAGATGATCGCTTCGCCGTCGATTCCGAGCAGCGGCGCACCGCCGAATTCCGTGTAGTCGACACGCTTGCGGAAGCGCGTGATGGCCGGCGTGGACAGCGCGGCGCCGATCTTGGACCGGAAGTCGCGCGTCAGCTCTTCCTTGATCATGGCGCCGAGCATCTCGGCGAGACTCTCGGAGATTTTCAGCGCCACGTTTCCGGTGAAGCCGTCGGTGACCACGACGTCGCACGCACCGTTGTAGATGTCGCGGCCTTCGACGTTGCCGACAAAGTTGAGCGCCGACTCCTTGAGGAGCTCGTACGCCTCACGCGTGAGGTCGTTGCCCTTTCCCTCCTCCTCACCCACGGAGAGCAGCCCGACACGCGGTCGGTCCACGCCGAGGATGTCGCGCGAATAGACGTGGCCCATGAGGGCGTACTGGAAGAGATGCCAGGGCTTCGGCGCCACGTTCGCGCCGACGTCCAGCAGAAGCGTCGCGCGCTTGAGGCTCGGCAGGACGGTGGCGATCGCAGGCCGATCGATGCCGCGAAGCACGCCGATGACGAACATCGCGATGGCCATCGCGGCGCCCGTATTGCCGGCCGAAATGAACGCGGACGCGTGGCCGTCCCGCACCAGCTCGGCGGCGACGCGCAGGGAGGAATCACGCTTGCGTCGCAGCGCCTGCGACGGCGATTCCGCCATCTCGACGACCTGTGACGCGTGCCGGATCTCGAGCCCGAGGCTGCCCACCTGCAGGCGCACGACCTCGCGCTCGATCGCGTCCCGGTCGCCGACGAGGATGACGGAGGCGCCGAACTCGCGCACCGCCGCCGCCGCGCCTTCGACCACGACGGTGGGGCCGTGATCGCCCCCCATCGCGTCGACCGCGATCTTCAGTTACGAGCCTTCGGTCGCGACGATCTCGCGACCCTTGTAATACCCGCAGTGCGGACACACGCGGTGCGGCAGCTTGGCCTCGCGGCACTGCGGACACACGGACCGTGTGGGCGGCGCCAGTTTGTAGTGCGTGCGGCGCTTGCGGCCGCGGGTTACGGAGTGGCGTCGCTTCGGCAGCGGCATCGGCGTCTCCTCTCGGTGCTCGGGGTCAGTGGCGCAGGCGCGTCGCCAGATCGCGGAGGGGCGCCAGGCGCGGGTCGGATGCGCGCTCGGAGCATGCGCATGGATCGAGATTGCGATTGCTGCCGCAGACGGGACACAGACCGCGGCAGTCTTCCCGACAGAGTGGCTTCATCGGTAGCGCCAGCGTGGTCTCGGTCTCGACGACACGATTGAGATCGACCTGGTCGTCCGTGTAGAAGTCGACGTCGAGATCGTCAGCGCCCAGCTCCATGTTGTCGCCGGTGGCCGGGCGCGGCAGAAGCCGCACGTCCACCCGGGCATCCACGCGAGCCGGAAACGATTCGAGGCAGCGTCCGCACGTTTGCGGCACCGTCGCCGTGAGCCGACCGTCCACCACGACGTCGCTCTCGTCGGGCGAGATCTGAAGCTGCAGCGCCTCGAGGCGCCACGCGGGATCGGAGAATGCGGGCTCGAGCGCCCTGGGATCGGAGATCGAGAGGCCCTCTTCCTCGAGCTCGGATACCTTGATGATCATCGCTATGATTCCGTGTAAGTCTCAGTCATTGAAAGGATTTTTTACGTTAACCGGCCCAGTATATCGGCCGAGTCCGCGCCCGTCAAGGCATTTGAGCCGAGTTTGACCACCTTCTGACGGTTTGCTACGCTTCGCGTCGATGTCCAACGTGCTGAAGACCGGTCTCCTCCTGGGGGTCCTGACCGCTCTCTTCGTTCTCGGTGGCCGAGCCATCGCCGGCGAGCAGGGCATGATCATCGGATTCGTGCTCGCTGCCGTCATGAACTTCGTCTCGTACTGGTTCTCCGACAAGATCGTGCTGTCGATGTACGGCGCACAGCCGGTCGATGAGGCGCAGGCGCCGGGCTTGCACGCGATGGTGCGACGGCTGGCCACGCGTGCGCAGATTCCGATGCCGCGCATCTACGTCATCCCGTCCGACACGCCGAACGCCTTCGCGACGGGCCGCAACCCGCAGCACGCGGCGGTCGCGGTGACCGAAGGCATCATGCGCATCCTCGACGAGGATGAGCTCGAGGGCGTGCTCGCCCACGAGCTCTCGCACGTCACCAACCGCGATGTGCTGATCTCGACGATCGCCGCGACGCTGGCCGGCGCCATCACGTACCTGGCGCACATGGCGCAGTGGGCGGCCTTCTTCGGCGGCCGGTCGCGAGACGACGAGGAAGGCGGCAGCAACCCGATCGTGATGCTGCTGTTCGCGGTGCTGGCCCCGATCGCGGCGATGCTGGTGCAGCTCGCCGTCTCGCGCTCGCGCGAGTTCCAGGCGGACGCCAGCGGCGCGCGGCTGGCGGGTCGCTCGTACGGTCTCGCCAAGGCGCTCGAGAAGATCGAGGTCGCCTCGCGCGTCGAGCCCCTGCCGGCCACTCCGGCAACGGCGCACCTGTTCATCGTCAATCCGTTGAGCGCACAGAGCTTCGCGAGGCTGTTTTCCACGCATCCCCCGACCGAGGAGCGGATCGCACGACTCCGCGCGATGCGGCTCGGCTGATGCCGGATCGGGCGGCGCCCGCCGCCCCGTGATCGCCCTGCGCTTCACCACGCGCTTCTTCATTCTGTGGTCACCGCTCGTCTGGGTGCTCACCATGCTCATCACGCCGGCCGCCGCGCAGCCCGACACCGTGTTTCTCGAAGAGCTGACGTGGACGGAGCTGCGCACGGCCATTGCCGCGGGGAAGTCAACCGTCATCGTGCCGATCGGCGGAACAGAGCAGAGCGGCCCGCACCTGGCGCTGGGCAAGCACAACGCGCGCGTCAGAGTGCTGGCCGAGCGGATCGCACGAGTCCTGGGCAACGCCGTCGTCGCGCCCGTCATCGCCTACGTGCCCGAGGGCGGGCTGCGTCCACCGAGCGGGCACATGCGGTTTCCAGGCACGATCACCGTGTCGGACGACGTCTTTCAACGCACGCTCGAATCGGCGGCGCAGAGCTTCAGGCTGCACGGCTTTCGCGACATCGCGTTTCTTGGAGACCACGGATCGACTCAGGCGGCGCAAAAGACCGTCGCCGCACGGCTGAATCGTGACTGGCAAGCGGAGTCTGTGCGCGCTCATGCGGTTCCGGAGTATTACCGCGCGGCGACGCTCGGGTTTCGCGACCTCGCGAAGACACGCGGCTTTCGCGTGGAAGATCTCGGCAACCACGGCGGGCTGCTCGATACCTCGCTCACGCTGGCGCTTGCCCCGAGCCTGGTGCGGCCGCAGACTCCACGCGAGGCCGATCAGATCCCTGGCGTGGGCTCCGGCGTTGACGGCGACCCGAGCCGAGCCAGCGACGAGCTGGGACGTCTCGGAGCGGACCTCGTCGTCGCTCGTACCGTCGAAGCGATCAAGGCAGCAACCAACCATCGCTAAAGAGGACTGGTGTCCGTGAACCGACCACGACTGTTGATGACCACGCTCGTGATCGTGCTTGCGTTGTCCAGCGTCGCCCGCGCGGCAGGGCAGACGGCGGCAAGCATCGAGACCGTGCCCGGCATGCCGCCGGTGACGAATCCGGCGAATCTCTATAGCGAGACCACGGCGGACAAGGTCAGCGCCGCGCTCGCCAATGTGCCGGCGCGCGTCTACGTCCCGAACGTGAAGTCCCACGAGGTCCACGTGATCGATCCGGTCACGATGAAGGTCATCGATCGCTACAAGGTCGGCAAGAATCCGCAGCACGTCGTGCCCTCGTGGGATCTCAAGACGCTCTGGGTCACGAACAACGCGGAGGGACGAACGGACGGGACGCTGACGCCGATTGATCCTGTGACCGGCAAGCCGGGCAACGAGATCGCAGTCGACGATCCCTACAACATGTACTTCACGCCCGACGGTAAGTCCGCCGTCGTCGTCGCGGAGGCGATGAAGCGCCTGGACTTCCGCGACCCGAAGACGCTCGCGCTACAGGGGTCGGTCTCGGCGCCGAAATGCGGCGGCATCAACCACGGCGACTTCTCGATCGACGGAAAGTACCTGATCATGACGTGCGAGTACTCCAGCCGCATGGTGAAGATCGACTGGCGCGCCCGGACCGTGCTCGGCTATCTCACGCTGCCCGATCGCGGCATTCCCCAGGACGTCCGCGTGAGCCCCGACGGCTCGACGTTCTACGTCGCGGATCTTCGGGCGGGCGGCGTGCACCTCATCGACGGCGCCGCGTTCAAGCTCACCGGCTTCATCAAGACGGGGGTCGGCACGCACGGTCTCTATCCGAGCCGCGACGGAACCAAGCTGTACGTGACGAACCGCGGTTTTTCGCAGATCGGCGGGAAGCCCGGCGTGGGCAAGGGCAGCGTCTCGGTGGTCGACTTTGCCACGCGAAAAGTCGTCGCCACCTGGATGCTGCCGACCGCGGGCAGTCCCGACATGGGCAATGTGAGCGTCGATGGCAAGCATCTGTGGCTCTCGGGTCGCTACGATCGCGTCGTCTACGTCATCGACACGACGACGGGTGAAGTCATCAAGACCATTCCGGTTGGACACGAGCCGCACGGCCTCACGGTGTGGCCGCAGCCGGGCCGCTACTCGCTCGGGCACACGGGCAACATGCGCTGACGTCGGCTGGACGGATGACTCTCGATCCCATCGTTCGCGTATCCGATCTCCGAAAAGTCTTCGGCTTCGTGCGCGTGCTCGACGGCGTCAGCCTCGACGTGCGCGGCGGTGAAGCGGTCGCTCTGCTGGGCGCCAACGGGGCCGGCAAGACGACGCTGCTCAAGATTCTCGCGACACTGGTGCGGCCGACGCGCGGGACGGCGACGATCGCCGGCCACGACGTCGTCCGCGCGGCGGAGACCGTGAGGCCGCTGCTCGGTGTCGTCGCCCACGGGGCGTGGGTCTATGACGACCTCACCGCGCGCGAGAATCTGAAGTTCTGGTCGACGCTCGGCGGCCTGCACGCGGACGCCGACGACCTGGCGGCCGCGCTCGCCGGCGTCGGTCTCGACCGCGTCGCTGACGCGCGCGTGCGGACGTTTTCCGCGGGGATGAAGCGGCGCCTCTCGCTCGCTCGCGTCATGCTCGGGCGCCCACGCGTGCTGCTGCTCGACGAGCCGTTCGCCGGGCTCGACCAGCGCGCGAAGAAGTGGCTGGAGGAGCGGCTCGAAGCGCTCAAGGCCGGCGGAGCAGCGCTGCTGATGGTGACCCATTCGTTCGGCCGCGAGCTCGGCGTCGCCGATCGGCTGGCCGTTCTCGCCGGCGGCCGCATCGCGCTCGACACGCCGCGCGGGTCGCTCGGACCAGACGACATTCAACGCCTCTACGCGGTGCACACCGAGGACACGCCGTGAGCTGGATTCAGCGTCTCCACGCCGCCCACACCGAGGACACGCCGTGAGCTGGGCACGGCGCGCGCTGGCCGTCGCGTGGAAGGATCTCGCCGTCGAGCGCCGCTCGAAGGAGACGCTGAACGCGCTCGTCTTCTTCTCGCTGCTCCTGCTCTTCGTCTTTCAGTTCACGCTCGGCAGCGATCGCGAGCGACTGGCCGCCGTGCTGCCGGGTGTGCTGTGGCTCGGCTTCGTGCTGAGCGCGCTGCTGGCGCTCGGGCGGACGTTCCTCGTCGAGCGCGAGCACGACTGTTGGGAAGGACTGCTGCTGGCACCGGGCGACAAGTCCGCCATCTATCTGGGCAAGCTCGTCGGTAACCTCGCGCTGATGCTGCTGGTCGAGACCCTCGTGCTCGCGCTGTTCATCGTGTTCTTCGACATCGACCTCGGCCGTGCGATGCCCGGACTGCTCGTCGTCATGCTGCTCGGCACGCTCGGCTTGGCGGCAGTCGGTACGCTATTCGCTGCCATGACGGCGAACGTCCGCGCCCGTGAGCTGCTCTTCCCGGTCCTCCTGCTGCCTGTTCAGGTCCCAGTGCTCCTCGCGACGGTCAAGGCGACGGAGGGATTGCTTCTTGGTGAGCCGCTCGCCGCGGTCGCACACTGGGTGAAGCTGCTCGTCGCCGCGGACACGGTGTACGTCATCGTGAGCCTGCTCACGTTCGACGTGGTGCTGGAGGGCTGAGCGCCGTGGTGCGGACCCTCGGTTGGCTGACTGCCGTCGGATTGCTCGTCGGGCTCGTCATGGCGTTCGGCGTGGCGCCGCGCGAGGTCACCCAGGGCAACGTGCAGCGCATCATGTACGTCCACGTGCCCCTCATCCTTGCCTCGTACGTCGCGTTCGGCGTGCTCGCGCTCGCGTCGATCGTGTATCTGGTCCGCCGCGATGCGGCCGCCGACCGCGTGGCGCACGCCTCCGGGGAGGTCGGGGTGCTGTTCGTCGGGCTCGGCATCGCGACCGGTTCCATCTGGGGCAAGCCCACCTGGGGCACCTGGTGGACGTGGGACGCGCGGCTCACCAGCGTGGCAATCCTCTTCGTCATGTATCTCGGCTACCTGCTGCTGCGCGGAAGCATCGACGACCCCGAGCGTGCCGCGCGCTACAGCGCCGTGCTCGGCATCGTGGCGGCGCTAGACATTCCGCTGGTGCACTTCTCGGTGTACTGGTGGCGCACGCTGCACCAGCCGCCGTCGCTCATGAAGCCCGGCGGGTTCACGGGGTCGACGTCGATTCTCTGGCCGCTCCTCGTGAACCTGCTCGCGTTCATGCTGCTCTACGCCTACTTCGTCGCGCGGCGGGTCAGGGTGCTGCGCGCCGAGGCGGAGGCCGCGGCGTGATCGCGGACAACTGGGGCTTCGTCGCCGCTGCGTATGGCCTCACGGCGCTTGTCCTCCTTCTATACTGGCGGCGCTTGGCAAAGCGGGAACGGGAGCTCGAAGCACTCAACCAGCAGCCGCACGCCCCGCGCCGATGAAACCGAAGTTTCTCGTCGGCGGCGTCGTCATTGCCGCAGCGCTCGCCTACATGATTTACGCTGGCGTGACACAATCGGCCGTGTACTTCGTGACGCCGTCGGAACTCGGCGGTACTCCGGTCTCCGGCAAGGCCTATCGGCTCGGAGGCATGGTCGAGCGCGGCTCGGTCAAGTGGGAGGCCCGCACGCTCTCGCTGACGTTCGCGCTCTCGGATGGCAAGACCAGCGTCCCGGTGCGTCACAAGGGCGCGCCGCCGGATCTGTTCGCTGAGGGGCGCGGGGCCGTCGTCGAGGGCTCGTGGAGTCCGGAAGGCTACTTCCGCGCGACCCACATCATGGCCAAGCACTCGGAAGAGTACAAGGCGCCGCACGATACGAGCCAGGCAGGGATCAAAGAGATGATGCGCACACTCTCGGAGCCGTCGCGATGATTCCGGAAATCGGTGCGGGCGCGCTCATGGTCGCCCTGGGTCTGGCCGTCTACGGCAGCGTGGTGGCCGCCATCGGCGGCCGCACCGGGCGCACGGCGCTCGTGGAGTCTGCGCAACATGCCGCGCTGGGCGTGTTCACGCTCGTGACGGCGTGCCTGCTGCTCCTTGCCGGGGCATTTCTGTCGTTCGACTTCTCCGTGCGCTACGTCGCGACCAATACCAATCTCGGCACGCCGTTCTACTATCGCCTCACCGCGGTCTGGGGCGCGCTCGAAGGCTCGATCGTGCTGTGGGCGTGGATGCTGTCGGTGTACACGCTGATCGTCGTCGTTCGCCATCGAACGAACGCACGCGAGTTGTACCCGTGGGTCCTGTCGGTCATGCTCGGCGTCCTCGCCTTCTTCCTGCTCGTCATGACGGTGCCCGCGCCGGTGTTTCAGCGACTCACGCCGGTGCCGCCGGACGGGCGCGGATTGAATCCGCTGCTCGAGGACTCGGGAATGATCACCCACCCCATCGCCCTGTATCTCGGCTTCACCGGATTCACGGTGCCGTTCGCATTCGCAATCGCGGCCCTCGTCACCGGGCGCGTCGGTGACGCGTGGATCACCACCACGCGGCGCTGGACGATCACCGCGTGGTACTTCCTCTCGCTCGGACTACTGATCGGCGGCTGGTGGAGCTATCACGTACTCGGCTGGGGCGGCTACTGGGCGTGGG
>DAIRVP010000035.1:0-36533 GCA_036802765.1 Candidatus Rokuibacteriota bacterium
CCGCGAACGTGTGGTCGGTGATGTCCGTCGACGCCGAGCGTGGTCTGGTCTTCCTCCCTACCAGTAGCCCGAGTCCGGATTTCTATGGCGGCCAGCGGCTGGGCGCGAACGTGTACGCGAACTCTATCGTTGCGCTCAAAGCCGTGACGGGCGAGGTGGTCTGGCATTTCCAGGTGGTGCATCACGATCTGTGGGACTACGACGTTCCAGCTCAACCGGTGCTCGTCGACGTGACGCGTGACGGGAAATCGATTCCCGCCGTCGTCGTCGCAACCAAGATGGGACACCTGTATGTCCTGCATCGAGAGACAGGCGCACCGCTGTTTCCCATCGAGGAGCGTCCGGTTCCGACGAGTACCGTCCCCGGTGAAGAGACATCGCCGACCCAGCCGTTTCCGGTTCGGCCGCGACCGCTCGTTCCGGCGCGGCTGACGGCGGACGATGCGTGGGGCATGGACGCAAGTGAGCGTGAAGCGTGTCGCGCGCGAATCGCGCGCCTCAGGTCAGAGGGAATCTTCACGCCACCCAGCCTCGAGGGCTCCGTGGCGTTTCCTGGATACGGCGGAGGGATGAACTGGAGCAGCGTCTCCCACGACCCGGTGCGCGGGCTCGTCATCGCCAACACGAACCGCCTCGCCTTTGCGGTGACGCTCGTTGCGCGCGACCGATACGAGCAGGAACGGAGGACAGCAGCCCGGCCGGGCCGTGAGTTTGCTCAACAACGCGGCACGCCCTACGGAATGTACCGCGAGCCATTGCTGTCGCCCCGCGGTGTGCCGTGTAACCCGCCACCCTGGGGCGCGTTGACGGCCGTGGATCTCGTGAGTGGGGACGTGCGGTGGGAAGTTCCGCTCGGCGCCTCGCCGGAGCTCTCGATGCTGGCCGAAGCGCGCGACTGGGGTTCGGTCAATTTCGGTGGCTCCCTCACGACGGCAGGCGGGCTCGTCTTCATCGCCGCGGCGCGCGATACGACCTTGCGCGCGTTCGACGTCGAGACGGGGCGAGTGCTCTGGAGCGGTGACCTGCCCGCGAGTGCTCAGGCCACCCCGATGACGTACCGCGCGCGGAATGGCAGGCAGTTTGTCGTGATTGCAGCGGGCGGTCACACCGCGCTCAATACGAAGATGGGCGATTATGTGATTTCGTTCGCGCTGCCGTGATCCGCGCTGAGAGGAGATGTTATCGCGGGATATCGCTCGGAGTGATCTCGGCAATCTCGCGGAACCGTTCGCCGTCGACCAGATTGACGAAGATCACCGCTCCTTTGTTGTCGCCCTTGGTGTCCCACTCCACCGGCCGCGCATAGGCAATGCCCTGAAAGTGAATTGTCCGTAGAGCGGCGAGCACCTCGGCGCGTGTCGGGGGACCGCTCTTGCCCCGAGCCGCCTGCTCGATCGCCAGCAGCAGGGCTCTCGCGGCGTCGTAGGAGTTCGCCGCGTAGTTCGCGATCGGACCGAAGCGCTTCGTGTAGCGTTCCGCGAACGCCTGGGATCCCGGCACCCGGCCGATCGCCGGCGCGGCGGAGAGGACGAGGACGCCCTCCCCCTTGGAGGTCGCACCTTCCGCGGGTTGAATGAAGCCTTTCACGCTCCAGCATCCGTCGCCGCACGCGAACAACTGATCAAGGCCCATCTCTCGCATCTGCTTGAGCACATAGGGAGCCTCGGCGATGCCCCCATAGAACAGGACGTCGAAGTCTTTCGGCAAGGCGCCGAGCAGCCCATGGAAATCGCGGTCGCCGACCTTCACCGTGGGATGACCCACCACGGTCCCTCCCAGAGCCGAAAACGTCTTCGCGAAGACATCGGCGAGTCCTTTGCCGTAAACCGTCTGATCGTCGATGACAACGGCCTTGCGCTTGCCGCGCTTGCTATAGAGCAAGTTCGCCAGGCCTGGTCCCTTGTGATCGTCGCGATTCGTCAGCCGGAAGACGTTGGCAAGCCCGCGGTCCGTGACTGCCGGGTTCGACGACATGGGCGTGATCATCGCGAGCCCGCACGCCTGGTAGAGACTCGACGCGGTAATGCTGACGTTGCTGTTGACGTGTCCGACGACGCCGAGCACGGCCGGATCGTCGCAGAAAGCGCGTGTGATTGTCTGAGCCTTCGCGTCGCTCGCCTCGTCATCCGCCACCACCGTGTCGACGCGAAGCGGCCCGACCGTCTTCTGCTCTTCGACAGCGAGCTCGACGGCTTGCTTCATCTCGACGCCAAATGAGGCGGCGCCACCGGTCAGCGGCGCGCCGATCGCGACGCGAATCGTCGGCGTATTCGCCTGCCCCTGGGTCCACGTCGTCAGCCCCAGGCACAAAGCCTCCGCGATGACGACCAGCGCGAGGATCCTTCTCATGATCCCTCCGTCCCGTCTTTGCGTCGGTTCATGACCATCTAAATGGCATTACGATGGTTAGGCACAGAGTCTCGGTCAGTGGCCTGCGCTTGTCAACCAGCCCGGTCGATGCGACAACAAGGCCCAATGCCGGATCGAGCGTGGAAGTTCCATCTGTCGGGATGCCTTGCGCTCGACCTTGCCAACACCGTCAGTTGGCGAGCGAGCGATACCCCGATCGAGCGCCTGGCGAACGCCGAGGACTACGTTCGGTGGGCGAGACAGTCCCGCATCGTCACGGATCGCGATGCGCGCGAACTGACGCAGCAGGTCCAGCGCAAGCCCGCCGAAGCCGCGGCGGCCGTCGCTCGTGTGCGGACGCTACGCGAAGCCGTCTATCGGGCATTCTCGGCGCTTGCCGACCGCGAGGACCCAGCCGAGAGCGATCTGGCGGCGATCAACGCGGCGCTGTCAGAGGCGATGCGTCATGTTCGCGTTGCGCGCGGAGCCGACGGCAGCTTCGTGAGCGTATGGGAGAAAGGGCCACCGACGCTGAGCCGCCTCTTCTGGCCTGCGGCCAAATCGGTCGCGGAGATGCTGACCTCGTCAGACGTCGGGCGGCTGAAGAAATGCGGGTCCGCCGACTGTGGCTGGCTCTTCGTGGACGCGACCCGCAACGGCACGCGCCGCTGGTGCGACATGCGGGTGTGCGGAAATCGAGCGAAGGCGCGCCGGTATTATCGCCGTCAGCGCTCGGCGACAAAACGACGGCGCGCCCGTGGCTCCTGAGCGGCAGCTGCCACCGTTACGACGTCACTTCTGCATCAGCAGCCGCCGCAGAATCTTGCCCGTGGCCGACTTCGGAATCTGGTCGATGAACTGAACCTCGCGGATCCGCTTGTGCGGCGCCACGCGCTCGGCGATCCAGCTCATGAGCGCGTCCGCCGTCGTCGGTGGCGCGGCCGGCTTGAGCACGACAAACGCCTTGGGCACCTCCCCCGCCTCCTCGTCGGCCTTACGGACGACGGCGGCGTCGAGCACGGCCGGATGCGTAAGCAGCAGCGCCTCCAGCTCGGCCGGCGCCACCTGCATGCCCTTGTACTTGATCAGCTCCTTCGTCCGATCGGAGATGTAGAACCATCCCGCCTCGTCGAAGTAGCCGACGTCGCCCGTGTGATACCAGCCGTCGCGATCGATCGAGTTCGCAGTATCCTCGGGGCGGTTGAGATAGCCTTTCATGATCTGCGGTCCACGGATGAGCAGCTCGCCTTGCTCGCGTGCGCCGAGATCTTCGCCCGTGACGACATCGACGATGCGCACCTCGGTATCGGGCACGACCTTGCCGATCGACCCCGGTTTGAACGGCGAGTTTCGGGTCGGGCTGATGTGGGTGACCGGGCTCGCCTCCGTCATCCCGTAGCCCTGCACGACCGGACATCCAAGCTTGTCGCTCAGCTCACGTGCGATCTCCTCGCCGAGCGGCGCCGCCCCCGAGAACACGATCCGCACGCTCGACAGATCGAACTGCGCCACGGCCGGATGCTTGACGAGCGCCAGCACGATCGGCGGCACGATCGGCAGGATGGTGGCGCGATATTTCTGCACCAGCCCGAGGAACTCCATGAGGTCGAAGCGCGGCATCGTCACGAGCGTGCCGCCGTCGGCCAGCGTCGCTTTCATGATGACGACGAGCCCGTAGATGTGGAAGAACGGCAGCGCGGCGATGACGATATCGTGCTCGCCGAAGCCGTCGAAGTCTTTCACGCCCTTGAACTGCTGAAGGTTCGCCACCAGATTCCGGTGCGTCAGCATCACGCCCTTCGGCAAACCCGTCGTCCCGCTGGAATACGGCAGCGCGACGATGTCGCGCGCCGGATCGATCGTAACGGCCGGCGGGCTCGGCGGCGACTGCAACAGCTCGCCGAACGGACGCGCGCCCTCCGCACTGCCGAACACGAAGATCTCCTTCACCGCGCTCTTCGCCGCCGCCTCCTTCGCTTTCTCGAGGAAGGCGGGAACCGTCACGAGAATGCGCGCGCCGGAGTCGGCGAGCTGTTTGGCGAGCTCGTCGGCCGTGTACAGCGGATTGATCGTGGTGCTGGCGCCGCCGAGCGATGCCACGGCGTTGAAGCACACCGCATACTCGGGAATGTTCGGGCTATAGATCGCCAGCACGTCGCCCCGGCGGAAGCCGAGGCCGGCCAAGCCGGTCGCCGCGCGGCGAATGCCGTCGGCCAGCTGACCGTATGTGATGGTGCGGCCGCTCGGCCCGTCGATGAACGCCGGCTTGTCGTGCAAGCGCGCGGCATGCCGCAGGATGTACTCGGTGACCGTCACCTCGGGGATCGTGACGGCCGGGCTATCGCTCTTGATGATCATCGTGCTCCCTCGTCCGAAGAATTGCTGCACCGTTGGGCTCGGCACCGTACGGCAGGGCGGCGGGTGATGTCAAATGCGAGCGTCTCTTCGGTCAGACCGATCCGGTTTGGTCCACGCGTCGAGCATGTAGATTTTCTGACAGCGTCGACGTGACGCGACTGCTCGTGGAAGTCGTCGCTGTTGTTGCGCTCACCGACAGATGATCGTGACTTTGCTATTTATCCACCGTCGAAGTCGCTTACAACTTTCGCGAAGCGTTGGCCTAAGTCCGCAAGAAACAACCCGGGCACAAATTATGCGGCACAGATTGGCACACGACTGGGGCTTCTCACGCGACGGAAACGGTCGAAGTAGATCCTCTGCGCGGAGCACTTCCGCGAAGCGTTCCCGCGGGAACGTTTTAACGAACGCTATCGGGAAGGGTGGGCCATGCGCAGATACGTGCTCGCTTTCTCGCTGGTCGGCCTGACGTTCTTCGCGCTGGCTCCCGACGCTGCTGCCGATTTGCTGGCAGAAGTTTCGTTCAACGGCGGTGCGTTCTTGCCGATCTGTACGGCTCTACCCGGCGGTACCTGCGTCGGTTCCGTGGGCGTCGGTGGCCTGGTAGTCAGCATGGCAGCTGCCCAGTCCAATTCGCCGGGGAATTCGACCCTCGTCGCAGTCCTCCTTTCCTCGGCCGTCTCGCTGATGAACACAAATACGTCCGGCACCGCGACGGCGCACCTGCTCATTGGCGACACCAGCTGGGCGGTACCGACGGGCGCTGTGACCATGCTCAGCCATATCGGAGGAAGTGTCGCCGTCGGTGGTCCGCTCAACACCATGGCCTTTTTCAGCAGCTTTGATCCGGGCACTGGGCAGAACGTCTCTCCGGGCACGTTTAACACTCCCGCAGTGTCTCCCAACATCTCAGCCGCCGGTTCCTACGACGCGACGAGCTCAGTAGCGATCCCGCTGGTCTCGGTTCCTCCCTCGTTCGCGATGACCGAGAACCTCACGATCACACTGTCGGGTGGCTCGATCATGAACTATTCGACGAGCACTCTTGTCACCTAGCACGGTGCCCGAGCCGGTGTCGCTGTTGCTGATCGGCACCAGCCTGATCGGTCTGGGCGTGCCGCTCCGCCGCCGCAAGCGGGCGGTCAGTGCCCAGAGCGCCACATGAGTTTAGTTCCGACGCCGCTCATAGACATCGAAGACCATCCAGCGAAAATCCTGCACACGGTCGACGAGACGGAAATTCTGATCGAGGAGCGTCTGCAGCTCTTGAACGCGCGCCGGCCAGCGCGCGCGGTACTCATCGACGATCGCCGGCTCGAGCACGGCATAGTCGGCGTCGGTGCCGAGCCACAGCTGCATTTCGCGTCGACCCCACATCCCGGACTTCTCGACGAGCTGAGGGTTGTCCACGATGCTGAATGTGTACACCGAGTGGATCTGTCGGAGGTACGGCTTTCGATCGGCCAGATCGACCGGCAGCGAATCGCCCCACAGGAAGACCTTCGCGTCCCGGGGAATGAGACGACGGAGATGCTCTGCGGCGCTGTTCAGATCGCGGAGCGGCAACGCGTCGGCGTCGGCGCCGGACGGCAGCAGCGGATGGCGAATGATCAGCGTCGGCCCAACGCAGCACACGGCAAGGACGGCGATCGACGCAAACCGTAAGGCGCGCCGATCAGGTGACTAAAACCCACGCCGAGGACGATGGCGACCAGCGGCGACCACGACGGAAAGCCTCGCGACGCTGTCGACATCGCTGCTCGCGTGAAATCGAAGTGCGCGGGTGAGATCAACGGTCTGAACGAGTCGCAGCACGCGGCGACACAGCGCGCAGTCCGCGTCGTAGATCACGTCGACGCCGGAGCGGCTCAACGCACGCGCCCGAGCAGGGTGGCGCACCTCATCGGCCCTCGGAACCGAGGGATGTCACAGCGGGGAATTTTAGCAGGGGCCGTCGGCCCTATGTCCGAGAAAGTGGCGACGCCATCAGACGCCGGAACCCGTCAGCGCACCGTCGGCGCCGGCGGCGTGATGACGACGTCGATGGTGGCGGTATCGCCGTCCTTCAAGGTGCGGGCCGCATCGGGTGAAACTTTGACGTGGAAGGTGCCCGATTGCGTCTTGATCTTGACGTCACCGTCGCGATCGATGTCCTTCACTCGGCCGTACGTGCGCGTCCGAATCGAACCGACGGGGATGCTCGCCGCCGGAAAGTCGCCGACGACGACGTACTGCCCATGACTCAATGCCACCGGCTCTCCCGAGCGAATGACGACGGCCGTGCCCGGCTGGAGGGAGCGGACCTTGGCCGGCGCTCCACCGACCATGATGACGGTGGCGGGCGTGGCTCGGATCATGCGCCCGTCTTCGAGGACCACCACGTTGCTGCGCTCGTCCAGACGCGCCACCACTCCCGTCACGTCTGTCGCCTGGAGGGCGGTCTGTGGGGTTGCCTCCCCAACGACCACGCAGAGGAGCGCGAAAGCGGAAACGACCTTGCATCCGTTTTTTCGCATAGCCGCCTTCCCCCACATCTACGGGCAGGCTCCCGTCTCACGAACCTGCACAAGTATTCGGCGCACCTGATCCAAGGCTTCCGATGTAACGGATCCGGCAACGGTCTGACAAGCCTTCCCCGTCGCGTCGAGGACAGTCGTGGACACGTCTGCGTCCGGCAGGCGGTAGGCGCGCACGAAATCTCCGTTCCAGTCCACAAGGATGGAGATGTCTGCGGGCACGTTCTGCTGTAGCCGCTCGTTGACCTCCGCTTCAGTCTTTTCGCCCCGGGCGCTCCGCGCGTCCAAGCCTCGCAGGACAATCAAGGTGCCGGGCACTTTCTGACGAATCCGCTCCTCCCAGCCCTTCATGCGTCTCATGCCCGCAACTTTGCCGTAAATCAGAAGCACCACATGGCCACGATGCTGCCCGGGGCCGTCCACTTTCCCGAATTGATCTTTGAGGAGAATGTCTCGCTGGGCCTCCTGGGCTACGGCGACGCTGTCGCCCGGTAGGCCGCCCGCAGTCGAGATCAGAACGAGCAGGGTGCCGAGCGCCGCGGCGCGCGGGGTCGGTTTGCCCAGAGGCTGGAAGAGGATCAGCGTTAGCGGCAACACCACGAACTGGCTGATGAGACCCACGAGAAACGCGACACCAGCGAGGAGCCCGAATTCTACGGTGGGCACGAAAGAGCTGAATACGCCGACGAAAAACCCAGCCGCCAGGGTCACGGTTGAGTAGACCACCGCCCGTCCGGACGCGCGGACCATCGAGATCATGGCTTCCAGGTAATCCCCGCGCTGGGAAAACGCCTCCCGGAAACGCGCCAAAAGGTAAATCGAGTTGTCCACGATCGTCCCCAGCGCCACGCTCGCGATCATCGCCGTCGGGACTGAGAGCGCGATGCCGCTCCAGCCCATCAGGCCATAGACCACGAGAATCGGCAACGCATTGGGAATGACGCAGAGCAGACCGAGGCGAACCGAGCGAAATTGCACGGCCATGACACCCAGGATCAGAATCAGCGCCACACCGAGCCCCTGAATCTGGTGGTGCACGAGCGTCGTCGACATGTTCGAGAGGATCACGAAGTTTCCTGTCAGGCTCACGTTGGGAAGTCCGGCGCTCTCTGCGGCGTGCCGAATCTGGGCGAAGAGCGCCTGGGAGCTCGAGGTATCCAGCGCCGGAACTCGCGCAATAATTCTGAGCGTCGGGTCCCCGCGCGCGTCGTCCGCCAGGAACCGACGCAGATCGGCGGGCGCTTCCTTGCGGAGGTTTGACACGAATTCCTCGAGATCGGCGGCGGCGTCCGGTCCCTCAGGGAGGCGCGCGTAGCTGTCGTCGCCACCATGCAGGGCGCGATTGATCCGGGCGAACAGATCAGGAAGGCCGGTGACCTTGCGTACGCGCGGCAACTCGCGCACGGCCTCCTCGAAGTGCGCAACCTTCGCGACGGTGTCTGGATCGCTCGGCGAGACACCCGAGATCACGATCTCAACCGAGTTGACTCCGGTGAGGTGCTTATCGATGAATCGCGTCGCGGTCGCGAGCGGGCTCGCGTGGCGGAGCGAGCGAATAAGGTCGGTTTCGACACGCATCCGTGCAATGCCCGCGAGCGAGAGAACCAGGATCACGCCGACGCCGATCGCCGTCGGCCATCGGTGCTCACACACCCATTGCATGACGCGCGAGAGCCCGCGCTCCACGGGCCCCGGCTCGAAACTGTCGATGACCCGCGCCGGGAAATCCGGCAGCGACGCGAGCAGGAGTGGCGTCAGCACGATCGTGAAGCCATAGCCGATCATGATGCCGAGCGCGGTAAAGAGGCCGAAGTCGCGGATGGCCGGGATGGGCAGCGTGAGCAGCGACACAAAGCCGATGGCCGCGGTCAGCGCCGCGTTGAAGCACGGGATGCGCATGCGGCGATCCGCCTGCTCGAGGGCGGAGAGCATCGGCAACCCACGCGCGCGGGCAGCCAGATACTGATTGAGAAGCTGGACAGTTGCCTCCAACGACATCACGAGGATCACTGGTGTCATGAGCGAGGTGACCGGATTCAGGGATCGTCCGGCGCGGGCGTAGAGGCCGAGCGCCCAGACGAGGGCGAGCGCGACGACGCTGAGCGGCACGAGCATGCCGATGGGATGACGGTAAAGAACCGCCGTCATCGCCGCCAGGATCAGGAAGACGAGCGGAATGAAGATTTTCTGATCCCGCGCGATATACGCGGCGACGTCGGCCTTCTCGACCGGAATTCCGGCAACGAATGGGGTGAGATCGGGACCCGTCTCGCTCGCCATGCGCCGGAGATCCGTGACAACATCGCGGCGGACGTCTCCGCCTCCAGCTGCCTGCTCGAGCTCGACGAGAACGGCCGCGGTGCGCGCGTCCTTCGCGACGAGGAGCCCACCAAAAATGGAATGAGCACCGAGCCGCTCGCCCAGCCTCTCGGGCGAAAGCTTGCCAGCCAGCACGTCCGCGTAGGGAACCACCGGCTTGGGTCCGAGCTGGTCGCCCTCGAGATCGCGCACGTTGGTTGGAGAGAGCACGCGGGCGACCCCTGGCAATGCTGCCACGCGTCGGGTCAGCTGATCGATGCGCTCGAGGGAGTCGCGCGAAAACAGGTGGTCGGAGTGAAACGCGAGCACGACGACCTCGTCGGACCCGAACCGTGCCTGGAAGGCGCGCAAGCGGTCGAGATCGCCTGGACCAGACGGGATCATGGACTCGACACCCGGGTCGGTTCGAAGGCCGAGGGCGGACCAGCCGAACAGAAGGCTGAGCAGCGCGATGACGGCCAGCGCCGGCGCGCGCCACGCCACGAGGAACGACACCACGGAGCCCGTCACATCATTGCGGCGTGGCCGTGAGATCGACATGAAGTATCACGGCGTCTTTGTTCTTGATGGCTCCCAGCGCGGCGCGGTACGGCTGGTATCCGAAGCTACTCTGCGAGAATTCCAGGGTCGCCGTCGCGCGAAACACGTCCCCCTCCAGGCGCACCGTCGCGGGAAACTCCACGGTCTTGGTGAGTCCGCGGATGGTCAGTTGTCCCGTGACCAGGTATCGGCCCGACGCCTCGCGAGCGATCCGGCTTGAGACGAAGGTGATGCGGGGAAACCTGGAGACGCTGAGCTGCGCTTCGGATTTCATGCTCTTCTCGATTTGCTCGACATCGTCGGCCGTTGGCTCGCCGCTAGCGCCGAACCGACGCCGTGTGCTCGGCTCATCGGCCTTGAGGCCTGCCGCGTCGACGTCCATGCGAATCGACGCCGCCTCCGGCGCTTTCGGATCGAAGCTGACGAGCCCGGAGAATCTCGTGGCCCGAACCACGTGGTCGTGACCGAGTCTCGCCGCTACGCCGTCTCTGAAGAGCTGCACGACCAGCAAGCTCCGCGACTGATCGATCGTGAACGTGGTCGCCAGAGCCGCATGTGCGAAGACGCCGAGAGAGACGAACTCGACGAGGATGATCCACCGCCATGAGCGGGCAACCCGCTCACACGTAGGCGCGCTCCGCTTTCCGCATCGCCCGGTATCGCTCGAAGGCCTTGCGCTCGTCTTCGAGGCCGAGCAGCGATCGGAGAGAGCTCCCTCGAAAGGTATGTCGCAGCATCCTGAGACCATGACGGAAGCCGAACCGTGGATTGTGCCGCAGTGCGCTCGGCAAGTGACGCAGCTTCATCCACCGCTCCGCTCGCCATCGGAAGAATTCGATCTCTTCCGCCGTCAGATATTCACTCCGAACCACCGCGGTGGTGCCGTCATACTCGTCGACCTGCTCGCTGACGATCAGTCCGCGACGCTGAAAGTCCGTGGTCATCGGCGTCCCGGGATATGGCGTCGGGTGCTGAATATATGGATAGTCGACGTAGCGCCGGGCGAATTCGAGGTTGGCTTCGATACATTCGCGGGTGTCATTCGGATTTCCGACGATCAGCCCGCCCACGACGTACATCCGGTTGCGATGCAGATATTCGATCGCCTGAATCGTGGCGTTACGCGGCCCGCCCGTCTCCCGTCGCGTGTTCTTGGCGGTGGCGCGCAGGAACTGAAGGTCGCCATCGAGGATGTTTTCGATTCCCAGGAACACGTAACGGAAGCCCGCCCGGCGCATCAGCGGCGCCAGCGTGGCGCCGTGGGTTGCGATCGCCGACGTCATCGCCTGGACGCTGTATTCCAGACGATCGAGGCGCGCATCGATGATCGCCCGGCATAGCGCCTCGAAGCGGCGAACATTTAGTGTGATGTTATCGTCGACGAGGAAGATCGACTCCGCTCCGTGGGCGCGCGCGTCGCGAATGTCAGCGAGGACTCGGTCGAAGTCGTAGGTGTGAAAGTTTCGACCCCGCATTTCGATGATCGAGCAGAAGCTGCAATCGAAGGTACAGCCCCGAGAGGTCTCGATGACATCGACCTGTCGGCCAACCATCGTATATCCCGTGAGGACGCGCGCGCTTCGATTGGGCAGGCGAATCTCGCTGCTCCCTAGCGTCGTGACCGGCCGGTCCGGATTGTGTACGAATCCCTGCCCGACGCGGTACGCGAGGCCCGCGATGCCGTCGTACGCACGATGTGCCTCGATCGCGCGCAGCAAGTTCCGAAACGTGATTTCCCCCTCACCTCGCACGATGAAGTCTGCCGCGACCTCCGGGGTCGTGCTGTACGCCTCCGGCGCCAAACTGGGGTCGTAGCCGCCAACCACAACGTGCGCCGCTGGCCTGAGCCGACGGACGAGATCAATGACTTTCAGGGCCGTTCGTCGCTGGAACGTCATCACGGAGAGTCCCACGACGTCGGGTGTGTGCTCCCGGACGAGCTGCTCGATCGTTTCTCGCACGCGCTGTTGAACCAGGATGAGATCTGCCACGGCCACGCGATGGTGGCCATCCACGTTGCCCGCAAGCGACGTCAGCGCGCCGTTCGGCATCCGGATCGCGATCGACGGCATATGCTCGAACGAATCCGGCATGGACAGCAAAAGGACACGCATGCGATTCCCTCTCGTTCTCACGCGCTCGGAGACCGGGGTCAGCGCCCGCCCCAAACTAACCAGAAACCGTCGGAGGGCGCCACCGGTTCCGATGCGATAGGGAGCCGACGAGCGCGAGCTATGTCCGAGCGAGTGGCGACGCCATCGCCATTTCGCGGTACATGGCCGTTGCCATGCCGAGGTGCTCCTGAGCCGACGTGTCGTTACCGGCGCGGCGATAGAGCTTCGCAAGGCCAGCGTGGCAGTGGGCACTGAGCGGGCGCATCGACAGCGCCGAAGCGAGCGTCAGCGCCTGCCGGTAGTGACCCTCGGCGATCTCGGCGTCGAGCGGCTCGCGACTCGAGGCTACCTCACCGAGGAGCCAGTACGCTTGGGCTTCCACGCCGCGTTCACCACGCTCACGACTGAGCGCGAGCGTCCGCTCGGCGTGAGCGATAGCAGCCTCGGGCTGATCCGCCAGCAGCAACGTCTCGCCGAGCCATACCATGAGACGCGATTGGTAGAGCGCAAGCCCGCTGGCTTCCTGATCTTTTGTTGCCTGCTGCAGCGACGACAGACCTTCGGTGACTCGTCCGGAAAGCGTGTGCAGGTAGCCGAGGAATCCCGAGGTGAACGGCGAGAGGATCGGCACGGTCCACTCGCGGCAAAGCGCCAGCGCGCGCTCCAGCTGGACGCTGGCGTGGCTCAGCTCGCCCTTGAGCGCGTAGACGAGCGCGAGACCCCAGCACGCGAGAATCAAGCTATACGGGTGACGGACCTCGTCGCCGAGCCGGACCGCTTCCTGGCCACGGATCAACGCCTCTGTGAACTCACCACACTCGGCGAGTGACGACGCGAGCAGCCATCGCGCCATCACCGACGGGAAGCCCGCCAGGCCAAAGCGCTCTCGACTCAGATCCCCCTCGAGGGCGTCGATCGCTCTTCGAAGGAAGCGCTCGGCGTCCCGATAGTCCGTCGAGGAGAAGCACGCCGCACCCGCGTAATAATTCGCGACGGCTTGAAGCGCCGAATCGCCCAGCGTTTCCGCGATCGCTCCGGCGCGCTCGCCAGACGCTCGCGCGTCCGTCAAGTGGCCCGTCACCCACTGATACTGGCTCATGTAGACGGATACCCAGGCCAGCCGGCGTCGATCATCGAGCGCTGTCGCGAGGCGCTCAGCCTCACGCAGCGTGGTCAGCATCGCGTCGAGCTCACCGAGCGGGAAGAGCGAATTGCGGAGGTCGAATCGGAGATCGATCGCTTGCTCCAGCGTCAGGCGCGACTCGGGAAGATGCTCGATCGCCACGAGCGCCTGTTGCAGATAGGCCACGGCCTCGCGGTTGGCCGACCGGGCAAACGCCTTGGCCGCGGCCTGATGCAGATATCCGAGCGCCCTTTCCCAGACCTCGCCCCTGAATGCATGGTGGGCGAGCCGCTCGATCTGCTCCGTGAGCCGATCCGAGTACAGCGTCTCGATCGTGTCGACAACTTTCGCGTGCAGGTCGCGTCGGCGATCCTGGAGCAGGCTCTCATACGCGACGTCGTGAGTGAGGGCGTGCTTGAACGTGTACTCGAGATCGGGGAAGAGACTCTTCTCGTAGAGAAACTCGGCCGCCTGCAGATGCGCCAGCCCACGGCGAAGGTCCTCCTCCGGCGCTCCGGTGATTCCCTGAAGGAGTGCTGACGGAACATCTTTCCCGATGACCGCAGCGGACTGCAGGAGACGTTTCTCGTCGAGCGGCAGACGATCGATGCGCGAGGCCAGAATCGACTGCACGGTTGCCGGCACCCGGATCGCTTCCACAGGCTGCGTCAGCCGGTAGGCGCCTCGTACACCGGAAAGCGCCCGTGTCTCGACCAGCGTCCGAACGCTTTCTTCGAGAAAGAGCGGATTGCCCGAGGTCCGCGCCGTCAGAAGCTCCTTGAGCGGCGTCAGAGCGGGATCCGTGCCCAAGAGCGCTTCGAGCAGCTCGCCCGCGCTTTCGGCAGGCAGCGCGTCGAGCCGGAGCTGGGTGTAATACGTCTTGCTGCCCCAACCGTGCTGGTACTCGGGACGATAGTTGACGAGCATCAGAAGCCGCGCCGCCGGCAGGCTCGCCACGAGGCTATCGAGCAGCGCTTGCGTCTCGGTATCGACCCAGTGCAGGTCCTCGAAAATGACGACCACAGGCTGGGCCTGCGCCTCACGGAGCAGCAGGCGCTTGTTGGCGTCGAGTGTCTGGTGGCGCCGCTGGGCCGGATCCAGGGCCTGCCACTGCGGATCCTCGACGGGCACGTCGAGGAGGCCGAAGAACGCCGGCAAGAGCGGTTTCAGTGACTCATCGAGCGTGAACAGCTTGCCGGTGATCTTTTCTCGGAGCGCGCGATGATCGTCTCGGTCCTCCAGCTTGCAATAGGCCTTGAGCAGATCGATCACCGGCAGATAGCTGATGCTTTTGCCATGGGACACGGCGCTCGCCTGCAGGACGAGCCAGCCCTGGACACGATGCGAGTGAATGAACTCGTGGTAGAGACGCGACTTACCGACGCCCGCCTCGCCGACGATCGCCACGAGCTGGCCGTGGCCGGCGCGCGCCTGCTCCTGAGCGCGAACGAGGTGCGCAAGCTCGGGGTCCCGTCCAACGAAGGGCGTCAGTCCGCGAGCGGCGGTCGCCTGAAGGCGTGATCGCGCTGTCCCGGCTGCGGTGAGCTCGAAGACCTCGACCGGCTCCGGAAGACCTTTCACGGGCACTAGCCCCAGTGATTTCGCTTCCACGTAGCCGCCAGCCAGCTCGAGCGTCGCCGGACTGATGAGGGTGCTGCCGGGATCGGCAAGCTGCTCCATTCGCGCCGCGAGGTGCGTCGTCTGGCCAACCGCGGTGTAATCCATGTGCAGGTCGCTGCCGATCGCGCGGACGACGACTTCGCCCGAATTGAGCCCGACGCGGATGCGAACGGTCATGCCATGAGTTCGGCGCGCCTCTTCGGCATAGCGCTGCACCGTCTCTTGCATGCGAAGCGCCGCATAGCAGGCGCGAATGGCGTGCTCTTCGTGCGCCACCGGAGCACCGAAGATCGCCATGATCCCGTCGCCCATGACCTGGTTCACCGTGCCCTCGTAGCGATGGACGGCCTCCATCATTCGCTCGAGGACGGGGTCGAGGATCCTGCCCGCCTCTTCTGGATCTCGATCGGCCATCAGCTCCATCGAGCCCTTGAGGTCGGCAAAGAGAACGGTGACTTGCTTGCGCTCGCCCTCCAGCGCCGCCTTGGAGGTGAGGATTTTCTCTGCGAGGTGCCGGGGCGTGTACGTCTCGGGCGAAGGCGAACGAGCCGGCGCCGCTGCGCCGCTGGTCACCGGCTGGCCGCATTGCAGACAGAAGCGAGCTAACGCGGGAAGCTCCGTACCGCATGATCCGCACGCGAGCGCGAGGCGCGCGCCGCACTCGAGGCAAAACTTAGCGTTCGGAGGATTTTCGTGCTGGCACCGAGGACATTTCATATCGAGCGCCAGACAGTAGCCCGGAGGTCAGCAGCCAGTCAATGAGGCCGAACGGCGCTATGCCCCGATCGCCCACCTCAAATACACGGCGCCGGATGTGAATCCCGCGCCGAAGGCCGCGAGCACGATGCGGTCGCCGTACGCCAGACGGCCTTCGGTGTGCCATTCGGAGAGCCCGAGGGGAATCGTGGCCGCCACCGTGTTGCCGTAGCGATCGAGATTGATGACGACGCGCTCGAGCGAGACACCGAGCCGCTTGGCCACGGCCTCGATGATTCGGCGATTCGCCTGGTGGGGCACCATCCAGGCGACGTCTTCGAGTCGCAGGTCGGCGCGCTTGAGCAGCTCCTCGGTGACGTCGGCCATGCCGACGACGGCCGACTTGAACACCGTGGGACCATCCTGGACGACGAAGTGCCGACGCTGCGCCACCGTTTCCGCGCTGGGGGGCTGCACGCTGCCGCCGGCCGGTATATAAAGGGCGGCCGCGCCCTCGCCATCCATGTGGCAGACGTGCTCGAGAATACCGACGTCTGCATCCTCGCTCTCCTCGACGAGGACGACGCCCGCGCCGTCGCCGAACAGCACGGCGGTCGCCCGGTCGCTGGGATCGATGACGCTCGACATGCGGTCCGCACCACAGACCAGCACGCGGCGAGCAGCGCCTCCCTCCACGAGCTTGGTCGCAGTCACCAGCGCGTAGACGAATCCCGAGCACGCGCCGGCGAGATCGAAGCCCCAGGCGTTGATGGCGCCGAGCTTGGCTTGCAGCAGGGCCGCCGTCGACGGAATCGGACGGTCAGGCGTCATCGTCGCGACGATGATGCAATCGAGGGCGGCGGCTTCGATGCCCCGCATTTCCAGGCAGCGGCGGGCGGCGGGCAGCGCCAGGTCGGAGGCGCCGCCGTCCTTCGCGAAGCGTCGCTCCGTGATGCCGGTGCGCTCGCGGATCCACGCATCCGTAGTGTCGAGTCGCTGCTCGAACCACGTGTTGGGATAGATGTCGGGGGGAACGTAGTGACCTGTGGCGGTGATTGCGGCTTTAGGCATACACCGTTAGATCACGAACGGTACCCTCACGGCTAGCAAGAAATACGGGGCCTTCCCTCGCATCGATGGAGCGAAGTCTGAATACTTCAGGGCCTGGCGCGCGTCCTAGTGATGGGAGTGACGAAGTCATGAAAAAGCTTTCATCGATTGCCCTGATTGGGATCGCGATCATCCTGGGGACGGCATCGTTCGGGTTCGCCGCCCCGCATGGCGGCGGCGGTTTCCGCGGCGGCGGTGGCTCCCACGGCGGCGGCGGCTTCCACGGCGGCGGTGGCTTCCGCGGCGCCGCGCCGGCGTTCCGCGGCGGCGCGCCGGCGTTCAACGCCGCAAGACCCGGATTCCATGGCAGCTCCGGCTTCCACGGCGGCCATCCGGGCTTCCACGGTCGCCTCGACGGGCGCCGCTTCCATAACGGCGGAAGGGTCTTCGTCGGCGGAGCGTTCATCGCCGCACCGTTGTTCTGGCCGTACGCGTATCCGTATTCATACGGGTATTCGTACGACCCCGGGTACGCGTATCAGGCCCCGGCGGCAAGCTACTGGTACTACTGCCCCAGCTACGGCGCCTACTATCCGTCGGTGCAGACGTGCCCGGACGCGTGGGTTCCCGTCCCCGCCCAGTGATCGCACGCTTCCGCGCAACCGCGTAACGCCCGAGGCTCGCGCGAGCCTCGGGCGACGTCGTCGCATCGGGCAGTTCTCCGGTCGGTCAAGGCGCTCCGCCGTGGGGACTCGACGCGGTGCTCCGAAAAGCCGCAATTTTCCGACCACGCGGTGCGGCACGCATTGTGCTGTTTGCGCCCCGAGTGTTTTTGTCGCAGATGACCGCACGGCTGCGATCCGCGAGTGCGTGACGCTGTCGGCTCCCAAGTCGGAGGACACATGAGACGGCTCGAGTTGTTGGCCCTCACCGCGTTGGTGGCGGTGATCGCAACGCCGTTTGCCGTCAGGGCGGCGCAGTCGGAAAAGCTCTATCGCATCGGAATGCTCGAGCGGACACCGACGGGGATCAACGCCACCAACATCGAAGCGTTCCGCCAAGGCATGCGCGACCTCGGGTACGTCGAGGGCGAGACATTCGTCATCGACTACCGGTCGGCGGACGGCCACGACGAGCGGTTCCCTGCCCTCGCGAACGAGCTGGCCCGCGCGAAAGTGGACGTGATCGTGACGCGGGGCACGCCGGCGGCGCTGGCGGCCAAGAAGGCCACGACCACGATTCCGGTGATCATCACGGGAGTCGGCGATCCTGTCGGACAAGGTGTCGTCGCGAGCCTCGCGCGTCCCGGCGCCAACGTCACGGGCCTCAGCGCCGCCGTGACCGACATCTTTCCCAAGCGGGTGCAGCTGCTCATGGAGCTGGTGCCGAAGGCCACGCGGATCGGCGTGCTGCTCAACATGAGCAACCCTGCGCTGCCACCCCAGTGGAAAGAGGTCGAGAGGGCCACGCGGTCACGAGGTCTCGAGCCTCAGCTTCTCGACGTGCGAAAGGTCTCGGACCTCGAGCCGGCGTTCGACGCTGCGGTCCGACAGCGTGCGGACGCGCTCGTCGTCGGCATCGACACGCTCACGCAGGCGAATCAACAGCTGATCGTCGAGCTCGCGGCCAAGCGCCGGCTTCCCGCGATGTACGCGTCGACAGAATTCTCCGGTGGTCTGATCTCGTACGGCGTGGATTATCCCGACATGTATCGCCGCGCCGCGATTTACGCGCACAAGATCTTCAGAGGCGCCAAGCCCGCTGATCTTCCCGTCGAAGAGCCGACGAAGTTTCAGCTCGTGATCAACTCGAAGACGGCGCGCGGGCTTGGGCTGACGATTCCGCCCACGCTCCTGCTCAAAGCGGATACCGTCACGGAGCTGACGGGCCTGGCGCGGCCCTCCTATGGGCCGCACGCTCTCGAGAGTCCATAGCGCTCGCCGGCATTCGCTTTGCACCCTCTCCTCCTGATCCCGAAGCCGGATCCGCTGGAAGGATCCGCAGTGAGGGGGACGAGATGAAATCACGCAAGGTGTTCGCCGTCGCGAGTGTGTTTGCCGTCGGCGTCGTGAGCGCTGGACTCGCCGGCGCCGCCGACGTCATCGTTCAGCCGGGACAAGCTCCGGTTGTCGTACAGCCGAGCCAACCCGCACCTACTGTCGTGCAGCCGAGCCAGCCGTCGACGATCGTAGTCCCGCAACAGCAGCCGTCGACGACGGTCGTCGTGCCGTCAACGCCGCCGACCGTGCAGGCCGGCGACATCGTCGCGCAGGAGGTTCGTGCGCAGACGATCTACGCCAACAAGATCAAAGCTCCGATGGTCCAGGGCGCGGTTCACCAGTCCGATGCCGTGAAGATCAAGGACGCGAAGGGTGACATCAAGCTGCCGACGGTCACCGCCGGCGTGATCTACGCCGACACGATCAAGGCGAACTCGGTCGTCGCCGACAACATCTACGTGCGCGACATCCAGCGCGATTAATCGGGCTGGGGGGCCTTCACCGGGCCCCCCACCTCGCCCGCCGCTTTCGGTCGAATCAGGGCGAACACAATGAAGCCGACCGTGATCCACACGAGCTCGCGCACCCGTCGCGTAAGGCCAAAGGCGACGCCGGCCGACGGCGCCAGCCCCAGCGCGGTGAACGTGGCGACATAGCCGCCCTCGAGTGCGCCGAGGCTGGCTGGCACCAGGAACGTCGCGAATCGCACCGCGGTCCCGAGCGCCTCGATGATGGTCGCGGTGGCCAGCGACACGTGGATGCCGAGGAAATAGAGCATCAGGTAGGCCTCGAGCGAGCCGAGCAGCCACGCGACGAAATGAAAGAAGATCGACAGCATCAGCCGTCGCGGCTCATTGCTGTAGAACCAGGCCAGGCCGCGGTCGAGACGCGCGACCGTCTCGCCGTGCCGCGACCGACCGAGGCCCACGCGCGCCAGCAGGCCCGGCACCCAGCCGAAGCCTCCGCGAATCTGCGCGATCAGGAAGCCGACGATCGCGAGCACTTCCAGGGCGAGCAGCCACACCATCCACCCGAGCAGCCGTGAGTCCTGCGGTCCGGCGTTCCACGTGATGACGGTGCCCACGAGCAGAAACAGGCCCTGGCCGATCATGATCGTCGTCTTCGCCACCACGACGGACAAGATGGCTTCGTCGAGCGGCACGCGTCCGCGCAACATCCACGCTTTGACGAATTCGCCGCCGACGGCGGCGGTCGGCGTCGTGAGATTGAAGGCCTCGCCCGCCATCCGGACGCCGAGGAGCGTGGGGAAATCGACGCGCGAGCGGAGGAACGCGAAATGCCAGCCGAGGGTGTCGAACGCCGTGACGAGCAGGAACGGAAAGCAGACCAGCACCCCAAGCCGCCACGACAATTGCGTGATCGACGCGAAGATGGCTTCCGGATCGTTCTTCGCGATCAGGACCCCGAGGAACGCGAGGCCGACCACGAGCAGCACGGCGCGGAGTATCTTCATGCGCTGAGCTCAGCTCTCCCGATACAACAACAACAGCACGCCGAATACCGTCATGGCCATCGCCCAGACGCGACCCGGCAGCCGATCCTCGGGCGCCGCCAGCCGAAGCTCTAGCCAGCGCGCCCAGCCGACGACGATGCCAAGCACGCCCAGCGGGGCGTGCGTGACCTCCGTCAGGAACTCCGTTTTCAGATTGAGGCTGGCGTGCGAGTGCGTGAGCAAGAGGCCACCGCCGACGGCGCAGAGCAGCGGAAACACGAGCGCCCAGCGCGGCGATCGCAGCTTCCGCGCGCGTACCGCCCACTCGAAGAAGGCGAAGACCACGACCAGCACCACGAACGCGCGATGCTGCAAGACCGTCGGCTCCGCCATGCTGGCCCAGAAGCCTTGAGGGCCGAGCGGCCACGCGCCCGGATCGTTCCGCACCAGCATGAAGCCCGCCAGTCCCAGCAGCGCTAGTGGCCAGTGACGCGCCCATCGAACACCGCTCACGTGCAGGACCGCAAGCGACCCCATAAGCAGCACGAACAGGCCCGCGACGTGATGGTTGTATTCGGACCACGCACGGTCGGCGTCCGTCCGCGGCGCGTTGGGATCGTCGATGGGCAGCTGGTCGATCGTCGGTGACGTGAAGCTCGGCATGCGCGGGGTGAATCGCGTGGCGACCTCGGCGGGCGTTGCCCGGTCGGCCACGACGTCGATCGCCGGCGGCAGCGACGTCAGTGACGCGGCCGCGAACAGTACCGTGATGCCGAGTCCGAGCTCGACCTCGACAAAGCGTCGAAGCCGAAGCACGGACAACAGGCGCTCGGCCGACGCGAAGCGCCGAATGGCGAAGAAGTTTCCGGCTCCGAGCAACAGGAGTCCGCCGAGGAGCACGATCTTCGTGAGCACCATGACGCCATAGGCGGTGCCGACCATGCCATGCACGCCGTCCACGTACCGGGTCGTGAGCCCGACGCCGGCGAGGATCAGCACGGCGACGGCGCCCAGCGCCATTGCCGAGAAGCGTTGAAGAAGAGCCGCCGACCACGCGCGCTCGCTCGAGCGCTCCACCGCCGCGAACGCCGCCACAAGCAGGTGGACGAGGCCGCCGACCCAGATCGCCGCCGCCAGCTGGTGGAGCACGTCGAACACCATTGGGATGGCGCGATCGCCGGATCGTGCCGCGGCGTGGCTGGTCCACCCGCCGGCGACGACGAGCAGCAGCGCCGATCCGATGAGGACCGTCCAGCGCAGAGGCCGCTGGGAGGGCGCGCTCAGGACCAGGGCCCCGACGATCAGTCCGACGCTCGCGAGAATTCTGACCAGACTGGCGGCGACGAAGGAGGTCGCGAGAAGCTCACGCGTATGCCAGTCGGACGGCGAGCCAAGCGCCGTCGCGACCGTGGCGAGCAACAGGCATTGGGTGATGGCGACCGTGGCGGCGCCCACCGCGAGCAACCGCCACACGCGCGGCGAGCCCGACCACAGCACGATGAGCGCGAACGCCACACCGCCGATGGCGATTGCTTGACCCGCAAGATTCAGCCCGCGCAGCAGGACGTCAGCGAACGCGGCCACGACGATGCTCGATCCACAGCACCACGAGAAAGAATGCCGGCGTCCCGGCGGCTGCCGCGATCAAAAACCAGAAGGCCTTGCCGAAGGCCGAGCACAGGATCAGCCCATAGATGAAGTCCCGGCTGGCGAGCGCGGCGGTCAGCCGTGCCATGAGCGGGCTGTCGGCGCTTTCGGGACGATCGGCCGCGGTGCGCTCGAACATCATCGCGGCGGAGCCGAGCGTCCCGACAGCCGCGACGGCGCCGAGCGCGAGCGGCCATGGCGTACCTGCGCTCAGCGCCCACCCGATCGCGATGCAGAGAAACACGGCGACGTGGACGGCGTTGTCGCCCCAGTAATCGAGGATCGCGCCGCGGCGGGACTGTAGGAATTTGAGTCGCGCGAGCTCACCGTCGCAGCCGTCGAGGATCGAATGCACCAGGAACAGCAGCGAGCCGGCAAGCTGCAGCGCCGGTGTCGAGCTCAGGAAGAACGGCGCGCCGGAGAGGCCGACGGCGAGGCTCGTGAGGGTCATCATGTCGGGCGTCACACCGGTCCGCACGAGGCGCCGCGTGATCGCCAGTGAGATCAGGCGCTCGAAGTGGCGCGACATGAACCCCTCGTTCTCTTTGATGAGGCTACGAAGCAGCCACGTCTCTGCCTTGGCAACCTCTCCCGCCGACTCGACGGCGAAGCTCCCGTCGCGCCTCAGCGGCTGTGGGTCCTTGTCGAACACCTGCGCCAGCGCGCCGACCAGCGCCGGTGCGCTCGCCGACCGGGCGGCCGCTGCGATGACAGCCGCGGAACGCGCCGTCTCGACGAGCACGACGGAGGCGCCGTCGACGTAGAGCCGCTCCGACTCGATCGGCTCGTTCAGCAACGAGCGGAGCCACCGAGACTGCGGCACGACGTTGGCCGGCATCACGACGATTCGCCGGCAAAGCCGATCGTCAGCGCTCCGCGAGGGCGTCAGAACGGCCGCGCCCGCCCCCTCGACGAGTCCCCGAGTCGCGGCGTCCATGTCGCAAACCAGCACGTCGGCGTAGCCGGAGCTCTTGGCCGCTCGAATGATTCGTGTGATCAGCGGCAGCCCCGCGACCACGGTGCTGGGGGAGACGGACGGGCCGCCGTTCGACGCCGAGGGGACGACGACGAGGAGCGCGCCGCTCATGCCATCGACAGGGGCAGCGCCGGCACCGCGACCGGCTGCCCACCGCGACGGCTCGACTCGCGGGCGGCACTCTCGAGCACGCCGCACAGCCACGCCTCGCCGAGATTGCTCTGCGCCGGCGTGCGCGTCACCGCGTCGAGGAACTGCGCGACTTCGGGATCGAACCAATCCGGGTGCACCGACCCGTTCGACAGCGACGGCGGACAGGTCCACCGCTCAGCGTGGCCGTTGCGCTCGAGCACGAGCGTGTCGTCACACAGCTCGATGCGGCCCGCGCTTCCGACGAGGTGCGCGACGTTCTCGCGACGGTCGGCGGCCCACGTCAGGAAGATTTCGGTCGTCGCGTCGGGGAACACCACACTCACGGTTGCCGTGTCTTCGACGGCGAGCGTCGCGGGCCCGCGCTGCTCGAGTCGCGCGCTCACGGACGTCGGCGTGTCCCCGATCCAGCCCGTCACCAGATAGAACGCATGCCAGCCGTGGTCCGTCAGAATCCCGCCGCCGGCGAGCTTCGGATCGAGTCGCCAGTTGCTTCCGTTGCCGTTGCCGGCTGCGGCGGCCGGGCGCGTGCGAAGCGTCCGCCACGCCACGCGTGTGAGCCGTCCCAGCGCCCCCTCACGCACGAGCTCGCTCGCACGTTTGATGATCGGCGCGTGATGCCAGTTGTGAACGGTGTGAACCACCCGCCGCCTCGTCTCCGCGAGCGTTGCCACGCGATCGAGCTCGTCGCGCGCGATGACGAGCGGTTTCTCACAGAAGACGTGCAGGCCACGCTCGAGCGCACGGCACACCAGCGGACCGTGGCTCGAAGGCGGTGTGCAGATGTCGATGAAGTCGAGGCGCTCGCGCGCCAGCAGCTCATCCGCCGAGTCGTACCAGCGCGCCGCGGGCAGCGACGCCGCGACGAGTGAGCGGCGCGCGAGATCCGCATCGTTGGCGGCAACGATCTCGACGTCGCTCCGGCGACGCCAGGCAGGGATGTGAACCTCCCGGCCGACGTTTCCGAGACCGACGATCGCGCCGCGCAGCATGCCTCAGCTGAGTCCGTGCTGACGCGCGACCACGTCGAGCGCCTCGTCGAGAATGGCGAGCCCGGCGAGCGCGGTCTGCTCCTGGATGACCAGCGGCGGGTTGATGCGAATCGACGGCGCGTACGTCATGGCGACCAGACCACGCCGCAGGCACTCCTGGTAGAGCGCTCGCGTCACTTCTTTGCCGAGCGGCTCCTTCGTCTGCCGATCACGAACCAGCTCGATGCCGAGCATCAGGCCCTTGCCCCGGACCTCGCCGATGCACCGATGCTTCTCCTTCATCGCCTGAAGGCGCGCGAGCATCACCGTGCCGACGCGCTCGGCGTTGCGCACCAGATCTTCCTTCAGCAAGATTTCGAGCGTCGCGAGGCCGGCGGCGGCCGCGAGCGGATTGCCGCCATAGCTCGACGAGCTGGCGCTCGGATTCGACCACGGCGGGCGGTTCGTCAAGGCGTCAGTCGAGATCACGGCGCTCAACGGGAAGCCGCCGCCCATACCCTTGCCAGCGGTCATGATGTCGGGCACGACACGCTCGTGGTTGGCGGCCCACATCGCGCCGGTCCGGCCGTAGCCGCTCAGCATCTCGTCGGCGATCAGCAGCGCGTTGTGATCCTTGGCAATGGACTGGACGGCCTGCAGGAATCCCGGCGGCGGCACGACGTTGCCGGCCGTGCCCTGGATCGGCTCCACGATGATGGCCGAGATCTCGCCTCCGGTCTGATAGCGGATGACGTCGCGCAAAAACTCCGCGCACGCGATGCCGCACTCGGGAAAGCGCAGCTTGAGCGGGCAGCGATAGCAGTCCGCATACGGCGAGACGTATCGGCCGGGCAAGAACGGCCCAAGGCTATGCTTGAACTCGCTGCCGAGCAGGCCGAGCACGCCGCCCGTTTTGCCGTGGAATCCGCCCCAGAAGCCGATGACCTCGTGCTTGCCCGTCGCGGCCTTGGCCAGGCGCAGCGCCGCCTCGACCGCTTCGGCGCCGCCGGAGAAGAGCTGGATGCGTGTGAGGCCTTCGGGCGTGAGGCCGCCGAGCTGTGTGAGGAACCGCGCGCGCGTCTCGGTGGTGAAGCTGCCGAACGTCAGCCGCTCTAGCTGGCGTTTGAGCGATTCGACGTAATGCGGATGACAGTGCCCGACGCTGCCCACGCCGATGCCCGCGATGAAGTCGATGTACTCGTTGCCATCCTCGTCGAACAGCATCGAGCCTTCACCACGCGCCATCGCCACGCCCGCGCTGAGTGCGAACGACTGCAGCCCGGGCGACATGTGACGCTGCTCCTCGGCGACGATCCGCTTGGACTGCGGTCCGATCTCGCGACGGCGCGTCATCGCCGCGCTCCGGCGAAGCGGAGCGCGACGTGCGCGGCGATACGCTCGGCCGCCTCCTCACGATAGAGCGCAAAGCTCGGCCATGCGTTCACGTCGAGCAGCACGACGTCACCGGCCGGCGTCACGATCGCGTCGCCCCCGTACACGTCCAGGCCGAGGGCGAGCGCCGCGCGGCGCACGATCCGGCCCAGGCCCGCCTGATCGAACGTGTGTCCGGCCAGGCGCTGCTCGCGATGGTAGAACCAGCGAAACCACGGCGGCCCACCCGCCGGCCCCGTACCGGTGCCGACGCCGTAGAACTTGACGAGGTCGCCGTCCACGTGTGGCTGCAGCACCGCGCGCGGGAGGCCGCGAGCGGCCAGCTCTGCGAGCGCGCCGGCCACGGCCTCGCGCGTGCTGGCGAGCGTGACGTCGCCGTCCTGCGTGTTGTGCACGTCGGCGCGCTTGACCCACACGGGGAACGCCACGGCGTCGACCGGCTTGTCCGTCGACACGAGTCGGCTCTCGATGAAGGGGACGTTGGCCTCGCTGAACAGGGCGATCATCCGCTCGCGGTACGTGTTCAGCACGGCGAGCGGGCCATTCACATGGGGAACGCCGCGGAGCTCAAGCGTTCGCAGATGATCGAGGATGTCCAGCCGCTCGCACATGAGGAACACGCCGAGAGGCCGATCGTCGGGCGTCGCGAGCACTTCCTCGGCCGTCCTCAACGTCACCTGGAACCCGCGGGCCTCGAGGTGCTTTCCCGTCAGGTTCAGGATCTGGCCGTCGTCGGATTCACGGCCGGGAGAATGCTCTCGTTCGCGAAAGATGCCCCAACACGATGCGTCGCTCACCTGTCACCTCCGCGGAGATTCACTCGCGTGCCCGCCCTGCGAGCGCTTCGGCCAGCACGACGTCTGACTGCTGATCGACGTCCACCACGTTTTCGATCGTCTCGGCGTACATCGGCTCGCCCTGCGCATGCAGCCACGCGAGGAACTGGCGCAAGCTACCGAGTGGCGGCGCGGAGAGAGCACGCGCCCGGTCCGACAGCATGTACATGCCGGCGGTCACGTGCGTCCCGTCCGGCCCGCCGATCCTTCGGATACGCCCCGCCCCGTCGACATCCACCCATAAAGGACGCTCGTCGGCGACCAGCGGTGTCACCGCCAGGACGCTCGCGTCCGCGGGCCGGCTCAGCGCAGCCTGGAGGAAGCGTGCGAAGTCGGCCGGCCGACACCATGCGTCCACGGTCGAGACAAGGGCGCGCTCGCCGCCGAGACGCCGACTGACCTCGAGAAAGCTCTCGAGCGACGAGGCCGTCGTCTTCACAATCACGTCGAGGTCCAGGTCCGGAAAGCGTGAGTGGACCCAGTCGCGGCATGCCCGCGACTGCTCGTTGACGATCATCACGAGCGACGTGATGCCGGCGGCACGAAAGTTGCCGATCACCCAATCGATCAGGGGGACGCCCGCGACCGGCACCAGCGGCTTCGGCATTGCGAATCCCGTCGCGCGCAGACGACTACCCTCGCCGGCCGCGATGATGCCGCCGCGGCAGCGGCTCACAGCAGCAACCCCCGCAGGTCGCTCAGCGAGCGGATCACGCGGTCGTCCGCGCAGCAGGGGCGCGGCGCCGACGCAGTCTCCGCGGTCAGCCAGATATGCGCCATGCCGACGCCGCGGGCGCCAGCCATGTCGCGCCGCAGCGAGTCGCCGACGAACGTCGCGGCGTCGGCCTGCAGGCCGAGCTTGGCGAGCGCGTGCGTGAAGATACGCGGATCGGGCTTCGTCCAGCCCACCTCGGTGGAATCGACGATCACCCCGAACAGCGGATGAAGGCCGAGGTCCTCACAGACGCGAGGCAGGTTGCCGTAAAAGTTCGAGACGATTGCCAGCTCATAGCGACGCGACAGCTCGGACAAAAGCGAAAGGTTGTCCCGGACGCTGCGCGTGATGTCGTCCACGAAGCGCCGCGCGACGTGCTGGATGAGATCGTCGCTCAGTCCGAGCGAAGCGCCGAGACCGGCCGCCAACCGGCCGACGGTCTCGGCGAGCGGCAGCGTGTCGGGGATCGCGCCGACGAGGGCATCGTCGGCGCGGTAGAACAGCGGATCGAAGCGCTCGGGTGTCACCTCGACGCCCTCGGCTCGCAAGATCCGAAACATCCGGTCTTTCCAGGGCAGAGTGCCGTCGAGCGTGCCGCCGAAGTCGAATAGCACTGCGGCAAGCTGCTGCCCGGTTCCCGACGGTTCCGCGGCGCGTGCGGGACGCATTGAGCGTTAAGTTTCTCACGGAAGCGCCGCGCTCGCGAAAGACCGCTGGGGTGCGTTTCTGGCCTAGGCGCGCACCCCCCGCCAGTCTCCCGCCTTCTCGAAGGCCGACGCCGCGCGGTAGATCGACACCTCGTCGAAGTGTTTGGCGGTGAGCATCATGCCCGCTGGCAGTCCGTCGCTCAGCCCGCACGGCACGCTCATGGACGGATGACCGGTCACGTCGAACGGACAGGTGTTGCCGATCATTTCGAACGCCCGCTGGATCACCTCCATGCGTGGCGCGCCGGCCTTGGGGATCGGCGTCGCCTTCAGCGGGAGCGTCGGCATCAGCAGCAGCTCGTAGTCCTTCAGCACGGCGTCGTAGGCGGCGCGGAGCGAGCGCGCGAGGTTCTGGGACTTGGCGTAGTAGTGTCCGCGATATCGATTGAGCGCGTACTGCCCGAACAGGATCGTGGTCTTCAGCGTGTCGGAGAACTCGTCGGCCCGTTGGCGCCACGCCGCATGCGCGTCGATGAGGCTGGTGACATACAGACCCTTCCAGTTGAAGCCGAAGCCGTTGCCGTTCAGCATCTGCCAGGTCGCGCCTTCGACGGCGATCGGCGTCCAGATGGCGGGCCCGGCCAGATGCAGCGGGATGGAGACCTCGTCCACCTGCGCGCCGAGCTGCCTGAACGTCGCCGCAGCCTTGCGCACCAGCGTGTCGACGTCCTGCTCGGAGTTCGGAAGACCGAAGCCTTCCTTCACCACCGCGATCTTCAGCCCGCGCGCATCGCCCGTCAGCGCGTTCGTGTACGTCGCAGTCTTCACGTTCACCTGCCGCGGATCGAGGCCATCGGGCCCGGCCAGCACCTCGAGCAGGAGCGCGTTGTCCGCGACCGTCGCCGTCATCGGGCCCGTGTGATCCAGCGTCAGCTCGATCGGGAAGATGCCCGTGTAAGGCACGAGGCCGTGCGTCGGCTTCATGCCGTACACGCCGCAGTAGGCGGACGGAATGCGTATCGAGCCGCCCTGATCGCCGCCGATCGCCATGTCGACCTCGCCCGCCGCGATGACGGCCGCGCTACCCGACGAGGACCCACCGGCCGAGTAGCCCGGCTTGCGCGGATTCTGCACGGGGCCAGCCGCGCTCGTGTGGCTGCCGCCCGAGAAGCAGAAGTACTCGCAGTGCACCTTACCGACGATCGTGCCGCCCGCGTCGAGCATGCGCGTGACGATCGTCGCATCGACGTCGGGGACATAGCCTTCCAGCGTGGAGGCGCCGTTCATCATCGGCACGCCGGCCAGGCAGACGTTGTCCTTCAGCGCGATGCGCTTGCCCCGCAGCTTGCCCGAGCCTGCGCCCTGCACCTCGCTCTTGTAGTACCAGGCGTTGTACTTGTTCTCCGCGCCCTCGGGTCGATAGCCCGGCGTGCGCGGATACTTCACCGGCGGCATCGGATCGGCCATCGCTTCGACGGCGTGATAGGCCGCTACGCTGCCGCCCATCGTCTCGAGGAAGAACGCGACGTCCGCGTCGGACAAGGTCATGCCGAGTTGCCGGCCGACCGCCTTGAGCTCGTCGGGAGTCGGAAGCTTTACGGTCGCCATGTGCCCTCCTTCCCGCTACTGTTACGCGCGAAGGTACCTCCTTTCTTCGTCTTGCGCCCAAGTGGGTCTTGCCACATACTCCCCGCGCCCCTTTGCAGTGACTCGCCGACAATCGAGGTGGAGTCATGAGCATTGTCCTACCCGGGCACTGCCGCCGAATCGCCACCGTCACCGTGCTGGCCTCATGGCTGTTGGCGTTCACTGTCGCGGCTCAGGCGCAGCTGCCTCCCGTCCGTGTCGACGACGATCATGACGGCATTGACGACGCGCTGGAGCAGCTGCTGGCGGAGCGCTATGCGCCGGTGATCTACATCGAGCCGGGCGAATCGAATTACCCCGTCAACGTCGACTGGATCCTCCAGCGCGGCTATCTGTGGTACGGCGAACAGGGCTGCACACCCGACGAGAACGAGCGGCTGCCGGACATCTCCGGAACAATCGGGACTCAGGCGCAGCTTCTAGGGCCGGACGGCGCCGCCGGCGCGCCATGGATTCATCCGAATAGCTGGGGGCCAAATCATCACCTCACGCACTGCTCCAGTGACGACGCGCGTCCACTCGCGACGACGGAGCCCATGCCCGAGGGCTTCGGCGATGACCAGTTGTGGTGGATCGGCAACGCCAGCGGCGACGACTTCAACGACAGCGACCGCGTCGGCAGCCTGAATCCTGCCGACTGGGTCACGTACTTCCACGCATATCCTGCCTCCGATGGCGGGATGATCATTCAGTACTGGCATACGTTCGCCTTCAACGCCTTCGAGGGCGTCGACCGGCACGGCGGCGACTGGGATGCGTCGATCCAGGTCAGGCTCGGCCCCGACTTGCAGCCGATCGGAGTATGGTTTTCGCGACACAACAACGACCATCCCGGCGACTTCCGCGAGTGGCCGTCCCAGTCGTCACCGCCACAGCTGCGTCTGTTCGGCGGCACACATCCGGTGATCACGATCGACGGCGGGGGGCACGGCGCGTACAGCTCACCAGCGGACTGGGCATTCTGCGACTGCACCACCTTTTCGAGCGTGACGGGTCCGGTCGGAAACGTCGTCTGGACACGTGACGGCGACGCTTTCGACGACCCTACGCAACTTCGAAAGGTGAATTTCGCGATTGTGGAACAGGGCTCACCGCCCGTACCCGTCCCCGTCATCTCTCTGTCGGCCCCGTCGGGCGGCACCGTGTGGAAGACGTGGACCGACGGCGACGTGCTTCAGGCGGGGCCCGTCGACAATGCGATCTCGCCCAACCCGAGCCCTCACGGCGGGCTGATCAACGTCGGCGAATACAACCCCGGCTCCGTGTGCTGTCGACAAGCCGCGGGCCTGGTCGAGGGACAGTTCTATCCGTTGAACGATCAGATCTTCATCAAGTATTCCGGTCGTTGGGGGACCACCAACAGCGGAATCGGGTCCCTACAGGCTTCTGATGGTCCGCGCGGACCGGTGTTTCAGGGGTTCAACGGCGGCATATTCCGGTCCTGGTACAACGACGCCAGCAACTTCGCAGCCGATCCGACGACGAGTCCATGGCGAGTCGAGCCGACGACGTCACTTCAGGTCGGCAGCCCCTCGTTCGTCGCAGCGAACGGCGCGACGTACGTCTCCACCAAGACTCCGATGACGCTGAGTGCGAGTCAGACGGACCTCGCAGCCCAGTATGGTGCGATCAGGGAGTTCTACCGCTTCTTCCCGGTGAATGGTGTGGCGGGAGCATTCGCACTCTATGGTGGGCCGTTCGTCGTGTCCGGCGCGGATGGGACGTACGGCGTGAACTTCTACAGTCTCGATGGCCTTAACAACCAGGAGATCGTGGAAGCGCAGGTTGTCTCACTGGACAACACGCCGGCCGTTGCAACGGTAGCGCAGCCGACTTCCACCCAGTATGTGCACAGCGCGACTCTGACCCTCAGTTACGGCGTCAGCGACGGGAACGGCTCGGGAGTCAAGAGCGTGACCCCCAAGATGGACGGCGCGACCATGCTGTCCGGCCACGGTCTCGCCAGCGGGCAGACCATCAACTTGCTTACCGAGATGTTGCTGGGCACGCACACGTTCGAGGTCGATTCGCTCGACAACGTCAGCAATGCGGGCATCACATCGGTGATGTTCTCGATCATCGTCACGGCCGACAGCATCAAAGATGATGTCCGTCAGTTTCTTGCGACGGGAAAAATCACTGTGGATAGCGGCAACTCGCTGCTGCGTCTCTTGAATGCCGCGGCCAGCTCGCGCGCCGGCGGCAACTGCACCGCGGCGGGTCAAACGTATGCGGCCTTCGTCAACGAGGTGTCCGCCCTATCAGGTAAAAAAATCGACGCGTCGGCGGCGCAGATCATGATCTCCGACGCGCAGTACCTGATCGCACACTGCCCTTGACCGCAGGCGTAGCCAGCGTTATTCGGCGATGGCCTGATAGACGAGCTGACGGAACAGCTCCTTGAACTCGCGCTGCGCCGGGCCTGGCTGAGCCTGCGTCATGAGGACGGCGACGAGCTGCTCCTTGGGATCGACCCAGAACGAGGTGCCTCCCGCCCCGCCCCAGTTGTACTCACCGGCGGCCGCGAGCCCTGGGTTGAGGCCGTCAGCGCGGCGAACCGCGAACCCGAGACCGAAGCCATACCCGGACGGCAAGATCTGATGCGCCGGCTTGATGTCTCCGAGGTGATCAGAGGTCATGTGCCGGACGGTCGTTCGCGCGAGCAATCGCCGCCCGTCCAGCTGCCCCCCGTTGGCCAGCATCTGTAGAAAGGCTGCATAGTCGAGCGCGGTGCCGGCGGCGCCAGCACCGCCGGCGTCATTCTTCGGCTCGGCCGTGACATCGAGCAGCGTGATGGGCTTCCCGGTCCGATCGATCTCCAGCGGCTGGGCCAAGCGCTTCACTTGTGCCGGCTGAAGCTGAAAGGTCGTGTCCTTCATCCGGAGCGGACGGAACACCCGGTCGTCGAGGAATCGACTCAGCCGAACGCCCGTGACCGACTCGACGACGCGGCCGAGGACGTCCGTCGACAGGCCGTATTCCCATACGGTCCCGGGCTGGTGAGCCAGCGGCACTTTTGCGAGGTTGTCGATCTGCTCCGCCGGTGTCACGCCCGCCCATCCTGCGTTCGCCTTCGCGTACAGCTCCTTGAGCTGGGCGTTCGGCGTGAACGAGCCGTACACCAGCCCTGAGGTGTGTCGAAGAAGGTCGTACACCGTCACTGGACGCTGCGCCGCAACCGTCGCCGGCGCCGCGCTCGCGTCGCTGCTCGGCGCGATGACTTGAAGATTGGCGAGCGGCGGCAGGTAGGTGCCGATGGGATCCATGAGGCGGATGCGGCCCTCTTCGACGAGCATCATCGCGGCGACCGACGTGAACGGCTTCGTCATCGAGTAAAGACGAAAGATGGCGTCCTTCGACATCGGCGTCCCGGTCTTGGGATCGAGCTGGCCGATCGCTTCGAAATACGCGATTCGCCCTCTGCGCACGACGAGGACGACGGCGCCCGGGAAGTTCTTGTTCTCGATCTGCCGCGAGAGCGCCGGCGGGATCCGGGCCAGGCGCTCCCGCGAGAGCCCGACTTGCTCGGGCGTCGCGGTCGGCAGCGCATGCGCCGCGATGGGGAACAGCAGCAGGAAAACGGCGACGAGCGCGACGAAGCGTCTGGTCATCGAAGCCTCCTACGACTCTTCGAGGAACTGCCGGACGCGGTTCATCACCTCGTCCTTTCGATAAAGCGCGTTCAGCGCGCGCGCCCGCGTGAGCGGGTCGCTGGCAAAGAATCGCTCGTACAGAACCTGGCGGCTGCCGAATCCGCTGCCGGCGATGTCCCAGGCCAGCCGGAACAGCTTCACGCGATCGCGCGCCGTCGCCGTATCGGTGGCCAGGTACTGCTCGATGTCGCCGGCGAGCGGGCTCTGAAAGTCCGCCTCGCCCGGCGTGATCATGAAGCTGCTCGAGCCCAGCAGCTGCAGTATCTCCGCCATGCGCGGATACGCCGTCATCATCAAGTTTCGCGTCAGCTCGATCTGCAGCGGGACGGGGCACATGACGCCCCACTCGTCCACGGTCGCGTCGGCCTCGGCCGATCGCATGCACGCGCGCATGAGCTCGGTGTACATCGTCAGCTCGCCGAGGCGCTCCTCCGAGTGTGGCAGGTGCGCGTTGCCCAGCGTCTGCGTCATGTGAAGCGCGACGCCGAGGACGAACTCGCACTTCGCGAGGTTCTTGGCCGCGTTCTGGTGGGCGGTGTGCGCCGCCGAGTGCGTCGTCATGGCCGTGCCGTTGATGAGGTCCACGTCGCCCAGCACGAACACGCGCTCCCATGGGACGAGCACGTCGTCGAAGAACACGACGCAGTCCATTTCCTCGAATCGCGAACCGAGCGGATGATCGAAATGCGATCGGCCGAGGTCGAAGCTCTCGCGACACAGGAATCTCAGTCCCGGCGTGCCGCACGGGATGGCGAAGTTGATCGCGAACGGGCTGTGCTTCTCGGTGTGCCGCGCCACGCGCGGCGAGTACACGGCGATCTCATCCGACATGGGCCCCAGCGTCGCCAGCACACGCGCGCCGCGTACGACGATGCCGGCATCCGTCTCGCGCACCACGCTGAGTGCCGTGCCTTGCTCGAGGTTGAAGACGCCGGAGATGTTGCGGCTGCGCTGCAGGTTGATCAGCGCGTGTGTCAGCGTGAGGTCGTGCTCGCGGATGTATTCGTAGTAGCGTCGGATGTTGTCGCCGAACTCCGGGCGCCCCTGGGCGAAGTAGTTGGCCGCCGCGGCCCAGGTCGCAAACGTCACGTTCATGAAATCGGGCGAGCGCCCCATCATGCCGCACGTCGCGCGCGCCCAGTGCAGCATCATGTCGCGCCGGCGCTCCAGCTCCTCGCGTGTGCGCGGAATGATGAAGGACAGGCCGACGCGCTCGCCGCTCGTCGGTGAGACGTACGTCATCTCGTCGCCCAGCGCGGGGTCGTGCTGCATCTCGTACAGCGCGGCGATGGCGCGCACGCCATTGGCCAGCCCCGGGTGCGTGGTCACGTCTTTCACGCGCTCGCCGCCCAGCCATACCTCGCGCTGCTGTTCTTGAAGGCCTTTGATGTACTGCTGCCCCGTGCGCGCGCCCATGCCGGCCTATGCCTCGCGCGTCCAGTACACGAGCCGCCAGAGCGGCCCGCTGAACGGACTGAAGTCGAATCCACGAACGGAATTGGCCACGCCGAATACCGCGTGGCGGATGATCACCGGTATCACCACGACGTTCTGGATCACGAGATCGTTCATTTTGACGAACATGGCCGCGCGCTTGACCGGATCCATCTCGGTCTCGGCCGCGCGCCACAGCCGATCGTACTCGTCGTTCCGCCACCGCGCCAGGTTCATCCCCGCCCACTTGTTCGCCTTCTGCGCGATCTCCCACGAGCAGAAGGCGCGCATGAACGTCTGCGGATCCGGATGGCGCAAGATTTTGGACGAGAGCTGGAGATCCGAATAAAAATGCGTCTCGGTGTCGGGATTGCCCGGGTCCGAAGAGAAGTAGACGGAGCCGACGACGGCCTTGAGCTCGCACTCGATGCCGGCGCGCGCGAACGCCTGCTTCACGATCGACTGGATCTTCTGGCGGATCGGCTGATTCACGCCCTGGAACAGCACTCGAAGGCGTTTGCCGTCCTTGGCGCGGATCCCATCGCTGCCGCGCTGCCAGCCCGCCGCATCGAGCATCGCATTGGCTCGGTCGACGTTGAATTCCCAGCGCGTGTTCGGCGACACGAATGGCCGGCGGTTCATGAAGTTCGCGGTCGTATCGGCCTGGCGGCCCCAGATCTCGCTCTGGATCCCGGCGCGATCGACCAGCAGCGCCAGCGCTGCCCGAACGGTTGGATCCGTCAGGAACGGATGAACGGTTTTCACGCTCGCGCGCTCGCCATCCACCTCGCGCCACGGATCCGTCTGGTTCAGCTGGATGTATTCCATGTTTGCCGTGCGGCCGATCACGACGCGACCCTTGCCGCTCTGCTCGAGGCGGCGAAGGATCTCGTCCTCCATGTTGAGACCCCAGGCGTAGTCGTACTGCCCCGTCTGGAGCACCGCGCGCGCCGACGACACGGGGTCGCCGCCGCCCTTCATCTCGACCGCGTCGAAGAACGGGCGGTTGCCGACGTGATAGCCGGGATTGATCTCGGCGTTCAGGATGTCGCCGGGCTTGAAGTCGACGAATCGATAGGGCCCGGTGCCGATCGGTTTGAGGTTCGCCGGCGCCTCGCGCGACTTGCCGCCCTTGAACGGATCGAACACGTGTCGCGGCAGCACCATGCCCGCGGCGCTGCAGAACGCGTCCGCCCAGTACGGCGTCGGCCGCTTGAAGATCAGCTTCACGGTGTGATCGTCGACGCGCTCGATCCGATCGATCCCCTGATACGAGCCGGCACTGGTCGCCGCCGTCGCCGGATCGGCGGCGTACTGCCACGTGAAGATCACGTCGTCCGCCGTGAATGGACGCCCGTCGTGCCAGCTCACGCCGCGCTTGAGACGCCACTGAACCCATGTGCCGTCGGGCGCCACACCGCCGTTGGCGACGCTCGGCGTCTCCGCGGCCAAGACAGGCACAATCGTGCCTTCCGTATCGATGTCCGCGAGCGGCTCATAAAACAGCTGCGACGACTCGAAGTCCTTCGGCGCCACAGCCAGGTGGGGATTCAGCAGCGTCGGCGCCGCCCAGTACAGCATGCGCACCGTGCCGCCTCCGCCGCGGCGCGTTGGCGGCTTGGATTGAGCTTCGGTCTTGGGTTGGGCCTCGGCCACGCCGGCCGCGGTGAGGATCTGGCCGGCCATCGGCGCGGTAAGCCCGACGCCAAGCATCATTTGAACGAACCGACGGCGCGACAGGCGACCGCGCTTTACCTCGCCAACGAGCTCTCGGATCGCGTGCTCGTCCATGTCGCGACCTCCTCTAGTGAGCCGCCGCGGCCGTGCGGACCGCGTGCTTCGGTACGGACCGCGTTCGGTGCGCAGGAGAATCGGCCAGAATGACGGTCAGGTCAACTGGCCAGGAGTCGCGGCCGACGGATGCAAGACGCTGACCGCATAGCCGACGTCGAGGCGCTCGCCCTGCCAGCCGGGCATTGACGTGCGGGCATTGATTTCCACGCCGGCTCCGTCGTTCTGTCCTTGTGGCGTGTCGGTCGGGTTCGCCGGTACTACGCCAGGCTCTGGCACCTCGGGAAGCAGCCGCCCGTCCGGCCGCCGGAAGCAAAGGTCACCGTTCGCCTGTCGTTCGACCTGAAAGCCCTCTTGGTGCACCGCCCGATGATGTCGCCGACACAAGATCGCGAGATTCGAGAGCTTCGTCGGGCCGCCATGTGCCCAGTGCCGAATGTGGTGCCCCTGGCCGAACGGCAGCCCGCAGCCCGGGAAGCGACAGCCCTTGTCGCGATGCTGAAGCGCGCGCCGTAGCGCCGGCGGAATCGTCCGCG
>DAIRVP010000036.1:0-36353 GCA_036802765.1 Candidatus Rokuibacteriota bacterium
GCCGTCGAAGCGCTCGCGCTCCATGATGAAGGCCTTCGACCAGATCATCTCCTCGACCGGAATGAGCCGGACGGGCCGGCCGAAGATCTCCTCCGGCACGCTGTGCTTGAACCAATCGTCGTCGACGACGGCCACGCCGTTGCCGGAGCCGAAGATGACGTCGACGAAGTCGTCGCCGCAGCGCGCCTTACCGAGCCAGTGCGGAAACGGCAGCTCGGTGTCGCAGCCGGCCGCCTCCAGCGTATCGAGCACGCGCTGCACGTCACGCGGGTGAACGAAGATGTCGAAGTCCTTCGTGTGGCGCGCGATCCCGGTATAACGCTCGAACGCGTAAGCGCCGCCGACGAGAAACTCGACGCAGGCGTCGTCGAGCCGGCGCATCGCCCGGACATAGAAATCGCGCGTGGCGCGCGGGAGCTTGTCGTTCACGGGATGGTCGCTCCGATTCCGGCGCCCGCATGGACCGGCGGCGGGGCTAAGGGTGGTCCACCGTTGGTGCTCCGCTCCACCTGCACTTCGATCACACGAAACGGCGGATCGTTGGGGAATCGGCGCCGCAGGAGCGGCAGCGCCACGTTGTAGACCGGCACGCCGGACGTCGTCCGCCCCTCCGGCGAGCCGCGGTGCGCGTGGCCGTGGAACGCCGCGGTCACCGGGTAGCGATTGAGCGGATCTTCGAGCCGGCTCGAGCCCAGGAACGCCGCGATCTCCGACGGCTCGTCCGTCACGGTGGCGCGAATGGGCGAGTAGTGGAGCAGCGCGATGCGATGGGTCGTTCGTAGCCGCGCGAGCGCGCCCTCGAGCTTGAGCGCCTCTTCCACCGCCTCACGGACGAACTGTTTGAGCACGGGTTCGCCCCATGACTGCAGCGCACGCTCACCGAAGCCGCCGGCGAAGCCCTTGACGCCGGCGAAGCCCACGCCCCGGATCTCGACCGAATCGCCGTCGAGCACCGACACGCCGCCGTCGGTGAGGATCTGCTTCACCTCGTTCGACTTGTCGGCTTCGTAGTCGTGGTTGCCGAGCACCGCCACGATCGGCACCTTCGCCGCCGCAAGCTCGCGCAGCAGACTCTTGGTCTCGTCGGGCGTGCCGGTGTCCGTCAGATCACCGCAGAGCGCGAGCACGTCCGCTCGCTCGGCGACCTGGGCGAACACCGGCGCCAGCGTCCCCGGCGTCATCGCCTTGGCGCAATGGAGGTCGCCGACGGCGGCGACCCGAATCCGGTCGGCGTTCACCGGGCGACCGCCTCACGCTCGAGGCGCGCCTTGAAGCCGGCGAGACCCTCGCGCAGTGCGTGCTCGGGATCCACGCCGGACATGAACGCGACCGTTTCGCCCAACCCGCCGCCGATAGGCCGCCACGACATGGTGATCTCCACGCGCGTGCCGTCGTCCGCGGTCGGACGGAAGCGCGCGGTCCCGCTGTGTTCGACCTGGGCCCCATCCGCGCTGGTCCACTCGAGGAGCCGCGGACGATCGCGTCGGGTCACGATCGAGTCGAATTCGATCGGGGCCCCGGCCGGCCCAGCGATGACCCAGTGCCACTGGTCCTCACCGGTCGGACGCACCTCGGCCACCATCGGCATGAAGCGCGGGAAGTCCTCGAAGCGCGACCAGGCATCGAAGACACGCTCGATCGGCGCGTGCACGGTCGTCGCCAACCGCGCCTGCCCCGGCTCACGGCGCCAGAGGCCCCACATCCCCGCGGCGATGACGCCGGCGGCTACGCCGACGAGCGCCCAGCGATGCTCCTCGAGAAAGCTCATCGGGTGGCGCCGACGAAGCGTAAACCGCCCTCCGCGCCAGTCGGGGCGCATCGCCGACACGCGACGCGCGGCCTTCTTGAAGTCCGCGACTCGTCGCGGGGCGTCGAGGCGCGCGCTCAGGTCGCTCACGATACGCGGCGCGTCCAGGCGCGAAGCGGCATCGCGCGCGCCGGACATCGCGTCGGCGGCGACGCTCGCCACCGCGGGAAAGCGTTCGGACGCATCGTTGACAGCGGATGCGAGCGACTCGCCCAGCACGCTGCGGCGTCGGTCGCCACGTTCCGGATCGAGCAGATACATCAAACCGGCCCCCAGGCCGGCACCGCTCATGAGCGCGACAGTGCCTCTCATGCCTCACCTCCAGTTTCCTGTTCCCAGCGATGCCGATCACGGCCCTCGAGGATCTCCTCCGAGCTCCGAACCTCCTCATCAGGCGAGCGGGGCACGCCAAGGGCGGCTCCGAGCTCGTCGACGACGCTCTGATCGGGCGTGGCGACCGTGCCTCCCACGGCCTCCTCCCCCACGTGGTCCGCACGCTCCCAGTCCGCGTCCGGGTCGCCGCCGGTCAGCCGTGGGCTCGTCTCGTTGTGGTACTCGTGAAGATGCGCTTCCGCCGCGCGTTCGCGGTCGTCACGCATCAGCGTGGTTTCCCGAGCCGGCGGACCCTCGAGCTGCTCCTCAGACACGCCTGATGCCGACGGCTTGGCGGTGGCCTGACGTTGCTTTGGCTTCGGTCGTTTCTTCGCGCGGTGCGGCCGGGGGCCCTTCTTGGTACTCATGGGGCGGGACGCGAGCTAACGGCATGCCATCAGCTCGTCGGAACCCGCTCGTTGTAAAACGTAGAATCTACGCGACGCCGGCGACTCTTAGCGCCGGAGCGCGTCTTAGCGCCGGAGCGCCGCGGTCGCGAGCACCCAGCGCCCCGACCAGCCATCCACCGCGGTCTCGACGATGACGCCGCGCCGGGTCAATCGACGGATGCACTCGCCCAGCTCGCCAGCGGGAATGCCGAACAGGCGTGCGAGGCCGCGCACCGTGCTGAAGATCGCGCTCTCGAGGTACCGGGCGACGAGACGATCGAGCGCGGCGGCGCGTGAGAGCCTGCGGCCTTCGGCGACGGGCTCGGGCAGCCACGCCTCGAGCAGATCCCAACGGTACGAGAACGTGGGCTCGTAGCGCTCCTCGGTCTTCACCACCCACAGGCCCTGCTGCAGTTCCGCCATCGCCCGCTCGAACTCGCGGGTCTTGCTGGACTCGAGCATGAAGGCATTGCCGCGCAGCTCGCGCGTGTACTGGGGATGCTCGCGCGTGAGTGCGTCCATGAGACGGCGCGCGGTGTGGGACAGGCGCCCCGCCTCGTACTCGACCCGATAGTCGCGCGCGCGCTGTCGACCCCGCGCGAGCGCATAGAACGCCGGGAACACGTCGAGGGCGACGAGCATCGGCCGCGACTTGAGCACCTTGCCGTAGTAGACGTGCCGCGCCGCCGGCAAGTCGTCTTTCAGCCGCCAGGTGAGGCCGACGCCGTCGTCATGGTGCGAGTGGCGCGGCCAGCGGGGACGCGTGCGGCCGACGACCGCCTCCCAGAGACACGGCACGCCGTCCGGAAAGCAGTAGAACGTCGAGCAGAATCCGACGTCGTTGACGAAGGCCAGCGCCGCTTTCGCGCTTCGCACACGCAGGGCCGGCGCGCGCCGGAAGCGCCGATCACGCCGCGCGGCGAGATCGCTGGCCGGCGGCGGTGCAATGCTAGGATCGCGACGTGGCACGCTGGTTTTGCTACCTCCTCGAGTGCGCCGATGGCTCGCTCTATGCGGGAATCACGCCGACGCTCGAGCGTCGCGTGCGCCGGCACAACGACGGAACGGCCTCGAAGTATACGCGCGCGCGGCGACCGGTACGGCTCGCGTGGGCGGAACCATGGCCCGATCGCTCTTCGGCCTCACGTCGCGAAGCCGCGCTGAAGCGGCTGCCGCGCTCGGTGAAGCTGGCGCTGGCGGGGCTGAGCGTCTACGCGCCGGCGGCTGCGGTCACTTCGCCTGCGACGCCTTCTTGACCGGGACCTCGCGATCCGCCTGCATTCCCTCCTGCTCCTTGGCGACGAGCTTCTTGACGAGCGCGGGGTAGCCGGAGGTCTGGATGATCTTGTTGAACTGCGCGCGGTAGTTCGCCACGAGGCTCACGCCCTCGATGCTGACGTCGTACGTCAGCCACCGGTCTCCGACACGATGCATGCGGTAGTCGACCGGCACTTCCGTGCCCTGCTTGGTGACGAGCCGCGTACGCACGTTGGCCTGATCGCCGTCCACGCTGTCGCCGATGAACTGGATCTTCTCGCCGCTGTACATCTCGATCTTGCCGATGTACGAGCGCTCGAGCAGATCGGCGAACAGCCGCGTGATCTCCTCACGCTCCTGCGGCGTGCGCGCCTGCCAGTGCGGGCCGAGCGAGCGGCGCGTCGTCTCCGTGAAGTCGAAGATGTCGTTTGCGATCCGGCGAATCGCGGCGCGGCGCTCAGGCATCCGAGACTCTTTCGAGAACTCGGGGTCCTCGAGCACCTTGACCGCGCGCTCGATCTGCGTCCGGAGCTGCTCGGTCGGCGCTCCGGCCCACGCGTCCCGGACAGCAGCTGTCACTGTCACGAGCATCACCGCGATCGCCAGCGCCGTCGTCCACACCCTCATTCGCGCCTCCCCTCCTTGATTCGGATGCACCCCGCTGGCGCGCCGTCTCCGTCGTCGACGGCGCACGCTTTTCTTCGCCGACGCGGAAAGCAGTCTATGCGAAGCGCCACGCGGTTGTCACGAGGGCTCTCGGCTATACTTGACGAGCCGCCGACATGATCCACACCCCGGACCGTCTCGATGAGCTGCGGCAGCAACTCGTGGCCCTTCGCACCCGCTTCAGCGATGTCGGGGCGCGCGCCGCCGCCGCCGCCGCCGAGGTCCGGGAGAGCGTCGTCCCCACGGAAGACCTGCTCGACGATCTGCGGTCGACCGCGGGCGACTTCAACGAGCTCCGGCGCGCTATCGTCGATCAGCTCTCCGGTTTTCCGAATACCCCCGACCCGACCAAGCTCACCACCCTCAAAGCGCTCGACGCCGTGCTCACCGCGATGGAGCGGGTCGAGGCCGAGCACGCGCGGCGCGCCGGCTGGGAGAGCGCGCGTGACGGCGCGCTGGCCACGCTCGATCGCGTGGCGACGCTGATCCACCGGGAGACCCCGGACTCGGCCGTGCTCACGGAGTGTCAGGCCCAGGCGCGCGAGCTGCACGAGGCTCTTGCGTCGGCGCCCTCCGGCGACATCGAGCAGCTGAGCGCGCACCTGCGCCCGTTCGTCGAGCTCATCACGCTGGCCGACGGCTGGAACCAGCTCGACGACGATCACTGCGCAGCGCTTCAAGAGTCGATCACGCAAACCTTCGGCCGGCCGCTCGCGCTGGCCGCGTTGCGCGGCAAGCTCGGACACCAGGGCGAGACCGTCCCCGAGCCGGAAGCACCGGCGCCTCCGCCGCCGCCGGCGCCGGTCATGACGCCGGCACCCGCGGCCGCTGCGCCAGTCGTCGCGACGCCGCCGGTCGACGATGGTCGCATTGCGCCGCCGCCCGGTTCACCACTGCTCGTCGAGCTGCGGGCAAGCGGCGAGCGGGTGCAGGTCGAGACGCCGCAGGAGCGGCGCGCGCGAGAGCAGCTGCTCGAGCGTCTGGCGGGGGAGAGCGCGCGCTGGTGGATCGGCGCCCGCGCCGGCTGGGAATCGCTCGTGCAGCGTGGACTGCGGCCGGCGGACGCCGCACGCGACACGCTCAAACGCTTTCCTTACCTGCTGTCGGTGCCGCTGTCACGCAGCGACGAGTTCGAGAGCGGACGGCTGGCCGAGGGCTACGCGATCCTGCTCCAGCGCCTCGAGAAGGAAGAGCCCGGGTTCGTGAAGGGCGCGCTCGCGCGCCTCAATCCTCAGCTGACCGGCCGCGTGATGGACGAGTCATACCCGCTCGGCCAGGAGCTCTATCTCTACGTCGTCGCCGAGGGGCGGCTCTACAAGACGTTCCCTGACCTGCTGCGCGACGTCCTCGTTCACGTGCTGCCCGAACCGGGCCTGTGGCTGCAGGCGGCGATCACCGAGACGAATGACACGACGACGATCGTGACGCGCGCCGAGCAGCCGGGCGGCCGCCACGAGGAGTCGCGAGCGCTCAGCCAGGCCGCCGAGCGCTTCACGGCGCACACGTTCAGCGTCACCACGGGACCGCTGACCACGCGTGTCTTCAGCGTGCAGGCGGACGAGCTGGCTCAGCCGATCGATCTCGAGATCAAGCTCAAGGAAAACGGCGCGCCGACGGACCGCGCGTGGATCGTGACGGCGCCGGCGAGCGCCAAGCCCGAAGAGCCACGCAAGCATCGCGCCGGAGGAACGAAGATCGAGCAGCTGGGCAAAGAGTCGCGGGCGGTGTGGATCGCGGTGTTCAACTCCGATCCGAATGCCGACAAGACGTACGAGCTGACGGTGACGCTCAGCCGCAGAACGCCGAAGCTGACGAGACCAGAGCCGAAGGCGGCGCCCACGACGGCGCCGCACGCGTCACCATTCAAGCGCCGGTGAGGACGGCCTCGACACGCGCGCTCGCGACGCGCTGACGCGCGTCAGCGCGTCGCCTGCCGCCAGACGAGCCGGGCCTTGGCCATCACGCGAATGCCGAGGCCGCGTCGCGGACCGAACTCCAGCGCCCACGCCATTCGCGGCGTACCGGTCCGATTGGGTCCGGTGTAGTGCACCGTTCGCGGGAAGTGCACCGTGGCATCGCCGGCGCGGATCGGGCACGGGACGGACGTCGACGTGTCGAGCCCCACGAGCTCGAGCGCGTGGGCGTCGCGAAGGCGATCACGCCGGTGATGACGGCCCAGCGCCCCGCGATGGCTGCCAGGGATGAATTCCATGCAGCCCATGTCCCGTGTGACGTCTTGCAGCGGCACCCAGAAGTGCACGCTCAGAATCTTGCGCTCCAGGGCGTACGCCTCGTCCTGATGCCACGACGTCGCGGCGCCGTTGAACGGCGGCTTGTAGATCGCGTGATCGAAGCGGTGCTCGACGCGGCGGCCTAGCAGGCGCTCGGCGAGCGACGCACAGCGTCGGTACGTCAGCGTGTCGGCCAGGCGCGGCTCGAGGTCAACGGTCTGATTGATCTCAAGAATCGGGCGCGCATCGTGCTGCTCGCTGCCGAGGTCATGGGCACGGCGCGCATCCATGAGCTCGGCGAAGCGCCGGTAGAGCCCGGCCAACAGCCGGGAAACGGTGTCGAGGTCTTCGCGTGTGGTGAGGTCGGTCACGACCATGAACCCCTGCCGATGGAATCGGTCGACGGCCTCGTCGGCGAGCTCGGCGTGAGAGGCGGCAGTCGCGGCGGCGTCCATCACCCGCGAGTCATTGCAACGTGCGGGCCGAACATGGCGAGCCCTTTGACGCTCGGCCCGCTGTGCCTGGGCCGCGCGACGCGAGGCGCTCGACGAGCGAGAGAACGAGGCAGCCGGGCGACGTCCGCCGTGAGGCGGCCCGCGGCGAGTGAGCCAGTCCGTCACGCCGACACACCAGCCCTGCGCATCAAGTTCTCTTTAGTTGCCCAACGCGCCGTCCGACCCTACAAATCGGGCGCGTCGATGGTCAAGATTCAGCCGACGCACACGCCCGCGGGCGAGTCGCACAAGGCCGTGCTGAAGCTTGCGGAACGACACCGCGGGGCACCGGCGGGCGGACGGCCGGCCGACGGGCGCGGCCGGGTGTGGCAAGCAGTTCAGAGTGGCGACCAGCGTTCACACTGACGGCAAACGCCGTCACGTCCTGACCAGAGAGCGGGGCACTCAGCGTCGGCCGACTTCGATCAGCATCTCCCGGAAGACCTGGTAGAAATCGTTGTTGTCTTCGAGGCCCTTGCGGATGATCGCGGGCAGGTGAGGCAGGTCGTTGAGGTTCACGACCACGTTCACCGAGCGGGCGAAGGCCATCATGTTGTCGAACGTCTTGAATTCCCGCCCGAGCAGCACCACGAAGACCTGCCGCCGCAGGCTGATCGGCATCGTGTTCAAGATCCGCAGCACGATGTTGTCGAGCACGCCGCTGGACTCGAACCGCTCGTCGACGATCACGATCTCGAACGCGGTGCGGCGCAGGCGCTCCCCGGCCTCCTCGGCCGTGGTGGCCGGCAGCATCGTGTAGCCGAGCTGCTCGAGGGCCGCCATGATGATCCCCTGCCGCTCCGGCGCGTTCTCGCACACGAGCACCAGCCGCTGGGCTCCGAATGCCGACTGCTCGGCGGTCGTCTGTGTCATGGCCTACTTCTTCATCCCGAGCTTGCGGTTGTAGTCGGCGTCGAGCCGCAGCCCCGCGACGTCGCTCGTCTTCTCGCCGCGCTTCTGCTTGATCTGGTCGATGCCGCGCTGCACGACGCCCTTGCGCGTGGAGTAGGCGACCGCCGTCTCCTCGGTGATGATGCCCTGCTCGTAGGAGCGCAGCAGCGCCTGGTCGAACGTCATCATGAAGTAGGGCTCGCCGACTTCCTGGATGTCGTAGAACGCCTTGCCTTCCTGCTCGCCATTCATGATCAGCTCGTTGGTGCGGATCGTGTTGGAGAGGATGTCGTGCACCGCCCACCGCCCGCCGCCCACCTTGGGGACGAGGCGCTGGCCCACGATCCACCGAACCGTCTCGGCGAGCCGCTGGCGGATCTGTTTTTCTTCTTCCTGGTCGAACATGCCGACGATACGGCCGATGGCCTGGCCGGCATTGACGGTATGCAGCGTGGAGAGCACCAGGTGTCCGGTTTCCGAGGCCTTGAGCGCGAGCTCGGCCGTCTCGCGATCGCGCATCTCACCGACCAGGATGATCTTGGGCGCCTGGCGCAGCGCCGCGCGCAGGCCGCTCGCAAACGAGTCGTAGTCCAGCCCCAGCTCGCGCTGGTTGAACGTCGCCTTGCGGTTGGGGTGGACGTATTCGACGGGATCTTCGAGCGTGACCACGTGCACCGACTTCGTCGCGTTGATCTCGTTCAGCAGGGCGGCCAGCGACGTCGTCTTACCCGAGCCGGTGGCGCCGGTCAGGAGGATGAGGCCGTTCTTCTCGGCCGGCATCTTCTTGAACGCCTCGGGCAGCTTCAGTTCTTCGATCGTGGGGATCTTCGTCTCGAGCTTTCTGAGCACGACGGAGAAGTTGCCCCGCTGCGAGAAGATGTTGACGCGGAACCGCGCCTTGCCGGGAAGCGAATAGGACGAGTCGCACGACCCCTGCCGGATCAGATGCTCAGTGAGCCGTCGGTCGTTGTTGACCAGGTTGAGCGCAAAGATCTCGGTCTGAAATGGCGTCAGGCTGTCGATCGTCGGCTCGACCGGCACGGGAACCAGCTCGCCGGCGGCCTCGACCTGCAACGGGCGCTCACACGTGATGTTCAGGTCCGAGACATTGTCGTACGACTCCAGCATCAAACTGAGCAGGTCGTCGATCTCGGATTTGCGCATGACCGCTCCCTAGGGCTGGTTCAGCTCGTCCGGCGGCGTCTTGAGGAAGGACCGGAACTTCGACTTGTCGATGCCCTTGTCGTACGCCTCTTCCGCGCTGATCCAGCCTTTCTGCAGCACCGCCATGATGGCGTCGTCGAGCGTTTGCATGCCGAACTGCTTGCCCGTCTGGATCGCCGAGGGAATCTGCACGGTTTTGCCCTCGCGGATCAGGTTGCCGACGGCGGCCGTGCACACGAGGATCTCGAGCGCCGCGCAGCGCCCCTTCTTGTCGATGCGGCGGAAGAGGTTCTGCGCCACCACCAGCTTGAGGCCCGTCGACAGACCGTTCCGCACCTGCGCCTGCTCTTCGGCGGGAAAGACCTCGATGATGCGGTCGATCGTCTTGGCGGCGTTCGTCGTGTGCAGCGTGCCGAGCACGAGGTGACCGGTGTTGGCCGCCTCGAGGGCCAGACGGATCGTTTCGAGATCCCGCATTTCGCCGACGAGGATGATGTCCGGGTCTTCGCGCAGCGCGCCGCGCAGCGCCGCCGAGAACGACCGGGTGTGCGAGCCCACTTCGCGGTGGTTCACGAGACAGCCCTGGCTCTGGTGCACGAATTCGATCGGGTCCTCGATGGTGACGATGTGGTCCTTGCGATTCTTGTTCGCGTGGTCGACGATCGCGGCGAGCGTCGTCGACTTGCCCGAGCCGGTGGGGCCCGTGGCGAGCACGAGGCCCTTCGGCAGCATCGCGCACTTCTTGAGGATGGGCGGCAGCCCGAGCTCGTCGGCGGTCAACACGCGCGTGGGAATCTGGCGGAACACCGCGCCGCACCCATACTTCTGCATGAAGTAGTTCGCGCGGAACCGCGCCACACCCGGGATCTCGTATCCGAAGTCGACGTCGCCGGTTTCTTCGAACTTCTTGATGACCTGCTCCGGGGCGATCTCGTAGAGCATCGCGCGCAGCGTCTCGTCGTCCAGCGGATCGTACTTGACGCGCTCAAGCTCACCGTGCACGCGCAGGATCGGCGGCTGCGCCGAGGTGATGTGCAGGTCGGAGGCGCCCGAGTCGAACATGAGCTTGAAGAAGGCGTCGAGCCTTGCCATGTATCGCTCCGTCTGAGGACCCACCGGGCCGGCCCCGGGCGCGGACAACAGGGGACTCAACCACCCTACGGCGTGGCCGCGAGCGCCGTCAAGAAATTTGCAGGAATCGGGGCCTTTAGGGGTGTTCCGGCTCTAAGACAGCGCCCCGGACGAAGGCGGGATCCTGAAAGAGCCGGTCCGCCATCACCGTCAGCGCAGGGCTCAGCGTGAAGACGTCGGCGAAGCGTGCGTGCAACACGAATCGTTGCTCGATCAGGCGTACCGCTTCCTTCACATCGCCGATCGTCACCGCCGTGCGGCCGCCGCGGAGCGCCTGCAGCTTGGCCGCCCACTTCGTGAAGGCGTAGAGCGCGAGCATCGTCTGGTAGCCGCGGAACACGCCGTGCAACGGCGTCAGCGTCTTGCGGAAGATGACGTGGCGCCAGTACTCGCGCAGGAATGCGCCGATCTCCGGCGCGGCCGCGTCGAACACGACGGCCTGCACGGAGGCGATGTCGAACGGCGCGCCGCCCGTGATCCAGTCGCGCAGGCGCCCACGCCCGCGGCGGAAGCGAAAGAAGTTCCGATAGAGCGCCCACACCAGCCCCAATCGCGACGGATGTCGGCGCGAGAACTCGAGCCACGTATAGAGCGGCGCCAGCGGCGTCAGTCGCGGCCGCCGCGGGTACCGCGCCTGCGTCGCGACCTCGATCACGCGGCGATAGCGGTCAGCCTCGAGCTGGGCGAGCCCACCGACGAGCGTTTCCGTCGGCGCGCGGCCCTCACGCCGCGCTCGCGCCTCGACCTGTGAGAGTCCGACGCAGAGACTGATGAGCACGCTGCCGGCCAGCAGTGCGGTCGGCAACGTGCACTCGGAGTGACCGAGCAGCGCGAGCAGAGCGGCCTCGATCGGCCGATACTGTGCCCACGTGATGTCGACGGACGAGTACAGCGCGAGCGGGTCGGGCAGCCGCCGCACGCGCGTGCTGCCGGCGAGCACTTCGCGGATCTCCGCCTGCTGCTCCGAGAGCGAATGCCCGTGATGCGCGCGGACCGCCGTGCACGCGAACGACACGCCGACCGCAACACCGTCCGGTGTGTCGACGAACGAGTACGGAAACTCACGGCAGACCTGCGGCTTGCCGCGCGCGCCCAGACGCGTGTGGATCCCACATCGCTCGTCGGGCTCGAGAAAGACGCAAGCACCGTCGGGGCGGCGCGCGAACGTCGCGCGCTCGCCGCCCGCCAGCGCGAACGGCAGCGGACGGAACTTCGGTCCGGGCGGCAGCGGAGGTGACAGGCGGGTCCAGTCGACCGCCTCGAGGCGCGCACGGGCCGAATCTTCCACGCCGATGAGCCAGTCGTTGCGGCAGCAGGCGCCGGACTGCTGGCAGGTGAAGACGACGTCGTCCGGCAGCACGAGCTGCGTCACCTCGCCACTCTGCGGGCCGCTGCGCCCGGACGTCAAGTGACAGCGGCTGTACTATGACCCCTCGATGAGCCGTTGGCGGATCGCGTGCGCGTTGGTGCTCGTAGGGCTGGCCCTGGCCCCCCTGCGGGCGACACCCGCGTCGATCCCTCCCGAGCTGGCCGAGGCGGCGCGCGAGTACCGGATCAGCCTCGTGAACCTCCTGCCGTTCCGCGAGGCCGCGGTGGCCAAGGCGCGCGAGACGCTGGCGACCCGGCAGCAGCTCGTCGAGGAGGGCCTCGTCGCGCGCCGCGAAGTGGACATGGCCCAACAGGCGCTCGCGACCGCCGAGGCGGCGCTGGCGGCGACCCGCGCCGAGATGGCGGAGGCGGAGCGAATGGTGGCGGAGGCCGAGGCCGCGGCCGTGCTCGCCTCGTTGCCTCCGGCCCGGCCCGGGGTTCTGACCGTGACGCCCACGCTGTTGCGCTTTCACGGGCCTCGGGCCTGGTCGCTGCCGAGCCTGGAGCGCTTCTTCAGCGACCGATTCCACCGCGCGCTGCCGGTGAGCGCGCTCGGCCAGACGGCGGTGCACGACCGTCTCGGCTTCGACCACCGCAACGCGCTCGACGTGGCGGTGCATCCCGACAGCACTGAGGGCCAGGCGCTGATCGCGTGGTTGCGCGCGCAGGGTGTATCGTTCCTCGGCTTCCGCGGCCCGGTCGCCGGCGAGTCGACGGGCGCGCACGTGCACATCGGCGAGCCGTCGCCGCGGCGTTCCTCCCGCGCCGGGTAAGGCAGTGCCCTCCCCCGCGTTCGACTGGCACGCCGTCGGCGAGGAGGCCATCGAGCTCCTCCGCGCATATCTCGCAATCGACACGACGAACCCGCCGGGCAACGAGGCGGCCGGCGCGCGCTTCCTGGCCGACACTCTGGCGCGTGCCGGAATCGACAGTCAGACGGTGGAGTCTGGGCCCGGCCGCGCCAACCTCGTCGCCCGCGTGCGGGGTGACGGCTCGCTCGGCGCGATCGTCCTGCACCACCACATCGACGTCGTGTACGCCGACCGGCGATTCTGGACCATCGATCCCTTCGGCGGCGAGATCAGGGACGGCTTCGTCTATGGACGCGGCGCGATCGACATGAAGTCCACCGGCATCCTCCAGCTCGCCGCGGTGCTCGCGCTGCGGCGCGCGGGCGCGCGGCTCAAGCGCGATCTCATCTTTCTCGCCACCGCCGACGAGGAAGCCGGCAGCGCGTTCGGCGCCCAATTCATCGCGGCGCGGCACCCCGAGTGGCTGGCCGGGGCCGAGTACGCGCTGTCCGAGCTGGGCGGAATCGAGATCGGGCCGCACAAGCGCGCCCCGTTCGCGCACATCATCATCTCGGAGAAGACCGGCCTGCCGCTCACGCTGATCGCCCGCGACAGCCCGGGGCACGGCTCGATGCCGTGGCCCGACACCGCGCCCCATCGGCTGATCCGGGCGCTGGCGCGCCTGCTCGAGACGGAGCGGCCGGCGCGCGTGCTGCCCGAGGTGCAGGAATACTTCCGTGCGCTCGCCCGCGTGTTGCCGGCCGACGAAGCGCGCGGCTTCGACGACCTCGGGGCCTCATTGCGCGACCCGGCGTTTCGCGCGCGCTTCCTCGCACGTCGGGACTGGGCCGCGATGGTTCGGACGACATTCGCCGTCAACATGCTCCGCGCCAGTCAGAAGCTCAACGTGATCCCGCCGGAGGCAGTCGCCGACATCGACTGTCGCATGCTCGCCGGCGACGATCCGGAGGAGCTGCGCGACTGGGTCACCCGCGCCGTCGACGACGATCACGTGCGCGTCGAGTTCGCGCGCGAGCCGAAGGTGCCGAATCTCTCGCCACCCGACACGGAGATGTACAAGGCGCTCGCCGATACGCTGGCGCGTCGCGCGCCGGGCGTCGTCGTCGCACCGGAAATCCTCGTGGCCTTCACCGACAGCTGGGTCTTCCGGCGCATGGGCCTGCAGGCCTACGGCTGGAGCCCGTTCATCCTCGACGACGAGGAATGGAGGCGCGTGCACGGCAACGACGAGCGCATCTCGCTCGACAACGTGCGCGAAGGCGCTCGCGCGTACACCGAGTTGCTCGTGCAGATGGCCGGGGCCTGACGTGGCCCGAGCCCGGCGGCGTCGCGGCCGCCTCACGATCCGGCGCGGCACGCCGCGCGACGCGCCCGCGATCTGCGAGCTGATCCGCGGACTCGCGCGCTACGAGCGGCTCGAGCATGAGTGCATGATCGCTCCGGCCGACATCCGGCGGCACGGCTTCGGCCGCCGTCCGTTCTTCGAGACGCTCATCTGCCGTCGCGACGGGCGTCCCATCGGCCTGGCGCTTTACTTTTTCACGTTCTCGACATTCCTCGGCCGGCCGACGCTTTATCTCGAGGATCTGTTCGTGACGCCAGACGCGCGGGGCCTCGGCGCGGGCCGGGCGCTGCTCCGGGCGCTCGCACGCATCGCAGTGCGGCGCGGCTGCGGACGGATGGAGTGGGCCGTGCTCGACTGGAACGCGCCCTCGATCCGATTCTATCGGCGGCTCGGCGCGCGACTGCGCCGTGAGTGGATCCTCACGCGCCTCACCGGCGCGCCGCTGCGCCGGCTCGGTCGGTAATCACGGGCCCTCGATTCCCACGATTTTCCAGCCGTCGCGCGCGGCCCGGGTGTGCACGGTCACGACCTTCGAAAAGCGCTCACCGTCCCCGCGGCGCACGGTCACGCGGTACTCGTGCCACGTCTTGTTCGTCGTGACCGGCGCCAGGCGCTCCCAGCAGCCCGAGTCATCCAGCTTGAAGTCGAGCAGCGCCACATCGCGTACGCGCTGTCGCCATCCATCGGCCACGGCGGTGCTGGCCCACACGTCATCGGGCGGCAGCCCGCCGCGCCGCCACGCATCGAGCGTTTGCGTGGCGACGTGCAGCCCGCGGTCCAGGCCCAGTCTGTCGGGACACGGCCGGTGGCCGATGATCTGCGTCATCGGCAGCACGAGCAAGGCCGCGCCGAGCAGCGCGCCGCCGCCGCCGACGACCGCGCGCGACAGCGAGTGCGCGGCGCTGCTGCGAGCCGCCACCGCAATGGTGACGAGGAGCACGACGACCGTCAACGCGAGGATCGGCGGCTGCACGAGATCAGCGACGTCGCTCTCATCGATGAGCCGCAGACAGAACAAGACGACGGGCGTAAGCGCAACCGTGATCCACGCGGGGACCCATGGGTGCCGGCCCCACCACTCGATCGGCCGCTCGTACCAACGGAGGGCTCGACGCACGGGGCGCCGCGCCGCCGGCGGCGGCTGCCAGCGACGCACGTCGCGAGGCGGAACGCTCAGTCCAGACCCCAGCTGAAGACGTGTGTCGGCGTGACTTCGACGATGACGGAGTCGGACGCCGAGATGGCCGCCTCGCGCGAATACTGCGCATACTTCGCGTACAACCGCTTGCGCGCCCGGGTGAACGCCGGGCCGCGGCGCACGAGCTTGGCGCTGCCCTGCACCATCACGCCCTTGAGCTGGGACCAGTCCTCGGCATAGAGATCGACGGTCATGGCGAGACGGGGGTTCTGCTGGAGGTTGAGAATCTTGCGGCCGTCGGTACCCGAAGCAAAGTACACGCGGTCTCCGACCACGGCATGGCACACCGGTACCAGATGCGGCGTGCCGGCCTCGCCCACGGTCGCCACGCGACACACGCGCTCGCTGCCGAACAGTTTCGCGACGCGCTTGGAGAGCCGCGCTCGTTTGACCGGCATGTGAGGCTTACTGTAAATTGCGCGCCATGAAAAAGCGAGCACGCACGAAGAAGCCCACAAAGACGAAAGCGGCGAAGGCCACTCCGAGACCCGTGGCGAAGACGGCGAAAGCCTACACGCCTTCGCCCATCCAGGGGATCGGGTGGGCGCCATTTCGTTACCCGCTGTCCTAGTCGCCGCGCTCCTGTTGGTTGCTCTTCCCGGCGAAACCGCCGCGGACGAGCCGTCGGCCGTGTTGCGCGTCGTCACCTTCAATCTGCTGCACGGTGGACCGTCCTCGGGCTGGCGCGGGACGGGCGAGCATCTCGAGGAACGCCTGGCGATGGTGACGCGTGAGCTGCGATCGCTGGCCCCCGACATCGTCGGTCTGCAAGAAGCCTCGATTGCGCGCGGCCGTGGCAATATCGCGGCGCGGCTCGGAACCGCCCTCGGCTTGCACTGGGCGCATGCGTCGGCGACGCGCCGGGTTTCGGGCCTCGGGTGGCTCGATGGGCTGATCGTGTGGGGGATCAATTTCGAGGAGGGGCCGGCGGTGCTCAGCCGGTTCCCGATCACCACGACCGAGATCATCGACCTGCCACGCTGTCGGCGCTTTTACGAGCCGCGCGTGCTGTTGCACGCGACGGTGCAGACGCCGCGCGGGCCGCTCGAGGTGTTCTCCACGCACACCGGTCACGATGCGTGCCAGGTCCGTCGCGTCGCCGAGATCGTGAGCGCGCACCGGGGCGTGCTGCCGGCGGTGGTGATGGGTGACTTCAACGCCATCGACACCGCCGACTGGATGGTCGAACTCGGCCGGGCGCACGGGTTCATCGACGCGTTCCGCTCGGCGCAGCCGGAGGCTCCCGGCGCGACGGTGTGGCAGCAGCCCGATGGACCGGCGGCGACCGTGCGCCGGCGCGTGGATTACATCTTTGTGGTGCCGAACGGCTCGCCCGCGCCGCACGTCCGCGAGAGCCACATCGTTCTCGACACGCCGACCCACCGTCCTGACGGCTCGACCCTCTGGCCCTCCGATCACTACGGCGTGCTCGCCGAGCTGGACCTCAGCGAATAATGTGATCGGCGTTCGACAGCAGGTTTGGCGGCAACGCCATATCGAGCACGGCCGCAGTCTTGGCGTTGACGACCAGCTCGAAGCGCGGCGGGGTCTCGACGGCGATCTCCGCCGCGTGAGCGCCCCGCAACAGGCGAGCCACGGTTGCGGCGGCGCGACGAAACGCATCGGCCAGGCTTGGCCCTCGCGCCAGTAAACCGCCCGCCTGCGCATAGCGGACGAAGGCACCGCCCGACGGCAGCTTGCGCAGCATCGCGCGCTTGGCCAGCAGGGCGGCGTCCGCTTGCAGGCGCGTTGATGCGAGCACGAGCAGAACGCCGCGCGAGGCCGCGATGCGATCGATCACCGTGGCGGGCGACCCGAAGCCAAGGTCGACAGTCTCCACGCCGGCGCCGAGCTTCTCGCGAATGTTGCGCAGGGCGCGCACTTGCGCATCGGTCGCATCGCCGTCGGTCAACGCGATGATCGGGCGGTCGGGTACGGCGTCGCGGAGCGCGCGGGCCACCTGGGCCATGGCATCGCCGAAGTCACAGAAGAACCCGGTGACGTTGCCTCCCGGCCGCGCGAGAGTCCGCACGAAGCCGCCCGCGACGGGGTCGCGCTCGAAGTCGATCGCGACGATCGGAATCGCTGTCGTCGCGTCGCGCGCCGACACCATTGCCGCGTGATCGCCGGCGACGATCACGCTGACGCGCGACGCCGCAAGGCTCTGTGCGGCCGAGCGCCAACCGTCGGCGGCGGAGCCTACGCGCACCACGTTGACGTCCTCGCCGGCCTCCCAGCCGGCATCGGTGAGCCCCTGCTGCAAGATCGCGGCGAGCGGGATCGCGTCGGTGAGCACGCCGACGCGCGGCGGCGTGCCAGCGAGGGCGCGCGGGCACGCTGTAAGCCCGGCGCCCAGCCCGGCGAGGAACGCGCGCCGACGAATCAGCCGAGAAGCCGCAGCAGCCGTTCCAATGCTCCCTCGAGCCGCCGCTTGATCTCGTCGCGCGTGGCGCGGTACCGCGCCTCGTCCTGGCCGACAGGGTCGCGGATGTCGCCGTCGTCGCCGGCGAACTCTCCGAGCGTGTAGACGGTGGATCCCGCACCGTTCAGGCGCTCGCGCACGACACGCTTTTGATCCTCGGTCATCGTCAGAATGAGGTCGGCGCCCGTGAGAAGCTCGCCGTGCGCGTTGAGATCGGTGGAGAGGATCGTGTCCTCCTCGAGCCGAATCCCCTCCTCACGCAGCACGAGACGCGCGTCGAGCGAGGGGATCATGCCGTCACGCGCATGCGCCCCGATTCCACCGGACCTGACGTGAATGCGGCTCTCGAGCCCGCGGTCGACGAGCATCTTCTCGAGCAGTGCCTGGGCCATCACGCTCCGACACGTGTTGGCCTGGCAGACGAGGAGGACCGTCTTAGCCACGGGTGTCCGGCAGCGGAAGGTAATACGAGTGGCCGCTGGCGGCCCACGCCTGGATCATCTCGCGGAATTGTGGACCCATTGGGTCGATGCCGCGGATCGGCATCGAGCCGCGCCGGATCGTGAAGTCGTGCGGCGCAAGCTCGCCGGCGCGAACGAAGTGACGCTCGGCGGCCTCCGCGCGGCCCTGGCGCGCGAGCCACTCGGCCAGGCCGAACTCCGCGCGGGCCTGCTGGGCCTGCTCGGTCGGCAGCGTCTGTAGCGCGCGTGCTTCCTCCGCGGTGAAACCGGCGGTCTCACCGCGCGCCCACGCGCGGACGGCGGCGAGCGGCCGGGCCGACTCCAGCTGCGTGATGTGCTTGAACGTGTCGGTGCCGAACACCACGTCGTTGGGCCTCACGATGCGGCCGCGCTCGTCGATCCACAGCGCAGTCGGGACGTTGACGATGTTGTAGAGGTCGGCGACCGCGTGCTGGGTATCGATCAGCACCGGATACGTCGGCGCCGCTTTTTCGATCCACGGCCTCGCGTCCTCCGCGCTCTTGTCCAGCGCGATCGCGAGCACGACGAAGTTACGTCCGCGCAGCTCCTCGTAGAGCGCCTGCCACACGGGCAGGTCGAGCCTGCAGCCTCACCACGAGGCCCACGCGACCATGAAAACTTTCTTGCCGCGAAAGGACGACAGCGTGTGCGAGCGCCCGGCGAGATCGGGCAGCGTGAAGTCCGGCGCCATGAGGCTGCCGAGCGTCTGCGCGCGCTCGTCGGCCGACACGCCGAGGAACGCGGCGCCCGCATCGACGTCGAGTGCGAGTGGTCGACCAAGCGTCGCTGCCACCTCGGCGAGGTCGAAGACACCGCCGTCGCCGAGCCGCGAGCCGGCGGGCAGCGGCACGCACATCGCGTCGTTGCAGAGCGTCCCCTCGTGCAGCTCCCAGCCGAGCGCGTCGCGCAGCGCCTCGGCGGACAGCAATAGCCGGCCACCTTCCACCCGCGCCGCCACGTCGTGCGTGCGATCCTGATCGATCAGCGTGAACATCTCCGTTACCCCCACGCCCACACGGGCTGCTCGAAGTGGTCGACACGCGTCGGTCGGCCGTGCATCACGACCTCGCGCAGTTGATAGACGACGGCCGCCGTCGGCGCGTGCACGAGCGTCGACAGCAACGGGACTTGAATGACGGGCCGGTCGCTCTCGGGAATCGTCACGAGGCGCGGCACGTCGGGATGATCCAGGTCGTCGAGCGGAACGCGATGCACCGAGGCGACTTCATCCGGATTCGGCGCCAGCACCGGATCGAGCCCGCCCCAGAACACCACTGGCGTGATCAAAAAGCCCGAACGGGTCGGATAGTCGTCCAGCAGACCGAGCGCCGCTTCCGGACCGAGAGCGAGTCCGACCTCCTCGGACAGCTCGCGGCGTGCGGCGTCGAGCGCCGACTCGCCGGGCTCCAGCCGGCCGCCCGGCAGCGCCCATTGCCTCGCGTGCTGGCGCAGGCCGGCGGCACGGCGCGTGAGCAGAAAACACGCGCGCCCGCGATCATCACCCAGCAGCACGACGGCGACCGCCGCGGGGCGGCGCCCATCGGCCGGCAGCGCGCGCCGCTCGAACCCGTCGAGATGCGCCCGCGCTCGCGCAAGCAGGCCGTCCACTTAATAGGCCGGCACGACACCACCCGGCGCACCCTTGCGTACCGCCGAGACTTCTTCGGCCGCCTTCATGGCGAGATGGCGGGAGTCACTGGCGAGCGTGACGAAGCGATAGCCGGCGGCCATCATCTTCAGCGAGTACGCGGCCGTCGCGTTGTGAATGCCGGCGACCACGCCGTGGCGCTTGCACGCGTCGACGATCTGCTGCTGCGCCTCGACGACCGGCGCGTCGGTCTGATCGAGGCGTGGCTTGCAGCCGAGCGCCAGGCTCAGATCAGACGGGCCGACGTACACCGCGTCGATGCCCGGCGTGGACAGAATCGCATCGAGGTTCTTCAGCGCTTCCGCCGTTTCGATCATCGGCATGATGACGATGTCGTCGTTGGCGTGCTCGACATAGTCGCTGCCAGCGTAGATCGACGCGCGCACCGGTCCGAACGACCGATAGCCGCGCGGCGGGTACTTGCACGCGGCGACCAGCGCCTCCGCCTGCGCCCGCGTATTGATCATCGGGCAGATGACGCCGTAGGCGCCGGCATCGAGGATCTTCATCAGGTACGCAGGGTCGTTCCACGGCACGCGCGCGAGCGGGACCACGCCCGTCGTCGAAATCCCCTGAAACATCGAGACCGCCGCCTGGTAGTCGACCACGCCATGTTGCATGTCGACGGTCAGAGAATCGAAGCCTTGATGCGCCATCACTTCCGCCGTGAACGCCGTGGGAATGGACAGCCAGCCGTTGACGACGGTTTCGCCGCGCTGCCAGATGCTCTTGAGCCGGTTCTCTCGCACGCTCGTCTCCTTCGGGCGGAAAGGCCCGGCGCCACTGTACCGCACCTCGGTGGCACTCGTCTTGCGGCGGCCTTCGGGGTGTCCCCAGGAGGAGGAGTCTCATGAGAACGCTGACTGTCATCAGTCTTGTCACCGTTGCGCTGCTCGCCGTGAGCGGCCCGGCGGCGGCCCAAATCCAGATCGTGAACAATGCGGATCGTGACTTCATCGCCAAGGCCGCCACGGGTGGCGTCGCCGAGGTCGAGCTCGGACGCATCGCCACCATGCGTGCTGCTCGTCCGTCCGTCCGCTCCTTCGGCGAGCGCATGGTGCTCGATCACGGCCGCAGCAACGCGGAGCTCGCCGCCCTCGCGCAGAGCAAAGGCCTGGCGCTGCGGCCCGGCCTCGAGCCCTCGCAGCAGGCGATGCGCGATCGGCTGAACGCGCTCACCGGCGCCGACTTCGACCGCGCATACATGTCGGAAATGCTCCGGGACCACAACGAGGACATCGCCCTGTTCGAGCGGGCGGCGGAGGTGTCGGCCGATCCGGACATCAAGGCGTGGGCGGCGCGATCGCTGCCGATGCTGCGCGAGCACCTCGCCCTCGCACGCCAGGTGAACTCGGAGGTCGTGCTCGGTCCCGCGCCCGTGATCGTCGTGGCGCCCGCCGCGCTGCCGGCGGCCGTCCTCACCCCGTGGTGTCAGGGCACTTACGCCACGGCGGCTGGAACGAACTTCGGCACCTGTACAGCGTCCAGATAGCGGTTGTCGACGTGGGGGACGATTTCGGTCCCCCACGTCTATAATTCGCTCGTGACCGCTCCTCGTCCGTTCACCATTCGTGTTCCCGATGCGGTGCTCGATGATCTGCGCGCGCGCCTGGACCGAGTGCGCTGGCCAGACGAGATCGTCGACGAGCCGTGGCGCTACGGTACCGACCTGACGTACATGAAATCGCTCGTCGCGTATTGGCGCGACCGCTATGACTGGCGCGCGCAGGAGGCCGAGCTCAATCGCTGTCGGCAGTTCACCACGCCGCTCGGCGGCATCGACCTGCATTTCATCCACGAGCCTGGCGTCGGTCCACGTCCGATGCCGCTGCTGCTTTCGCACGGCTGGCCGGGGTCGATCGTGGAATTTCGACGGCTGATCCCGATGCTGACCGATCCGGCGCGCTTCGGCGGTAATCCGGCCGACGCGTTCACCGTCGTCGCGCCGTCGCTTCCCGGTTATACGTTCTCGTTTCGGCCGAACCAGACCCGCTTCAGCGTGCCGCAGATGGCCGACCTGTTTGCGACGCTGATGACCGACGTGCTCGGTTACGACCGCTTCGCCGCTCAGGGCGGCGACTGGGGCGCGTTCGTGACGTCGTACCTCGGCGCCGCGCATGCGGACAAGGTCACCGGCATCCACGTCAATCTGCTGGCCGTGCCGCGCGACCGCGGTGCGGCATCCGCGACGCTAGCGCCGGACGAGCGCGCATATCTGGATGAGCTCGACCACTGGCTGCGCGAGGAGACGGGATATCAAGCCATCCAGGGGACCAAGCCGCAGACGCTCGCGTACGGACTCACCGATTCGCCGATCGGACTCGCCGCGTGGATTGTGGAGAAGTTTCGGGCCTGGAGCGATTGCGGCGGGGACGTCGAGAGCGTGATCGACCGCGACACGATTCTGACGAACGTGATGCTCTACTGGGTGACCGGCGCCATCAACTCGTCGTTCTGGCCCTACTACGCGCGCAACCATTCACCGTGGCCGATCACGACCCAGCGGCCGGTCACCGCGCCGACCGCCTATGCGAGCTTTCCCAAGGAAATCCTGCATCCGCCGCGCGCGTTGGTGTCGCGCGTGTACACGAACCTCAGGCGGTGGACCGAGATGAAGCGCGGCGGCCACTTCGCCGCGCTCGAGGCGCCCGAGGCGCTCGCCGAGGACGTCCGCGCGTTCTTCCGCGATCTCCGCTGACCGCTCAGGTCAGCGGAACGTAGTCGTACTCCCCGATCCCCTGCAACACCAGGAACGTCGCCGACGTCGGGCCCGCATTGGTGACGAGATGCGCCCGGCCCGGCCGCACGGCGTACGTCTGCCCGGGGCGCAGCCGGACGTCTTCCTTGGGATCGCGCAGGAAGATGCGCAGCTCACCCTCGAGCACGTAGAACGTGTCCTGGATGTTGGTGTGAAAGTGCCACGGCACCTGCTGCGTCGGTGAGATCTGCAGCTCGCTGATGCGAAAGCCCGGGCGCTCGGCGTGCCGCGCGCGACGCTCGACTTCGTAGAGCGCGCTCGAATCCTTGACGGCCTGCATGGCGGTCCTCCTCGTGCTGCACGAGCTAGTCCTGTGTAAGCGGGACGCGGACGTCCCGCCGTGCCGTCTGGTGTATCACGGTCAGCGTGACGGTCGCACCCACACCGGCTGTCTCGAAGACGTCGCGCACATCGTCCTCGGAGCGAACGGGCTTGCCGTCGACCGCGACGATGCGATCGCCCAGCACCACCCGACGCGAGCGCGTGAGCTGCGCGCCAGTGAGCCCCGCCTTGGCCGCCGGCCCGTCGGGCTGGACGTCGGCGATGGCGACACCCTCCTTGACGCCGATGGCGGCGTTGAAGCGTTCAGGGATGAACGTCGCGCCGATCCCGGCCTGGATCGCGCGGCCGCGGGCGATGAGCTGCGGCACGAGCCGCGTCACAGCGTCGACCGGGACGGCGAATCCAATGCCCGCCGACGCGCCGCTGGGGCTGAAGATCGCCGTGCTCACGCCGATGAGCCGACCGCCCGAGTCGAGCAACGGACCGCCGGAATTTCCGGGATTGATCGCGGCGTCCGTCTGGATGACGTCGCGGATGCGCCGCCCGCTCGGCGAGCGGAGCTCGCGACCGAGCGCACTCACGACGCCTGTCGTCAATGAGTGATCGAGCCCGAACGGATTTCCGACGGCGTAGACATGTTGACCCACGAGCAGCGTGCGCGAGATGCCCGTCACGAGCGGCGTGAGGCGTTCGCGCGGCGCGCGGATCTTCAGAACCGCGAGATCTTTTTCTGGGGCGGTGCCGACCACGCGCGCATCCCATTCGGACTGGTCCGCGAGCGTCACCGAGAATGCATCGCCTTGCTGGATCACGTGAAAGTTCGTCACTACGTGGCCCTCACGGTCCCAGACGAAGCCGCTGCCCGTCCCCGATGGAATCTGTTGCACATCGAGCGTGAAGAGGTCACGCCGTAGCGCAACGCTCGTGATGAACACCACGGACGGCCGCGCGCGGCGAAAAATCTCGATCGTCCGCCGCTCTTCGGGACTGAGATCCTGAGGCGACGCGGGCTTGCCAAGCGCGATGTGCAGGAAGACAACCACCAGCAGCGCGATCGAGACACGTCGGGCCGGCGGAAACACCATCTCGGTGGTGGGATTATTGCATGCCGTTCATCCCCAATGACGGAAGACTTCGAGGACTTCGTCCGTGAGCGCAGGGAGCAGTCCGAGCAAACGCGGCGGATGCTGATCGGCGTGCTGGCGGGGACGTGCATCGCGCTCGCCGTTTCCAATGTCGCGCTGGCGCTGTGGATTACGGCGGGGCGGGCGCGACCCACCGTTGAGGTCCCGACGCGCGCTGCGACGCGAGAGACGTCGCGCGCTGCGCCCGTCGCGGAATCGCCGCCGCCGTCGGCGTCGATCCCAGCACCCACCGAACGTGCCGACCCACCGCCTTCCGTGACGTTACCCAGAATGACCGAGCCGTCAGCGGCAACGGCAGAATCACGCGTGCCGAGCACTCAGGCGGACCGGGCCGCGCGCGCTGACGCGCCACGCGCAGAGGCGGCGCGCACGGATGCCGCGGCCCGCGCGGAGACGCGCACCGAGCCGCCGCCACCGGCTCAGGCGCCATCGTCCGCCCGCGACCTGCCGGCACGAGCCACGGCGCCCGCAGCCACACCGCGAGCGGCGGCGGCCGCCTCAGCGCAGGCGCCATCCACCACCGCACTGCGCATGTCCGCGAACGCCGCGCCGTCGCCGGCGCGCGCAATGCCCACCACGCCTGCCGGGCTGGGATTCGCCGCGCCCGAAGAAGCGACGGCCGCGTGGATGCTGAGCACGTACGGGCGCGCCGACGCCGAGGCACGTGCCCGAGCCGCGCAGCGGTTCTACGACGCGAGGTCGGCCGAGGGCCGATACTGGAATCGCGTGCTCGTCCTGATCACCGCCGCCCGCTGAATCACGCTCGATCCCGCTGGTGCAATCGAGGACAATAGGCCGAATGGAGCAGACTGCGCGCAGTGCTGAGACTGTTCAGGGATTGCTCGAGCGCGGCGATCGCCGTCGCCTCGTCGATCTGCTGACGGCTGCGCATCCCGCCGACATCGCGGCGCTGCTCCGCGAGCTGCCGCTCGAGGCGCAGGTGACGGTGTTCCGGCTGCTGTCGGCGCAGCGTGCGGGCGAGGTGCTGTCCGAGCTCGACGATCAGACGCTGTTGCAGCTCGTGCAGGCGCTGGATCAGCTCGAGGTCTCTCGCATCCTCGACGAAATGCCGCCCGACCACGCGGCGGAGGTCGTCGAGGAGCTGCCGCCCGCGCAGGCCGAGAGCCTCCTCGAGATGATGAAGGAGGAGCAGTCCGAGGACGTCCAGGAGCTGCTCGAGTATCCCGAAGACACGGCCGGCCGGCTCATGTCGCCGAACGCCGTGGCCGTTCCCGAATCCGCAACGGTCGCCGAGGCGATCGAGCAGATCCGCAAGTCGGCGCCCGAAGGGCGCGGCTTCGAGCTCTACGTCGTGGACGACCACCGCCATCTCGTCGGCGTGGTACCGCTGCGCCGGCTGCTCACGGCGGCACCGACCACGCCGATGTGGGCGATCCGGGATCCGAGCGTCGTCAGCGTGTCGCCAGAGACGGATCAGGAAGAAGTGGCGCGGCTCGTCGCCAAGTACGACCTCGTCGCGGTGCCCGTGACCGACCGCGAGCGGCGCCTGCTCGGCACGATCAGCGTCGAGGATGTCATCGACGTCCTCGGCGAAGAGGCGTCGGAAGACATCTTCCGCCTGGCCGGCTCGGACGCCTCGGAGCTCGAGCGGCGCTCGCCGCGCGAGATCGCGTTGATGCGGCTGCCGTGGATCCTCACGACGCTGCTGATCGAGCTCTGTGCGGGCGTCGTCATCCATTACTACGACGCCACGTTGAGCCGCGTGATCCTGCTCGCCTCGTTCATGCCCGTGATCCAGGCGATTTCCGGCAACACCGGCTTGCAGTCGGTGACCATGGTGGTGCGCGGCCTCGCGACCGGGCACGTCCAGCTCGCGCGCTGGTGGGAGCCGCTGCTGCGCCAGGTCCAGACGACCTCGATCATCGGCGCCGTCTGCGGCGTGGCCGTCGGCATTCTCGGCGCCCTGTGGCATGGCACGATGTCGTTCGGCCTCGTCGTCGCCGTGTCGATGTTCATCTCGGTGAATCTCTCGGGCGCCGCCGGCACCGCCATCCCGATGCTCTCCAAGAGTCTCGGCTTCGATCCGGCAATGACGGCCGGGCCGTTCGAGACCGCGCTCCAGGACGTGCTCGGCGTCACGATCTTCCTCGGCCTCGCGACAGCGCTGCTTCGCTTCCTCGCGTGAGCGCCTGACCGATCGCGTGGCCGCGTCCATTTCCGTCGCGCGTGTCGTGCGCTCGTTCGCGCTCACCGGGATCCTCTCCATCGGCGGTGGCCGCGCGGCGTTCTTCTACGATGCGCTCGTGACCCGCCGCCGGTGGATGCGCGCCGACGAGTTCCTCGCCGATTTCACGCTCGCGCAGATGCTGCCGGGCGCGACCTTCGCCAACCTGGCTATCACGCTGGGTCATCGGCTCGCGGGCCTGGGCGGCGCGTTCGGCGGCCTGGTCGCCGTCATTGTGCCCGGTGGCGTGATCCTAATCGTGCTGGCAGCGATCTATCTCGCGCGAGGTCTCACGCCCGACGCCGCCACGCTCATGCGCGGCATGAGCGCGGCGGTCGTCGGGCTGGTCGCGATCACGACGGTGCGCATGGCGCGCCCCGCTCTGGTCAGCGTGCGCGCGATGACGATCGCGGTCGTGACATTCGTCGCCGTCGGACCGTTGCACCTGAACACGCCGCTCGTCATCGTGGTCATGACGGCGATCGGCCTGTGGCTCCATCGCCCCGTCGCCGGCGATGCGCCCGTGGAGGAACCCGCGTGACCGACCTGCTCGTGATGACGTGGACGTTTCTGTGGCTCAGTCTGCTCTGTGTCGGCGGCGGGCTCGGGGTGATTCCGGAATTGCAGCGGCAGGTCGTGACCACGCACGCATGGGTGACGGCGCGGGAGTTCGTCGACGGCTACACGCTGGCGCAGCTCACGCCGGGTCCGACGATGCTGGTGGTGGCCTTCATCGGATATCGCGCCCACGGTCTGCTCGGCGCCGTGCTCGCGACGGTCGCGATGTTCCTGCCGACCTCGATCATCGTCGCGGTCGCCGCCGCGCAGTGGCAGCGCCTGCGCACCCATCGCTGGGCGGCGTCGGCCGAGCGCGCGCTGCTGCCGATCGGCATCGGGCTGTCGACCGCCGGCGCATACACGCTCGCGCGCTCGGCGCTCCATGACGTCACCACGCTGCTGATCGCGCTCGCCGCCGGCCTGCTGCTCTATCACGGCCGGATCTCGGCGATCCTCGTCGTCGTGCTCGGCGGCGTGGCCGGATGGGCGCTGCAATGACCGCCGCGGGGGCGCCCTCTGTCGCGATCATCGGGCTCGGCTTCGGCCGCGCTCACGTGCCCGCGTTCCAGGCCGCCGGCGCGCGCGTCATCGCGGTCTGTCAACGGGACGAAGCCGCCGCCCACAAGGTCGCCACGGCCTACGGCGTGCCGCACGCGTACGCGCGCTGGGAGGACCTGCTCGCGGCCCAGCATCCCGACATCGTCGTGGTCGCGACGCCGCCGCACCTGCACCGGGCCATCGTCGGGGCCGCGGTCTCGGGCGGCGCGCACATCCTCTGCGAGAAGCCGCTGGCGACGTCGCGCGAGGACGCCGAAGGCATCGTGGCCGACGTCGCGCGCGGCCGGCGCGTCGGCATGACGGGCTTCAACTGGCGGTTCACGGCCGCGATGCAGAAGATGCGCGCGCTCATGGCCGACGGCGCGGTCGGCCGGATCCTGCACGTTCGTGGGCACTGGCTCGGCGCGCGCTGGGCCGATGAGGCGAGTCCGACCACGTGGCGGATGGATCGCCAGCAAGCTGGACACGGCGCGATGGGTGACATGGGCGTGCACCTGGTGGACCTCGTGCGCTGGACGTGCGGCAGCGAGTTCGCGCGCGTCGCCGCACATGCGGGCATCGCGTATCCGGCCAAGCCGGTGGCCGGCACGACGAAGCCGACCGACGCCGAGGACTTCGTGAGCCTCGTCGCCGAGCTGGCCTCGGGCGCCCAGGTCTCGCTGGTCGCAAGCCGCGCGTCGCACGGGCGGAACGACCACGCGCTCGAGATCTCCGGCACGCGCGGCGCGCTCTCCTACAGCCTGACGCGCGAGGGCTCTCGCTGGTATGCCGGTACCTTGTCGAGAGCTTCGGGCGGCGGCGGCTTCACACCGGTCCCCGTCGAGACGTCGTCCGTCGAAGGCAGCGACCCGATGGACGTGATCGGGCGAGCGACCATCGCGCCGCTGGCCGCGCGGCTCCTCACAGCGCTGCGCGGTGACGGGACGGCGGAGCCTTCACTGCAAGATGGACTGCGCGCTCAGCTGGTTCTGGAGGCGGCGCGCGAAGCGGCGGCGCGCCGCGCGTGGGTCGACGTGCCGACGCTCAGCGCTTGAAGATTCCGTACAGCCACTGCCCCAGCAACCCCATCGCCGGCGGCAACAACACGCCGGGGATGAAGCGCGCGAGCGTCAGCGGCCAACCGAGCAGCGGCGCTTCGTAGGTCAGCATGCGGATCGGACTCACGAGCGTCTTCGCGGTCAGCAGCGTGATGAGCGGCGCCGGCGCGGCGCCCTGACGCAGCATGTTGGCGGCGATCGGAAAGAAGACGTAGGGGCCGCCCGGAATGAGCAAGCCCGCCACCCACCCGATCAGGATGCCCTGACTCAGGTTTTCGCCCCCGAGCCAGCGGGAAAGCACAGGCCGCGGAATCAGCACCTCGAGGAGGCCGGCGAGCAGAAATCCCAGGGCCAGCTCGATCCAGACACCGCGCAGCAGCTGCGCGCTCGCCGTGAGGCCGCGCCACGGCAGGGCGGCATCGCGCGCGAAGGCCACCGCGGTCGCCACGACGACCAGCGCCAGCAGGATCCAGAGGCTCGCGTCCACGCGTCTCTTCTTCACGCGCCGTCGGAGGCGTGCGCCGCCCGATAGATGACGTGGCCGTTGGGCGTCTGCGCCTCCGCGCGCGCCGCCTCGATCAGCCCGTGCGAGGGCGCCAGCGAACAGGCCGGATCGGTGGCCGCCGCGTCGCCGGTCAGGTGGTAGGCCTGACACCGGCAGCCGCCGAAGTCGACCGTGCGTCGCTCGCAGCTACGACACGGCTCGGGCATCCACGCCTCGCCGCGGAACGCCCCGAAGGCGCCGGAATCTTGCCAGATCTCGGCGAGCGGCCGCTCGCGGGCATTGTCGAACGTGAGGCCCGGCAGCGTGTGCGCGGCGTGACACGGCAGCACGAGGCCATCGGGAGCGACCACGAGAAATCGGCGCCCCCAACCATCCATGCATGCCTTCGGCACGTCGGCGTAGTAATCCGGCGTGACGAATAGCACCTCCATCCGTCCGCGCAGGCGCCGCCGCGCTTGCCGCGCCACCTCCCGGGCGGCGTCCAGCTGCGCCCGTGTCGGCAGCAGCATGCGGCGATTGGCGAGCGCCCAGCCGAGATACTGCGTGTTGGCCAGTTCCAGGCGGTCGGCATCGAGCGTCTCGGCGAGCGCGATCACGTCGGCGACATGATCGAGATTCTCGCGATGCAGCACGACGTTGATGGTCAGCGGCATGCCGAGTCCCTTCACCCACCGCGCGACCTCGAGCTTGCGCTCGAACGAGCGGTGACCGGCGATGCGCTCCGAGCCGGCCGCCGTCACGTCCTGGATGGACACCTGCACGTTGTCGAGCCCGAGCGACTTCAGACGCGCGAGCCGCTCGCGCGCGAGAGGCACCCCGCTCGTGATCAGGTTGGTGTAGAGATCGAGCCCGCGCGCGCCTTCGACGAGGTGCTCGAGGTCATCGCGCAGCAGCGGCTCGCCGCCGGTGAGATTGAGCTGCACGACACCGAGCGCTTCCGCCTCGCGGAAGATCCGCAGCCAATCCTCGGTGCCCAACGCGTCCGCGTGCCGCGAGAAGTCGCGCGGGTTCGAGCAATACACGCAGCGGAGCGGACACCGGTAGGTGAGCTCGGCGACGAGCGTATAGGGCCGAGGCTCTTCAGTCATCCTGCTGACGAATGAGTCCGCGGTCGGCCATGTTCGCGAGGAACGCGAGGACTTCGCGCTCCACGCTCTCGCGCGGCTGCGGCGCGTACTTGTCGGCGAGGCGATCCACGATGGCACCGACGGTGTGCTCTCCCGTGCACAGCTGGAGCACGTCGGCGGCGGTGGGATTGAGGATCAGACCGCGTTCGGGATACAGCAGCAGATGACGCGACGTGCGCGCGTCCCAGCGCAGCCTGGCTTTGGCCGCCACGACCGGCCGGCTGTCGGCCGTGATCGCGCGTGGCTCGCTCACACGCGCGCGCCGCCGGGTCCCCAGCCGGGTTCGACATACGCCACGTAGAGGCAGTCGAGCAGGTGCCAGAGGATCTCGGTCTTGCGGATGAGCGCGGCGATGCATTTTTCCTGCAGCTCGTAGGTCGTCGCGTGCTTGACGACGAACTCGATGGCCTCGTGCGAGTCCTGCCGCGCGCGCGGCGGACGCGTGCGGAAATAGTCCAGCATGTCCTTGGCGATCCACGGATAGTGCCGTTCCCAGGCCAGGACGCGGCGGGTCATGAGATCCGGGGAGAAGAACTCCGTCAGCGACGACGCCACCGCCTCGAGCAGACTTCGCTCGCTCACCAGCTGGACGTAGCCGTCGCACGCGAAGCGCACGCCGGGCAGGACGGAGCGGCACGACGCCACTTCGTTTCGATCGAGCCCCACGCCGTCGGCCAGCCGCAACCAGAGCTCGAGCCCGCCCTCACCCGCCGCGTCGCCGTCGTGATCGCGGATGCGGCGGATCCACATGCGACGGAACGCCGGGTCTTCCGACTTGGACAGGATGATCGCGTCCTTGATGGGCACGCGGGTCTGGTAGTAGTAGCGATTGAGGACCCACTGCTGCAGCTGCATCCGCGTGAGCTTTCCGTCGTGCATCAGCTGGTGATAGCGGTGATGGTCGTGGTAGCGGTGCTCGCCCTCGCGACGCACCCACTCGATGAATTCTTCGCGTCCCAGCGGCGGCCGCACGGCGTGCTCGCTCACAGGCGGATCTCCATGCCGTCGCACGCGACCTCCCAGCCGGCAGCCGCGACGGCCTCGCGCTCGCGCGAATCGTCGCGCAGCAACGGGTTCGTGTTGTTGAGGTGGATGTAGATGCGGCGCCTCGCGCTCACGCCAGCCAGCTGCGCCAGACTGCCCGCGGCGCCGCCCACGGGGACGTGCGCCATGTCTTCGGCGCGCTTCGTGCCGAGGCCCTGCGCGGGCAGCTCGTCGGGCGACCAGAACGTGCCGTCGAAGAAAATGGCGTCGGCGCCGCTGAGCGCATGCCGCACGTCGGCCGTCACCGCGCCGACGCCGCTGAAGTACGCCAGCAGCCGACCACTGCGCGTCTCGCGGATGAGAAAGCCGACGCTGTCCTCGGGATCCGCCGGACGCGCTCGTTCGAGATGCACCGGCGCCTTGCCGGGGACGATGACCGGCTCCGCGGCGAGCCCGGTCGGCCGCCCGTCGACGTCGATGATTTCCTCCTCGCGACCGGCTTTGACCACTCGCCACGTCATTTGGCCGGGAAAGCGCTCGAGCGTGCGATAGAGGACATTGTCTTCGGTGAAGCCGCGCCGGACGGACTCCGTCGCGTACACGACGAGCGGATGCGACTCACGGAGCGACAGGAGTCCGAGGCAGTGATCGAGGTCACCATTCGTCAACAGGATGGCGCCGATCGGCGAGTGGCGCGGCCCGCGTGGATGCAGACCTGCAAAGCTCTCGACCTGCGCACGAATCTCGGGAGAGCAGTTCAATAAGATGCAGCACGCCGCTCCGTCGGCGGCGACGGCCACACACTCCTGGGAGCGCGCGGTCGCCCGGAGCGTGCCGTCCCGCACCCCGCGGCAGTTCGGACAGCCGCAGTTCCACTGGGGAAAGCCGCCTCCCGCTGCCGAGCCCAGCACACGGATCAGCACCCGTCATCCCCCATAGATGCGACAGCCCCTCGCGTCGACCTTGGCAGGGACGCGAAGGGCTGCGGCTGACTCGTGGTGAGTCAGTTCAGACGATGTTAGAAGCGGTCGTCCGGCTCGCTGCCGAAATCATCCTGGTAGGAGTTGATCTCGGCGTCCATCCGCACTTCCGTCACCTCAGGAGCTTCCCACACCATGTCAGCACCTCCCAGCGGCTCGAGTCACCCCTTGCCCGAACGCGGCTCAGATGCTAGTCGAGTGGGCACGGCTTGTCAAACAGCTGTCGGCCCGTGGTTGGGCGGGGTTTGACAAGGCGGGGGCTGAGCGATAGCGTCTGGCGCCAATCGAGCCAAATCCGTCATGCCCTTGCGGAGGACCTGTCATGAGGCATAGCCCGTTGCGGTTCGCGCTGGCGCTCACCGTCGTCTCAGCCCTTCTCCTCGCGTCGGGTTTCGTCGCAGCCCAGCAGTCGACGGCGCCGCCGACGTGGAAGCAGGGGCAGCCGAAGGACATGGAAAGCTCGACGCTGTCGCCGATTGCCCAGCCGCCGGCGCCGAAAGCGGCGAGCGAGATCCCGATCGGCAAGATCAAAGTGCCGCAGGGCTTCAAGGTGGAGCTCTGGGCCAGCGGCATCAACAACGCGCGGGTCATGACGTGGGGCGACAAGGGCACGCTGTTCGTATCCAGCCGCGTGGCAGGCAATGTCTACGCCGTGGTCGACAAAGGCGGCACGCGCGAGGTGAAAACCATCGCCAAAGGCCTCAACCTGCCAAATGGCGTCGCGTTCAAGGACGGCACGCTGTACATCGCCGAGATTCACCGCATCACCAAAATGGAAGGCATCGAAGGCAATCTGGACAGCCCGCCGGAGATGAAGGTGGTGTACGACACGCTGCCGAAGGACGCGCCGCACGGCTGGAAGTATCTGGCGTTCGGCCCCGACGGTAAGCTGTATTTCAACATCGGCGCGCCGTGCAACATCTGCATCCCACCCGACACCCATGCCAACATTTCGCGGATCAATCCCGACGGCACCGGCTTCGAGTACTGGGCGCACGGCGTTCGCAACAGCGTCGGGTTCGACTGGCATCCGGTGACGAAGGAGCTGTACTTCACCACGCACGCGCGCGACTGGCTCGGTGAGGACGTACCGCAGGATCGTCTCGATGTCGCCCCGAAGAAGGGCCTGCACTTCGGGTATCCGTACTGCCATCAGGGCGACATCCCGGACCCAGAGTTCGGCAAAGGCCGCTCGTGCGGCGAGTTCGCTGCACCGCTGCTGAAGACGGGACCGCACGTCGCGGGCAACGGCGTGGAGTTCTATACGGGCTCGATGTTCCCGGCCGAGTACAAGAACCGTATGTTCCTCGCGCAGCGCGGCTCGTGGAACCGCACGAAGAAGATCGGCTTCCGCGTCATGATGGTGACGCTCCGGCCGGGCGACGTGCCGAAGTATGAGCCGTTCGCCGAAGGCTGGCTACAGGGCGACGAGATTTGGGGGCGACCCGTCTACACGCGGCAGATGAAAGACGGCTCGCTGCTGATCTCCGACGACTACGCCGGCGCGATCTATCGCGTGAGCTACGGACGATAGGTTCGGAACGGTTGTCGCTTCCAGCGTGAATCGGGGGGCCACTGGGGGGGCCGTCCAGCCCTCCCTGACGTCCAAAAACAAGGCCGCTCGCATCCTATTCCAACCATTGACGACACGTTCGGTTCGAACTCTCTTGCTGGTGTTGATCGCGGGACTGGTTGCTGCTCCACGTACCCTTGCCGCCGACCTCGAAGCGGGCCGCCGTAAAGCCGCCGCCTGCGTCGCGTGCCACGGCATCGACGGTAACTCCACCAACCCCACCGTGCCCACGCTCGCAGGCCAGGTCGGGACGTACCTGCACTGGCAACTCCTGCTCTATCGCGACAAGCGTCGTGTGGATCCTCAGATGGCGCCGATCGCGGCGGCGCTGAGCGAAGCCGATATGGGCGATCTCGCCGCGTTCTTCGCGGCGCAGCGCTCCACAGCGGCGGCGCCGGCGCCGGTCGACACCACGCGCACCGACTCGGGACGGCGACTGGCCGAGACGTATCACTGCAACGACTGTCATGGTCGCGATTTCGGCGGACGCGAGTACGCACCGCGACTACGCGGTCTGTCGCGCGAATATGTCCTGGCGCAGATGCGCGGCTTCAAGGCCCGGACGCGCGGCGACCTCGATGGCGCTATGACGCAGGCGGCCCAACCGGTCGCCGACACCGATCTCGAGCCGCTCGCTGATTACATCGGTTCGATACGATGAGACGACGCTGGCATAATCGCTTGCGGCACACGGAGGCAACATGAGGATCGTGCTGGCGGCAGTGATTGTGGCGGCGCTGATGGGCGGCTGCGCGTCGGCGCGCGGCAAACCCGTGTACGACAAGCCCGGCGTGACGGACGCGCAGCGCAAAAGCGACGAAGCGGAATGCACGAAGGCGTCGCTCGATGTCGCCGGGGGCCCGCGGGGCTCCGCAATCCTCGCCGTCGACCGCGACGCGGTCGACGGCTGTATGCGGGCCCGCGGCTACAGCATCACGTCGCGGAAATAACTCTCAGGACGGCTGCGGCGCCGGCCGGCGCCAGAAGAACACCCGCGACACGGCGTGGCGCGCGAGATACTTCTGCGCCGACTCCATATAGAGGTAGAGCACGGGCGTGATGTAGAGCGTCAGGAGCTGGGACACGACGAGCCCACCGACGACGGCCAGACCCAGCGGACGCCGCGCATCGGCGCCGGCGCCGATCCCCAGCGCGATCGGCAGCGTGCCGAGCAGCGCGGCCATCGTCGTCATCATGATCGGGCGGAAGCGGAGCAGACAGCCCTGATAGATCGCCTCCGCGGGCGACACGCCGCCACGCTCGGCCTCGATCGCGAAGTCGATCATCATGATCGCGTTCTTCTTGACGATGCCGATCAGCATGATCATGCCCACGAAGCCGTAGACGTTGAGCTCCATCCCGAAGAGCCACAGCGTGAGCAGCGCGCCCGCGCCCGCCGAAGGCAGTCCCGACAAGATCGTCAGCGGGTGGATGAAGCTTTCGTACAGCACGCCGAGCACCAGATAGATGACGAGCACCGTGATCAGTAGCAGCATCCCCTGCCCTTGCAGCGAGGCCTGGAACGCCTGCGCCGTTCCCTGGAACGTGCCGGTCACCGTGGCGGGAACTCGGAGCTCGCGCTGGACGCGCTCGACCTCGGTCACGGCCTGTGACAGCGCGACGCCGGGTCGCGTGTTGAACGAGATCGTCACCGCGGGCAACTGCCCGAGGTGGTTGACCGTGAGCGGACCGATGCCGGGCGTCATCGTCGCCACCGACGCCAGCGGCACCAGCGTGCCTCGCGCGTTGCGAACGTAGAGGAGGCCGAGCGCGGTCGGATCGCGCTGGAACTGCGGATCGACCTCCAGGATCACCCAGTACTGGTTCGCTGGCGTGTAGATCGTCGAGACCTGCTTGGCGCCGTACGCGGCGCCAAGCGCGTTCTCGATCTGGTCCGCGCTGACTTCGAAGGTGGAGGCTTTGTTGCGGTCGATCTCGACGGTCAGCTGCGGGCTCGTGATCTGCAGATCGGTGTTGACATCCTGCAGGCCGGGCAGCTGGCGCAGCTTGTCGTAGATGAGCGGCGCCCAGTAGTAGAGCTCCTGCGTATCGGTGTCTTGCAGCGTGTATTGATAGACGGCCTTGGTGAGCTGTCCGCCGATCCGGATGGTCGGCAGGATCTGCGGGTACACACGGATGCCGGGCACGGTGGCCAGCTTCGGCCGCAGGCGCTCGATGATCTTCTCGGCGTGTGGCCGTTCCTCGCGCGACTTCAGCAAGGAGAAGACGCGCCCGTTGTTGAGGACGACGCTCGAGCCGGACGCGCCGATGAACGACATGCTCTGCTGAACGGCGGGGTCCTCGCGGATGATGTCGGCCACGGCCTTCTGCTTGTTCACCATGGCGTCGAACGAGATGTCCTGGGCCGTCTCTGTGAACGCGAAGATCGTTCCGTTGTCCTCGGTGGGGATGAAGCCCTTCGGGATGCGATAGAACAACGCTCCCGTCACGATGAACGTGAGCACCAGCGTCGCCATCGTGATGATGCGGTGGCGCAGCACCCACTTGAGCGTCGCGTCGTACGTATGCAGCATGCCGTCGAAGAAGCGCTCCGAGGCATCGTAGAGGCGGTTCTGCCCCGCGTGCGGCGGCTTGAGGAAGCGGCTACAGAGCATCGGGGTCAGCGTCAGCGACACGACGCCCGACACGAGGACGGCGGCGCCGATGGTGATCGCGAACTCGTGCAGCAGCCGCCCGACGACACCGCCCATGAACAGCACCGGGATGAACACGGCGGCCAGCGAGAGCGTCATCGACAGAATCGTGAAGCCGATCTCGCGCGCCCCGCTGAGCGCCGCCGTCATGCGGTCTTCACCGTGCTCCATGTGCCGGACGATGTTCTCGAGCATGACGACCGCGTCGTCGACGACGAAGCCGACACAGAGGGTCAGCGCCATCAGCGAGATGATGTCGATCGTGTAGCCGAGCGCGTACATGATTGCGAACGTGCCGACGATCGACAGCGGCACCGCGAGGCTGGGGAT